>VBAK01000120.1 GCA_005882275.1 Candidatus Segetimicrobium genomatis
TCGGCCGCCCCGGCGGCTGGAGGGCGCCGGGATCTGACGCAGTCGACAAAATGGCGGTCGAGATCGCTGAACCCGTGTAGCTCTTCAAACCTTGCCTGTTTGGCACCTCGGTATTCGGACCACTGCGCTGGCGCAGATCGCTCATCTCCCCAGGTCCGATCCGAATACCGCAGCACATGATCTGTGATGTTTAAGAACACCGACAGGCCGCCGCCGTGAAGTTCGACCTGCTCCGACACTCCGCCGGCGTCGTTGTTGAGGATCAGGACACCCGCCGCTCCCGACTCAAACTCGATGAGCGCGGTCACGCTTGGATTGACGGTATTTCCGCCGGGCTTGCCGGCGTGGACCGCTCGTGGCGGGCTGTCGATGAAGTAGCGCATGAGGTCGATGGCGTGCGGATTATCCAGCAGGGTATTGGTCCGCCGGCTCGAGGCGGTATGGGAGATCTTGCACACCTCCAGCCGGCGGCCCGTAAAGAGCGACTTTGCCTGTCGCACCAGCGGCATGAACCGCCGGTTGAATCCAATCATGAGAATTCGCGACGTCTCTTTCGCGAGATCGACAAGCTGCCGTGCGTCGTCGAGATTCGTGGCCATCGGCTTTTCGCACAGCACATCCTTCCCGTGCCGCAGCATCATACGCGAAATGGACGCATGCGCATCGTGAGGTCTCGTCAACACGAACACGCAGTCGCAGGTCGACGCCGCGGCCATCTCCGCCGCATCCACATACCTCTCGCTGATGCCATACCTCCCGGCAAGCGTCGTGAGGGCCTTGTGATCGATGTCGCAGACCGCAGTGATCTGAACACCCTCGATCGCGAGAAGGGCGGGGATGTGGGCCGACTCGGCAATTCGGCCGAGTCCGATGATCCCAACTCGTGTGATCCGCGCGGTCATGGACCGGTGCCCATGACGGGGCCGGTTCCGGCTGGCCCCAAAAACGGTTCTGTTCCCTCCGGGATTGTCGCCCGCTTCGCCGCCAGGGCGATTTTCATCTCGATCAATAAGTGTCGGATGGCCTCGAGATCCTCGTCGTCGAGGGCCAGCCCTTGCTGAGCCGCCTCAATGCGCAGCCAATCAATCATGCGTCACATCCTTTAGGCTTTCGTCAAGGCGCGGCCGCCGGGTGTGCCAGTCGGTCAATTTTTGATAGACGTGCGCCAGCCGCAGGATCGTGAGTTCGTCGAACGTCCGGCCGGCGATCTGCAACCCGATCGGCAGATGCTCGCCGCTGAACCCGCAGGGAACGGTAATGGCCGGATGCCCCGACATGTTGAACTGCCGCGTGCCCCAGCTCGTATCGGGAGGCCCCGCTTCCTGCAATTGGAGAGTGAACGCGGGGTACGGCACCGTCGGTGTAACAATCGCGTCGACGTGTTGGAGCACGGAACGCAGTTCATCGCACCATAGCCTCCGGAGTTGGGCGGCCTGATGGTATTCAGCCGCGGTGAAGAACGCGCCCGAGCAGATCTTCTGCCGGGCGCGCCGGCCGTAGTCCGCGGCGCGCCGACGGAGCCGCTCCGCGTGAAGGACATAGGCTTCGGCCCGGTACATGAGCGGGGCGGCGGCGGCGAGATCCCCGGCGCGCGGCAGGTGAACGGGGACGACCTGGACGCCCTCGGCGCGAAGCACGTCCAACGCAGCGTGAACCGCCCGCTCCACGTCCGGGTGGAGGCCGTCGAAATAGTGCTCCTGCGGGATGCCAACGGTCAGGCCGCGAATACCACGTTCGAGTCCCGCCCGGAAATCCGGGACGGGGACGGTAGCGCTCGAGGGGTCGAGTGGATCGTACCCGGACATGGCGGTAAGCATCAGCGCGGCGTCGTCGACGGTTCGCGTAAGCGTCCCCACGTGATCCATCGTCCAACTCAACGGAATGATGCCGTGGCGGCTCACTCGGCCGAAGGTCGGTTTGAGACCCACCACGCCGCAAAAACTAGCGGGGACCCGCACCGACCCACCCGTGTCGGTGCCTGTCGCCGCGACCGCCAAACCGGCCGCGACCGCGTTCGCCGACCCATTGCTGGAGCCACCCGTATAATGGTTGAGGGACCAGGGGTTGCGTGGGTTTCCGAAGAGCTCGCTCGTGCCACAGGCGAACTCTCCTGTGTTTGTCTTTCCGATCAGGATCATGCCGGCGGCCGACAATCTGTGGACATGCGTTGCGTCCTCGGCCGGGACAAAGTCCGCCAACGCTCTTGAGTGGGCCGTCGTTCGAACGCCCTTTGTCCAAATGATGTCCTTGTACGCAATGGGGATGCCGTGGAGCGGGCCGCGGTACTTACCGTGGATGATGTCCCGCTCAGCCGCGCGGGCGGCCGCCACCGCCTCGGCCGCGCATACGGTAATGTAACTGGCCAGCGTTGAGTTGAGTCTCTCGATCCGGGAGAGCAGCGTGGTCACGACGTCGACGGGTGAGATCTGCCGTGTCGCGATGAGCACCGACAGTTCGCCGATCGAATGGAACGGCAACGTTGCGGTCGCTGTGCTCACATCCGTCCCCGTCACTCAGCGACGCCCGCCGTTGGGCGAGCCATCGCCGCCGTCGTCTACGCCGTCGACCCATCCCCGGTACACGATGCTGCCGGCATGCACGACGCGCTTTGGAAAGAGCGTCCGGATGACGCCGTCAACCGGACACCGGATCTCCTCGATGACATCTCCTTCGAGCGTTCTGATGCGTCCCAAGATGGCGTCCCGATGCACGCGCGAACCGGGATCGACAGCCGGCTCGAAGATACCTCCGCGGCGTGTCGTGATGATGAAGTCCCTTCGGAAAAACATTTGGCGATCGACAGTGTGCTCCGGTTCGCCCTCCACCATGCCAAGATCTTTCATGATGTTGCCGACGCCTCTGATGTGAGTCTCGACGTCGGCTTCATGGCAGGTGCCCAGATACCCGGCTTCGCCGGCGATCGCCGGTATGCCGATCTTGCTTAACTCGCCGATCGATGTGCCGCGGTGGCCGTAGGGGGGACTCATCGCCCACACGTACGGCGTGTCGTAGAGACGCGCCATAGCGGCCGAGCGCGCGTCCACGTCGGCATTCCCGCTCTCATAGTACAGCGCGAAGGGGACCAAGTGTTCCGTGGTGTCGCCGCCATGCAGATCGATCACACAGTCCGCCAGGCGGCGCACATGTTCAAACAGCACATGCGCCAAGATGAAGCTCGGCGTCCCGGCGGGGTCGCCAGGAAAGATCCGGTTGATGTTCTGCCTGTCCACCGGCATCAGAAACGGCTCGGAAGCTTCAAAGCCGAGTACGTTCACGAGCGGGAACACGGTGAGAACGCCACGGATGTCCCCTGGCGATGTCCGCCGGATGATCCGCGCCGCCGCCTCGATGCCCGGGTAATCCGTCCCATGAATGCCGGCGAGCAGCACAAGAGAGGGCCCCGGTTTGCCGCTGTTGATGATCGCCACAGGCAGGGTAAGACGTGTCATGGGGCCATCCAGAACCGTCACGGGGCCCCTTGCTTTCTCGCCGGGCCCGGCCGAGACGGGACCTATCTCAACACTGGCCATTTCATCCCCCACGGATCCGAGCTCGGCGTATGCATGCTCACCACTCAAGTGAAACGCGGACGCCATCTGGCTAGATGTAGAAAACTTCTAGAAAACTTCTTCCGCCATCACTGGGGCTCCTTTACGGGCGGCGCCCCGTCTATCGAATTCCCTGAAAGGCCCCGTACCAGACGTTGCGGAGCCAGAAGTAATAGAGTAGCATAATGCTAGACGATACGTGTGCCCCTGTTGCCTGGAGGTTTTACATGGCCGCACTGCGGACGAATCCTCAATTACAATTCGTAAAGTATCGGAGCAAGAGCAGGGACTTCATTCCGCTGTATGAGCCGACGATCACTGAGGAGATGCGGCAGGCGGTGTTACAGGGCTTCGACGAGCGCCTGTGGATCCGAGGATCGCGGGAGTGGGACTCTCAGGGCAGGCGGTTTGAGGAAGAAGTTTGCCAGTTCATCGGCTGCAAGTACGCCGTCAATATGACCAGCGGGACCGCAGCGCTCTTGCTCGCCCTCAAGGCCTGGGGCATCGGTCCTGGCGATGAGGTCATCACGGCCCCGAATACGTTTCCGGCGCCCACCGACGTGATCATGTGGACGGGCGCGACCCCGGTGTACGTGGACATCGAACTCGATTCGTACTGCATGGATGTGTCGAAGGTCGAAGCCGCGATCACTCCCCGAACGAAGGCCATCATGCCGGTGGACGCGCATGGACATGCCGCGGATCTCGACGCCTTGATGGAGATTGCCACACGGCATAACCTACACTTGGTCGACGACTCGTGTCAGGCGATCGGCGCCGGATACAAAGGCTCGAAGCTCGGCACGCATGGTCACTGCGCGACGTTCAGTTACACTCGCAACAAACCGATGTTCTGCGGCGGCGACGGGGGTCTGCTGGTCACCAACGACAAGCAGCTGGCGGAGACGATCTGGATGCTCGCCAATCATGGCCGCGGCCCCCGATACTACGAGGGCAGCATGGCCGAGGTGGCGTATCGCGCGCTCGAGCATGAGATTTCCGGACTCAACTTCAGGCAGAGTGAAGTGTTGTCCGCGGTCGCGCGGGTGACTCTCCGATCGCTCCAGGCGTGGAACGAGCGCCGCCGGGAACTCGCGGCAAGATACACCCGGTTGATCCACGCGCTCGACACGGATATTGCGCCGCCGCAGGAAAAGCCGTACGCCTGGCACTCGTACTGGCGATATGTGATCCGGACGCCGAAGCGGGACAAGCTGCGGCTGTTCCTCAGCAAGCACGTCGAGACCAAGCCGACGTATCATACGCCCAACCACCTCGATCGGGTGCCTCGAACGAAATATGGGTTCAAGGAAGGCGATTTCCCCGTCAGCGAACGCTATGCGCGGGAGAATCTCGCATTGCCGATGTACCCCGCGTTGACCGAAGAGGATGTCGATTTTGTCGTCGGGCGGATCGAGGCGTTCTACCGCTCCTAACGACAACGGCGTGCGCGGCCGCCGTGCCATGTGACGGCGTAGGGGAGATCGTCGTGTAACGCAATGTCCATTTTTCGCCGTTCGCGGTGATGAACCGGGAGGGAATGGAAAATGCGCCGATCGCTACGGATGGTGCCGGGTATGGCTGCTGGCATCGCACTGTTGCTCACGGTCCTTGTATTGCCTTCGATATCGCAAACGACCACGATGGCCCCGGTGTCTGGAGGAAAGATGGTTGTCGCCATCGCGCCGGGCACCCATACCATGGACGCGTCGGATACGAACAACCGGTATGATCTTGAAGCGACGCAGTATTTCTATGAGCAACTCTTTGCGCGCGGGGATACGGGCAGGATCGTTCCATGGCTCGCAAAATCCTTGGATGTCTCCACCGACGGCCTGACGCTGACGTTGCACCTTCAGCCGAATGTCACGTTCCATGATGGCACGCCGTTCAACGCCGCCGCGGTCAAGCAGAATCTCGAGAGGCGGACCTCCGGGAGACTCGCGCTCTCCTGGATGCTGGCGGCCATCACGAGCATCGACGCCGTCGACGATCTCACCGTCAGGATCAATCTCTCCAGGCCGAACCCCGCGCTGCCCACCGAACTCGCCCTCGGGACTTTTGCGATGATGAGCCCCACGGCGCTCGACCGTTACGGGCGCGACTACTTCAAGACCCATGCCGAGGGGACGGGTCCGTACATTCTCCAAGAGTTTCGGCCGGACCAGTTCGTGAAGCTGCGGAAGAACGCCAACTACTGGAGGAAGGGGCTCCCCTACCTCGACGAGATCGAGCTTCGCGTGCTACCTGATATCTCAGCCCGCGCGTTGGCGCTGCAAGCCGGCGAGGTCGACCTCGTCGTCAACCTGGCCGATCCGGATCTTCAGCGGTTCAAGAGCAATCCCAACCTCGGCATCAGCGTACTGTCCAAGGACTCCGCGGACCAGTGGTACGGCGTCATCAATACGCAGCGTCCGCCCCTCGATGACCCCAGGGTCCGGCAGGCGATCAACTACGCGCTCGATAAGACCGCGATGGCCAAAGCGGTGTTCGGCGGCACCGGTGCGACGGTCGCGCAGGCCCCGATCATGGGCCCCATGGTCAACGGCTTCGTCCGCACCGGTCCCTACGCGTACGATCCCAACAAGGCGGCGGCTCTCCTGGAAGACGCAGGCTGGGCG
Source organism: Candidatus Segetimicrobium genomatis (assembly GCA_005882275.1). Taxonomy (GTDB): domain Bacteria; phylum Sysuimicrobiota; class Sysuimicrobiia; order Sysuimicrobiales; family Segetimicrobiaceae; genus Segetimicrobium; species Segetimicrobium genomatis. The sequence continues at coordinate 6,170 of VBAK01000120.1, forward strand.
TTGGGCCCGGACGGCGTCCGCCAAAAGAAGGGCGACAAACTGTTCCTCAACCTGTGGTCGCAGAAGGGCGAGATTCGAGGCGATTTCCAGATCGCGGAGCTGATTCAGGCGCAGCTTCGCAAAGTCGGGATCGCAGCCAACCTGACGATCCTCGACCCCGGCTACTGGCATGACCAAGTGACCGTCTCGCCGGACAAAGCCAAGTACGATTTACTGAACCTCGGCTGGGGCACGTTCACGTGCGATGCCGAGTATGACATGAACTATCTTTTCAAGAGCGATGCGTTCCCGCCGGCCAAGCGCAACCGGCCGTACTACAAGAACGCCGAGGTCGATCGGTTGATCGAACTCGGCAACTCGCAACCCACGCTGGCGCAGCGCAACCAGTATTATGCGCAGGCGATCAGCATGATCTACAAAGACGCGCCGATCATTCAGTTGTTCCAATTGAAGGAAGAGATCGCGTTCAAGTCCACGCTACACGGCGCGAGGATCGATCCCTGCCAGTTGACTCACCCGTCGCAGTTTGCGTGGAAAGAACGGCGCTAGATTCGGCGGTGGCTCCCCCGCCGGCCGTGCACCCTGGCCGCCGCGGGCCACATCTCCGCCCTCCGATTTTCTAACCCCACCACGTTGCGGGCTCGAGTTCGTCTGCCCCGACCCGCACCGTGAACGGCCCGTAGTGCGGGGACGGACGGCACCACGGCCTGGACGACTCCCTGACGCATGCTAGGCTACGTCCTGCGCCGCCTGGGATGGGGCATTCCGCTGCTTCTGATGGTCGTGAGCGCGGTCTTCCTCATTTTCGCGCTCATCCCGGGCGACCCCGCGGTGATCTATGCGGGTGAGAGCGCGAGCCCCGATGTGGTGGCGCGGGTGCGTCACGAGTTTGGCCTCGACAGGCCGCTCTACATACGCTACGTCGTGTACCTCGAGCAGTTGAGCCGCGGAAACTTAGGCGCATCGGTCTTTTCAGGCGTGTCGGTAGCGTCGCAGATTCAGGAGCGATTCGGTAACACGCTTCGGCTGGCGCTCGTCAGCATCGTCGTCGCGACGATCGTCGGCATCAGCACCGGCGTGCTGGCGGCGATTCACAAGAACTCGCTCCTTGACCATGTCGCCACCACGTTCGCGCTTGCCGGCATTTCCATCCCAGGATTTTGGCTCGGCCTGCTTCTCATTTACGTGTTCGCTGTAGAGTTGCATTGGTTTCCCACGGGAGGGATCAGCGGCTGGCGGTCCTATGTGCTGCCTGCGGCCTTGCTGAGCGTCTTCTCCACCGCCTATTGCTCGCGGATCACGAGGTCGTCGTTCCTCGAAGTCATTCACCAGGATTACATTACGACGGCGCGGGCCAAGGGCGTGGCGGAGCGGCTCGTGATTCTGAAGCATGCGCTGCGAAACGCGATCATCCCCGTCGTGACGGTAATGGGGGTTCGTCTCGGGCTCATGCTTACCGGCTCGGTGATCACAGAGACGATTTTCGCATGGCCGGGATTAGGGCGGCTTATCGTGACCGCTGTCAACAGCCGGGATTACCCCGTCATTCAGGGGACGCTGCTCACGTTCGCGGCGTTGTTCATCGTGGTCAATCTGTTCGTCGATGTCGCCTATGTCGCTCTGGACCCGCGGATCCGATACCAGTAGCGGCTCGCGCGCGGGCTTCCGCATGCCGGAACCCTGGCGGGCCGCCTGGAAGACCCTCAAGCGCAATAAGTTGTCGTTGACCGGGGGGGGCATCGCAGCGCTCTTTGTGCTGGTAAGCGCCCTCGCGGCGATGCTGGCACCCTACGATCCGAACGCGATCGACCTCGCCAGGACCTTGGCACCCCCGGGGCCGGCGCATTGGCTCGGGACCGATAATCAAGGCCGGGACCTCTTGAGCCGGGTGATCTTCGGGGCGCGGGTCTCGTTGTACGTCGGCGTGGGATCGATCACGGTGGGCGCCGGGCTCGGCGTGCCGGCCGGGTTGCTGGCGGGATATTACCGGGGTCTCAACGCTCCGATCATGCGACTCATGGATGTTCTCCTGGCGTTCCCCGGCATCATTGTCGCGCTGACCATCGTGGCTATACTGGGCCCCGGGCTCAATAACGTCGTGCTCGCCGTCGGGCTCTCGCAGGTGCCACAGTTCGCGCGGGTCGTGTATGGGTTGGTCCTTATCGTGAGAGAGGCCACCTATGTTGAGTCGGCCCGGAGCATCGGCGCGTTCGATGCCGCGATCATCGGCCGTCACATCTCGCCGAACGTCTTGAGTCCGATCATCGTGCAGGCTAGTTTGCTACTTCCGGACGCCATTCTCACCGGCGCGAGCCTCAGTTTCCTCGGGGCAGGCGTACAGCCGCCCACTGCGGAATGGGGCGCGATGCTGAGCGACAGTCGTCAATGGATGCAGCGTGCGCCGCATCTCATGATTGTCCCGGGCATCGCGTTGATGCTGGTCGTGTTGGGCTTCAACGTCCTTGGGGACGGCGTGCGGGACGCTCTCGATCCTCGCGTGCGGAGCATGCAACAGGGAACGATCCGCACCTGAGTCCGAGCTACCGGCAGAGGACCTCGCCGGTCACCGTTGGTAGCGGCTTTTACCGCCCCAATAGCCGAAACTAGATCTCCTCCCCGACACGAGGGAGGCGATATCGCAGTTACCCCCGACCCGCTGCTTCGAAGGCTTCTGACGATTCGCCCGACACGAACGCCTTGCGGACCCTCGATACGAAGAGTTACCGCTTGGCGGCTTTGTCGGAAAACTCGGGCGCGCCTCCCGTCACCCAATCCTCTTTCGCCACGTCCTCGAAGACCACCTGACACGCGTCCCGCGTCGTTCCTCCGATTGTCACCAGCGCCTCGGTGATGGCTTCGGCAATCCTGCGCTTCTTCTCGGTCGAGCGTCCTTCGTACAACGTCACCCGAACAAACGGCATGACCGGCCTCCCTCTATCGCAGCGTTCGGGCGCGCCCAGACCCCGAGGCGCACCCGCAGTTACAGGATACAACGCGCGCCCGGGGCACGCCTGTCTGCCGAGCGACGTATGGGCGGTTGACGGCCTGTCGGCCCGCCGTAGCCCGCATCGTCCCGCACCTCGTCCTCACAAGTTGATCGAGGCCGTTTCGGAGGGCTGGCCGCGCGTGCTGTTGAGCCTCAAGAGCCTGCTCGAAACCGGGTCGGCGCTCTCGGGGAACGACGCGTCCCCGAGAGGATGACGGCTGACGTACGCCAGTTCTATCGCACCCATGCTCGGCAAGGCAATCCCTCGTGCCACATTGGGTATGTCACCCAATTGTCGGGTAATCGCCTACTTAATAATTTTATGACGTCTTCCGGATAGCTCCTTCAGGGCAGAGGAACGCGGTCTTCGTCGACAACGAATCGCAGAGGGGGCGGCGGTGATGCGACGACGGATGGTGCTTCCGAGCGGAGCCTTCAACACTGACCCTCACTGGATTCGTTTTCGGGTGGCGGTTTGGGGCGTTCTTCTCAGCTTGACTTCGCTCTTGTTGGCTACTCCATCTGCGCGGACGCAGGATATCATTGGCTTTACCAGACAGGTTTCTCCCTCTTCGCAAACAAATGCCACCGAGCCTTCGGTCGCAGTAGATCGTTCGGATGGAACGGTGTACGTCGCGTGGCAGGCAAGCGGCAGCCATGTTGCCCGATCCGACGACGGCGGCCGAACGTTCATGCAAAAACCGGAGAACGATCCATTCGGAAGTGATGTGGGCGATGTCCACATCCGTATCGGCGGCGCCACCCCCTGTTCAATTCAGACGAGCAGCTGCACGCCGGGAGCACATCGGGTCTACGTCTCAGCGATCGAGCAGCTCCCGCTTCTCCTGCAGGTGAAGCTCGCGTACAGCGACAACCGGGGCGCCACATGGACAATCAACGACATCGCCGCAGTCAATCCTTCTTTCATCGACCGGCCCTGGATCGCCGTCTTTCCAAGCAAAACGAGCGCCGACCAGGATCAGGTGTATGTCAGCTATCACGATTTCAGCGTCAGCCAAATCTGGGTTGCGGCTTCCAACGACGGCGGCAAGACATTCGGCCCGTCCGTGGACGTCCTGGGCACAAACGGTATCGCCTTTGTGAACTCGTTCTGCAACACCGTGCCCAGCGATATCGAGGTCGACCCTGAGACCGGCGAAGTCTACGTGCAGTGGATCACCGCCGACCCGGTCGCGAATACCACTCAAGGTTGCAACCTCACACAGATTGAGAATTTCCACCAGGTCTGGGTCGCCCACTCTCCTCCCGCCACACCGGCAGGACTCACCGTCTGGGATGCCCACATGGTCTTCGACGGCGGCCCTTCGACGAACACCGACAAGATCTTCGCCACCCTGGCTGTCGACGATTCCGGAACGCCGGGCGCCGGTGGAAACATCTACTCGGTGTTCCCAGACAATCTCGTCGCTGCCGACCAATTCGACATTTGGTTCACCCACTCGAGTGACAAGGCCAAAACCTGGGCGCGGCCGGTGCAGGTCAACAGCGACATGGGGACGCACTACTTTCCGTGGATTGCTGCGGGCAGTACCGGACGCGTCGATTTTATCTGGCTCAACTCTCCTGATCTCACACCCAGCGACGCAGCGCGTTCCCCCTGGGTCGTCACCTTCGCGCAGACCATCAATGGAAACTCGGCGACGCCGAAGTTTAACCAGACCTCCGCGTCCAGCGGGATCATGCACGTCGGGGGGATTTGCACGAACGGCATTTTCTGCACGGTCAGTGGGGGGAACCGCGATCTCGCCGACTCGATTTCTATCGTGATCGATCGGGGAGGAAGCGCCGCCTTGGCTTGGACCGACCAGGGGACCGTGCTCCATGGCCCCACCCATATCACCTACGGGTGCGTCAAGGCGCAGCAATCGGCAATTGTAGGCGCCAACCCGGGGCTGAGCTGCAAGGGACCTGCAGGACCTTAGGGGCGGACCGCGGGGTCCTTGTCATGGTGATCCCCAATCTCAACGTCGTAGGCATCTCCATCACCTGCTTGCCGGATCTGTTGGTGATCATTCGGGCGCGTTACGCCGCCGGCGTCGTTGGGCGCCGGCGCCTAAGCGATTTGAGCTGGGCTTGAACATACTTTCGGATGCGCGCGTAAGGGATTCGTCTTGCCCAGTCCTCGGCCGTCCGAAAGCGAAATCCCCCCCCAAATTCGATTTCGGGAAAGAACCGGAATTGTCTGCCTCGACGGCTGGACAAGTACAAGGAGTCCACAAGGGCCTTTTCCGGCGTGGCGATCAGAAATTCCCTCCCCCCGCGGTACCAGTCGAACCCTGCAAAAAAATTCGGGTGAATCCGGTGAAACGAGAAGCTGCCCACGGGCGTCGTCCTGAGGCGCGTGTGGCCGGTTGTCGCGCAGAAGGTGCTGTGTGGAATCTGCTCAATCATGCCGTGGAGGTTCAGTGCAGAGAGAAAGGATACGTAGGCTTGGTGGCTGCCCGCGAGAAAGGGGACCAGCAGGAAGGGAGTGAACCGCGGATCGGAAGGGGCGCACCAGAGACCGCGCGCGACCTTGCGGATGATTCCTTGCCGGGCCATCCTCTCCAAGCTGTGACTCACTGATGAAAGCGAGCCTTCGGTCACCAGGGCAATTTCCCTGCTGGTGAACACGGGACGGCCGATCGTTTGAATCGCCTTCGTGATCGACAGTCTACTCATCCTGTTTCACCGGATGGCCGATGAGCGCAGCGACGCGGAGCCTGATCTCATCCCAGATCTCGCTTGAGCCGTAGGTAGCCCGATCTTCAGGTGCAAGGAAGCTCAGCACGGTGTCGCGATATTGCGCGTACTCGATTTCATAGATGCGGTCATGAGCCTGTCGAAGGTCACGCTCGCGGAAGCGTGCCCTGAGGGCGGTGGGGTTAATCTCAGGCTGGGAACCGAGCGTGTACAGGTCAAAGACGTCCCGTGCCTGCGGCGCCCCTCTCGCGATGAGCGCTTGAACCTTTTGAGCCGCGGCGGGCAAGGCGGCGTAGTGTGGAGCGACGATGGGAGCGAGGCGATAGGCAGCCACGATGGACATCGACACCGGCTCCGAACGGATTGGAGCGTCGAACCCGCGGCGGGAGAAATCGATCTTGGTCGGCAGATCTTCACCCGCGGTTGTGATCAGATGGACCTTGAAGCGTTGCACGGTTTCGGTTTGCTTGGCGCGCGAGATATCGGGAGCCTGAACGCGGTCGATACCGAAGGTTCGCAGCGTATCGAGCAGACCTGAGGACGCGAGAATGGTCATGACCCTTTCGCGGAGCGCGTGCACGGGCACGCCCGATGAGTCGAGATCAATGTCTTCCGAATAACGGACGCCGCCAAAGAAAAACCGCAGGTTGCAGCCGCCTTTGACCGCAAAAGTCGACAATGGAGCCGATCGGCCGAGGGCCCGGAGAAAGACGAGGTGGAACACCTCCCGCTTCTGTAACGGGTCTGTCGTCATCATGGTAAGAGTATTATGTACCGCAGTTGACAAAACTGTCAACTAGATGACATAATGATGTTCATCCGCTTGATTTCGAGCGGGCTCAAATCAAACCGGCTCCGCCCATCGAGCGCCACAGCGCGCTCTGCGTCTACGCCGGGGAAGCGCGTGTGTTCCGGATCTCGGGGCCTCCCAACTTCCGCCATACCCGCAGAAGCTCCGCGACGCTCCACGCCTGCGCGATGCAGCCCCGGGGAAGGTGCGGCGCGTTGCCTTCGAAGATCTCCGAGACGGTGCCGAGTCCGGCGTCGCGCAGGTGGTGCTCGAACGGCCGGAGCAGCGCGAGGGCCGCATCCCGGCTCCGATGCACCCGGTAGTGCGCGTCGACGTACGGGCCGATGAGCCAGGCCCAGGCCGGTCCCTGGTGGTAGGCGCCGTCCCGGTGGACCACGTCCCCTCCGTAGTCACCGTGATACGCCGGCGCGTCGGGGCTGAGGGAGCGCAGGCCATACGTCGTCAGCAGCGTCCTGCCGACGGCCTCGACCACCGCGGCGGCGTCGGCATCGTCGAGCAGCGGAAACGGGAGGGAAACGGCAAAGATCTGGTTCGGCCGCATCGCCAGGTCGTCGCCGTCCGGGCCGTCGACAACATCTGCGAGGCGACGTGCCTCGGGCCGCGGGAAGCGGGCGCGGAACGAGACGCGGACCCGGTCGGCCAGCGTCGCGTAACGGCCGGCCGCGGCGGCGGACCTTGGGGCCAGGAACGCCGCCGCCGCCCTGAGCGCGTTGTACCACAGCGCGTTGATCTCCACCGGCTTGCCGATCCGCGGCGTCACCACCCAGTCGCCGACCTTGGCGTCCATCCAGGTGAGCTGCACGCCCGGCTCCCCGGCGCGCAGCAGGCCGTCCGACGGGTCCATCCTTATGCCGTAGCGTGTTCCCGCGACGTGCCGATCCAGGATCTCGCGAACTGTGGGCAGCATATCGTCCACGAGACTGCCATCGCCGGTCGCCTCGCGGTACGCCCGCACGGCGAGGACGAACCACAGGGAGGCGTCGGCGGTATTGTATCCGGGGGTCTGGCCGCTCAGGTCGGGGAAGTTGTTGGGGAGGAGACCGTCCCTCACGTAGCGGGCAAACTCGCGCAAGATCCCGGCCCCCTCCTCGTAACGGCCCGTGGACAGCGTGAGGCCCGGCAGGCTGATCATGGTGTCCCGGCCCCAGTCGTTGAACCAGTGGTAGCCGGCGATCACGGTCTTGCCGGCATCATGGTCGGTGCTCCGGGCGACCACGAACTGGTCGGCGGCCAGGGTGAGCTGCCGGACCACGGGGTCGGCCGCCTCCACACCGGCGCGACGGAGAAGCGCCTCCTGCCGCGAACGCGCGTCTTCGAGAGCGCGTGCGGCCGCCGGCGCCTCGGCCGTCTCCGCCGTCGCGACCAGCGTCACGCTCTGATCCGGAAGCACGCGGATGCGAAGGACGCCGGGCGCGTAGAGGTCCGACCGGCTGTCCAGACCGCGCGCCGCCTCTTCCCGGTGCAGGAAGTTCCAGTACCAGTCGCCGGTCGCCGCGAACGCAGCGCCATCCAACGAGAGCCTGAAGGGCACGGCGTCGGCGGAGGCACGGATCCGGACCCCACCCGGCACGGAGACGGTCTCGGGCGTCCAGCCCTGTCCGGAGCGCAGCGAGTGGAAGTCGCGGTAGGTGACGAGCGGAGTGATCTCCAGGTCCACGGGACCCGCAGCGCGGATGAGGCGGTAGCGGACGCACGTGGTGTTGGCGCCGTACGGCATCCAGACACGCTTTTCCAGGATCGCATCCGCCAGCTCGAACTCCCAGATCGGCAGCATGCCTTCCAAGGTGAACGCGCGCTGGTGGACGTAGCCCCGAGGATCGATCGTCCCGTCGACGTACTCGTGCGTGGACAAGGGATAGCGGCCGCCTCCGTAGCCGGCCCACTCCACGAGCCCGCCGACGAGCACGGTGCGCCCGACCGGAGGGGTCAGCGCCGCGACGAGCAGCCCGTGGTAGCGGCGGGCGTTGATGCCGGCCAGCGTCCCCGACGCATACCCTCCCAGACCGTTCGTGACGAGCCACTCGCGGCGGAGCGCGGAGGCGAGATCGCCGCAGATCTCGCGGCCGAAGCTCACGACCGGCCGCGCCGGCAGGCTCGGTTCCCGCCCGGGAATCGCCCGCACCGCCGCGTGCTCCGTGCTCAATGACGATCCTCCCGTCAGGTCGAGGAGCTTCGCGATTACTCCGCGGCGGCCCGCTGCGCCGAAGCCGGCCCGAGGCGCTCGCGGAGGTGATCGCCGATCCGGAGCGCGTTGGCGATGATCGTCAGGGACGGGTTGACCGACGAGCTCGACGGGAAGAAGCTCGCGTCCACGACGTACAGGTTGTCGAGATCGTGCGCCTTGCACAGGGGATCCAGCACGGAGCTCCGGGGGTCGGCGCCGAACCGGCAGGTGCCGGACTGGTGGGCCACCCCCGCCAGAGGGATCTGCTTCGAGAGGTAGACGGACTGCGGGATGAAGTGCGTCACGCCGCCCGCACAGTCCTCCAGCGCGTGCCGCAGCCTCTGCAAGAGGCGCCGGTGCGCCTCGCCGTTGTTCGGCGTGTAGCTGAGCATGATCTGGCCGTCCGGCCTGATCTCGACCCGGTTGTCGGGATCGGGCAGATCTTCCGTCGTAATCCAGAAGTCGACGGCGTGGCCGGCGATGAAGTCGAGCGTGAGCCCGACGCCCGGGATGCGAATCGACGGGGCATCCCCCTCGAGCTGCGCGGGGAGCGATTTGCCGAGCGTCTGGATGTGTCCCATGGGGTAGTCGAAGTCGTCCGCGCCCCAGTAGAAGTCGTTCAGGCCGATCGTCTTGGTGAACCGGCTGGGATTGGGCGTGCGCGACACCGCCAGAATGGCGGAGTTATTGTGGCACATGTAGTGCCGTCCGACCTGCCCGGAGCTGTTCGCCAGGCCGTTCGGGTGCCGGTCGCTCGCCGACCGCAGGAGGAGCGCCGCGGAGTTCACGGCGCCGCAGGCGACCACGACCACGTCCGCCGAGTACCGTTCCTCCGCGCCGTTGCGCGTGACATGGATCGTCGAGACCCGCCGTCCGGTGGCGTCCGTGTCCAGCCGCGTCACCAGCGCCTGGGTCAGCAGGGTGACGTTCGGATGCCGGAGAGCGGGCAGGATGCACGTGGTGGCCGCGTCGTGCTTGCCGTCGACGAGACACGGAAACCCATCGAAGGTCTCGCACTTGATGCAGGGGCTGAGGTGCCGGTTGGCCTCGTCGAGGCGGACGCCCACCGGCAGGGGAAAGGGATGGAGCCCCTGCCGCTCGAGGTCATCGTAGATCTCCCGCATCCGCGGTTCGTGGGCCACGGGCGGGAACGCGTACGGAGCGTCGCACGGCGGCTCGGTCGGATCGCTGCCCCGCGCTCCGTGCACGCCGTACAGCCGCTCCGCCTCGAGGTAATAGGGGGCGAAGTCCTGATAGCTGCGCGGCCAGGCCGGCGAGAGGCCGTCGTGGTGCCGGACCTCCCCGAAGTCGCGTTCCCGCATCCGCAGCAGCACGGCGCCGTAGACCTTCGTGTTGCCGCCGACGTAATAGTTCGTGCCGGGGCGGAACGGGCGGCCCTCCTTGTCGTACCATCGCTCCGTGGTGTGGTAGCGCTCTTCGACGAAGACCGCGTGCGGGTCCCAGTTGGCCTTTTCCCGCGGAAGCCATCCTCCGCGCTCGAGCAGCAGGATCCGCTTTCCGGAAGGCGCGAGCCTGTACGCCAGCGTGGCGCCGCCGGCGCCCGTGCCGATGATCGCGACGTCATAACGATCGCCCGCCGGCATTCCCGCCGCCTCCCTCAGGAAATTCCTCAGATCACCGCCGCCGGCGCAATGATCGCCGCCGTGGAGCCGCGGGTCTTGTGATGGGTCAGTACGAACATGAACTCGGAGATCCGATCGGCCGCGAGCGCTTCCGTGGCCAGGTTCTCCATGATGAAGAGGCCGTGGACGACGTTGAGCGTCTGCGGCACGAGGAACGGGCGGTCCGGATCCTCGCCGGGCACCGGCCCGAAACTCCAGGTGTCGGCGCCCGTCATCGCCACCCGCCGCTCCACGAGCCACTCCGCGACGGCCATGCCCGCGCCCGGTTCCCCCGCGGCGAAGCGGCCCGGGTCTTCGTCCCACAGCGCCCCCCAGCCGGTGTGGAACAGGACGACGTCGCCGGGTCCGACGGCCGTGTCCTGGGCTCGCAGGGCGCCCTCGACATCGTCAACCGTGATGACATCGCCCGCCTCCAGCCTCGGGACGCCGCGGCGCCGGGCCACGTCGACCACGACCCCGCGGGCGATCACGGGCGGCACGGTCTCGATCCCCAGCTTTCGGGTCCCCCACTCCTCGACGATGTCGGCGGCCCGCCACCCGTTATAGAACCGGTCGCCGATCTGCAAATGGTTGAGGGCGTCGAGCTGGGTGCCGATCTGCAGCGTACCGGTCACCAGCTCGGTGATCCAGTTGAGGCGGTTCGCCCCCCAGCCGCCGCCGCTTCCGCCCGGCCGCCGCGCATTGATGAAGTGGGCGCTGCTCACGAGGGTCTGCCGCCAGAACCGCCCCTCGAAGCGGGGGACGTCGGCGTGGAGCGTCCGTCCAAGATCGTAGACCCGTCCGGTCCGCACCAGCCTGGCGGCCGCGACGATCCTGGCGGGGGTCAGTTCGTTCAGCGTCCCGCGCTCGTCGTCCGCTCCATACCGCGACGGCCACCACGGGGTGTCGTCAGGCATCTCACTCACCGCTGCCGGCCGCGGACGGCGAGGCGATCTCGAGAAAGACCTTGATCGCCCCGCCCGCGGTGGTGAGGGTATCGATCAGCCGGCGATAGTTCTCCAGACCCCTGACGGGATGGGTGAGGAGGCGGGCGGCCCACCCGGGAACCTGAGCGGCGGCCAGCGCCAGATCCCGCACGGCGGCCTCGAAGTGCTCCCGATTGCCGTTGACCGTCCCGACCATGACCTTGTTTCCGAGGACGAAGCCGAGGTTGATCTTGTCGGCAGGGACCTCGACTCGGCGGTTGCCGCCGGTGACGCTGGCAAGCACCAGGACGCCGTTCTTTCCGAGGACGTCCATGGCCTCGAAGACGAGCGGGGAGTAGCCCGTCGCTTCGTAAATGATGTCGAATGGTCCGTAGGCGGTGGCGGCTTCGCGGAGCGGCACGTCGCGCGTGCTGAGATACCGTGCCCCGAGCGCCTCGATCAGGTCGGAGTTCAGGTACGGCTTCGGCGTCAGCCCGACGGTGGTCACGTCCAGGCCGCGGAGTCTCATGATCATCGTGGCGAACAACCCGATGGTGCCCGCGCCGAGGACGGCCGCCTTTCGCGGTCGCCAGACGCGCAGGCGCCGCTGGATCTCGTAGGCCTGGAGGATCCCCTTCTCCGGCACGCTCAGCGGCTCGACAAGGACCCCCACATCCGCCAGGCCGTCCGGGACCTTCACGATGTACTCGGGATCGTCCACATAGTATTCGGTCAGAAACCCATGCCGGAGGTTGATGCCGCGCTCGTAGTATTCGTCGTCGGTCGTCATGTCGTAGGTCCCGATCAGGTCGTAGAGGCTGCCGCCGGGCCGCCGCACGGTCGCGACCACATAGTCTCCGGGCCGCAGCTCGGTCACGTGGTCGCCAACCGCCTCGACCCGGCCGAAGTTCTCGTGCCCGGTCACGAGAAAAGAACATCCTTCCGGCGCCTTCCCGTATTCCCCGGCGTTGATCTCCTTGTCCGTGCCGTCCACTCCGCACCGCAGCAGACGCACCAGCACCCCTCGACCTCCCGGGACGTCCGAGAGGGCGGGTTTGGGGAGCTCGGCCAGGTGGGTGCTGTTCGCTTTGCCGGGATAGACCGCGATGGCTTTCATCATGGGCTCCCTTCACTCGTGATGTTGCGGGGGAAGCCGCTTCCGGCAGTACTGCCCCTGGAGTCTCGCCCAGGTGGGTTCGTGACAGCCGCCGGTACGGCCTGCATTTGATCGGACTCTCAGTGAGCCTCCGTCGTTGTCTCCACCCTGTCCAGGACGCGGTCGAGCAGCGCGGCAAGGATCTTCTCGGCCCCCGCCGCGAGCAGCGACACGTGCCCGACAGGCCCCAGGTCGACGCGCTGGATCTCACGACCCGCGAACGCCGCGACGCCGGCGCCACCTTGAATCGGCAACCCCAGCGCGCTTGCCACGAGCACGATCCCGTCGCCGGGACCGTAGCTCAGCACCGCGCCGCCGCTTTCACCGGTGACGCCGAGTATGGTGTCCGCACCTCCCGTATCGCCAAGACCCAGGCTGCCAAAGAAGACGAACACGCGAACGTCGACCGCGACCCCCACCCCTCCGGAATCCATGCTTCCAAAGAAGCTGGACAGACGCACGCCGGCCGGGATCGATCGGGCGTTGAGTTGCGTCAGCAGGGGGTTCCCGCCATCGGGCGGCGTGCCCCACGGCTGTCCCGGGCCGGCCCGCCAGAACGGGAACGTCGGGAGCATGGCGCGGGCGGACTGCGTATGCGCCATATACGCGTAGGGCACGAACTCCGGGGTGTTCCTGTACACGTAGGGCATCACCACGCCCTCGTTCGGCACCCCCACGAGCGCCAACCGGTTGACGAGCCCGCCCCACCCATCGAGGTCATACGCGATGTTCCAGCGGGCCAGCAGGCCGCCGAGGCTGTATCCGACGACGTTGATCTTCCGCGCATAGGTGGCCGGGAGCACCACCTGCCGAACGTACGCATCCAGCTCATGCGCGGCCTCCGCGAAGGTCATGTGGAGGGACGGGTACGCGAACCAAAACACCGTCTGGGCCGGTCCCGTGTCCCGGTACCCGCGGCGGCGAAACGCGGCCAGCAGCGCGTGATCGGGCCCGCGCAGCTCGTTGGCGTACCCGGGGACGACGACCGTCGGCAAGGGGATCGCGACGAGCCGCCGAGCAGTGGCGACGTACGGACCGCGACGCAACGTCACCTCGACCGGGAATATCAAGTTCTCGTCGAACCGCTGCACCGGCGCAAACTCGCCCACGGTGACCCCGGCGATGCGGACGGCGCCGGCGGCGAGATCCAGGTCCAGCGCAAACCGCGCGGGCATCCGAATCAGAGGCACCTCAGCCTGGATGGGCACGCCGTCGAGCCACGCCGACACCGCGACGGCAGACCGCCCTGCTTCGTGATCGTCCAGCCCCGACGTGGCCATCGTGATCCGCAGCGACTGCGAGACCATCCCCGCATCCAGGATCGTGACGCGGAGAGGATCGACCGGCCGGCCGGCGGCAGGGATCGCCAGCGCCGCAACCAGCACCAGACTCGGAACCACCATGGATCGCATGGACGCTCACCCTCGCCTACCCCTACAAACCTCGTCCGGCGAGGAAATCTTCCGCCTGCGGTCTGACCCTCGAACCTCACGAACCGCGGTCGGCGCGTCGGGGGCGTGTTATCGGGAAGGATTGGCCTGGACGCGACGTTCAGCTGACAAGGCGGGGTCTGTGCGTGAACACCCGTTTGAGGGGAGACGTGGATGCGGTTGCCGGTATATGTCATCACGTACCAGTGTCGAAAGTGCAACACCAAGTATGCAGGTGAATGGGATCCCAATCGCGCCGGCCATGTCGAGCTGGCGACGGCGTGTCCCTCCTGTAGTTCGCCCGTACGCTGGTATCTCGGTACCGGTCAAAGGAGTGAGGACACGGTGAGGATCCTCGATGCGGTGGGGCAGCCCCGGAGCCCGTTGCCTGCAGCCCTAGCCTCAGCTGCCGAACGACGGGGGGCCGCGTACCGTCCTGCGCTCCTGTAAGGGAGCGACATCGACACCCCGGGGACCCGTCCATGCGGCCCCCGTGGGACTAGGTCTTTATCAACGGAAAGACGAGGCGGCCCCTAGATCCGCTCGACGCTGCGAACGGAGCATTCGGACCCCCGGCCGTGAGGTGTCATCCCATCATTGGGATCAACCCAGGTGGCGCCGTCCACGTCGAAGCAGTAAACGATGCGACGGCCGGGCGGAAAGTATAGGGTGATGATCCACCAGTAGTCTCCCGCTCTCGCCAGCGGATGAACGTTCGGGGTCCACCTGTTGAATGGGCCGATCAGCGAGACGTGCCGAGCCTCCGGCGTGAGTACGGAGGGGAACCGGAAGGTGACGGGGACGAGACCATCCATATGTCACCTCTTACGAACGCCCGTTTGGTCACGACCCAGGTTTTGTCACAAGATGAAAGAAACGCTACTCCCAGTCACACCGAAGCGTAGCAGAGGTCATGGGGGCTGTCTGCTCAAAATTGCACACCCCAGAGCAGACCCTGGGAGCCGTCCGCCTCCCGAATGGAAGCTTAATCGTGGAGGATGACGTTCACGAGTGAACTATGAATGGACAATTCCCCATCGTACTCAATGAAGCCCAACTTGCGGAACTTGTTCATGAAGTGGCTGACCCTCGCCCGCGTGGTCCCGATCATCCCGGCCAGGGTCTCTTGACTGACCCGGGGCACCACCTTTTCAGTTCTTCCCTTCTTGCCAAAGTGCGCAAGCAGCAGTAATAGCCGGGCCAGCCGCTTCTCGCTTGAGTTGAACAGTTGATCCACCAGGTCCTCTTCGATGCGCAGGTTCCGCGAGAGCAGATAGGAGACGAAGTACCCGGAGAACTTGGGGTATTCACGAAGCGCGCGAGCCATCGTTGTCTTCGGAATCCGGCTGAGGGTGCACGGCGTCACCGTGGTGGCGGTCGCTGCGCAGACGGACTGCCCGGTCAAACAGGATTCTCCGAAAAACGAGCCGCCGTTGAGGATGGCGATGACCGCTTCCTTCCCCTCACGGGACACGACCGAGAGCCTGATCCTGCCGCTCGAGAGGAAGAACACGGCTCTGCTGGGGTCACCCTGGCCGAACACCTTGCGGTTGGCATCGTACCGCGTGGTCGTTGTTCCCCCGTGTAATCGTGCGAGGAAGCTCCCTGAGTCGAAACGAACGGACTTTTCGCGCGTCTGCGCTTTCCGTGCCATCCGTATCCCCCCTACAGAGGACCCGCTCACCTTTTGGCCACGCCTGCTCTCCTTTTTGCCGGTATCGCCTGGCGCTTATGCGCTGCAGGGTTCCGCGCCGGACCGAAATGCTTTCGTCGATGAACCATCCTGGAGGCCGCTGGACATCACAGAAGCGGAAACAAGGGACCGAAAAAGAAAGATTAAAGTCAGACCGATGAAGGTCCAGCGCACAATCAGCTTTCTCTTCATTGAGATCGTCGTGGGCTCCTCTTCCGGACTTCCCCTAAGGCGTTTAAGGCGTTTAAGGCGCGTTTGCTCCCAAGCAAACCGGTGACCCCATTGAAAAACGTAAAGTTGGGGTTTACCGGTAGTCGACTAAATAAAAACTGGTGGGATGATGAAGCGGCGGATCCTGGTCAAAAGCACTGAATACCTTCAACGTGCCGAAGCGCGACCAACATGAGTTGCTTGGGAAGCTCGGACCAATGAAGAAAGACATCGTTGGTGAGTAACTCCAGACTGAGCAGGGGGCTTCGCGCGTTCGGGCCGGACGCCGCATCACACACGCAGGTCACAGTTCACATCCGATCGCTTCCCTTGAAATACCTCCTCGCATAGGCGACGATTTCCCTGTCGGTCGGATGATCCATGGTTTCAATCCCGGCGACCTTGGCCTGGAGCTTCTGGTCGCGGTCTTGCACGTACCTGAGAAATTCGAGCTTCGCCGACGACGGGCCAACGATGAGAACGGCATCGGCGCCCTCGAGGGATCGGGCGACCGCGTGGAAGAACCTCGTGGCATCGTCAGGGTGCTCTTTGGCGTCTCCCCGCCCCTGGGGATGCCTGTGGATGAGGTGCTGCGGAGACCGGATCGTCGTCTCGTCGATCGCCTCCGGCTGCGCGTGGCCGGCCGTCTCCGGCTGCACGTGGAAGACGCGGGCTTCCTTGTGATCGATCCAGACGACGACGTGCCCAGGCATACCGTGCACTTCAACGAGCGCGCCCGGCATTTCCTCTCCGCAGGCTGAGCCTCCCCGGCCGTGGGCATATCTAGAGCACGGATGGGTTACATTCAGCGGAGCCTGATCAGCGGCGAGAGCCTCGTGTATCGGACGAGACTGCATTGGAATGTCTTGATCAAGCCCATGATTTGGGGCGGGGTTCCGGTGGGCGCAGGCTGTGCGGTGTTGACGTCCCGGTACGCGGTCGCGGCCTGGGTGCTCATTCCCCTCGGTCTGTTCCTCCTGATCTTTGCATTCATCAACTACTTTTCGTCGGAATTCGGCGTGACCAATAAGCGCGTGCTCATCAAGACCGGCTTCATGGGGACGCATTCCTTCGAGATGCTCCTGGCAAAAGTGGAGGCCATCGGCGTCGACCAGACGCTGGTGCAGAAAATCTTCAACTACGGAACGATTGTCATCAGCGGGACGGGCGGCAGCAAGGAGAAGCTTCCGCAGATCAAGGGGCCATTTGAATTCCGCAGACGAGTCCAGGAACAGATCGCGGCCGCTCCGGAGATTCGCGGGGGGTGAGCCTGAGTCCTCGATCCCCGGCGCCACGATGCCGGGCGGCACTCCCTTGACAAACCATCCTCTCCACACCAAACTGAATGTAGGATCGGTGTGCGCTAGGCACAAGGCCGGGGGGCCACGCTTCATTTCCCACTCCAGATAGACACCATCGCGTGCTCAGCAACCCTGCCCAATGGACGGCACTCCGGACCAAACCGGGAGGTGAGGGGATGACGCTTCAGATCAACGATATTGCCCCGGATTTCGAAGCGGAAACGACCGAAGGCCGCATCCGTTTCCATAACTGGATCGGCGATTCCTGGGCCGTGCTGTTTTCGCACCCCAAGGATTTTACGCCCGTCTGCACCACCGAGCTCGGGTATATGGCCAAGCTCAAGCCCGAGTTCGACCGGCGCAGCACCAAGATCATCGGGCTCAGCGTCGACCCGGTCGACAGCCATGTCAAATGGGCGAACGACATCAAGGAGACGCAGGGCGTTGCGCCAAACTATCCGATGATCGGCGACACGGATCTGAAAATCTCGAAGCTCTACGGGATGCTCCCCGCCGGCACGGCGGGCACCGCGGCGGGGCGCACGCCGGCCGACAACCAAACGGTCCGCAACGTCTTCGTCATCGGGCCGGACAAGAAGATCAAGCTCATCATCGTCTACCCGATGAGCACGGGCCGGAACTTCGATGAGGTCCTGCGCGTGCTCGACTCGCTGCAGCTGACGGCAAAGCACAAAGTGTCGACGCCCGTGAACTGGAAGCGCGGCGAGGACGTCATCATCTCAGGCTCTGTGACCGATGAGGACGCCAAGAAGATCTACCCGGCAGGCTGGAAGGCGCCCAGGCCCTACATCCGCATCGTGCCGCAGCCGAGAGCATGACGAACGGCGGGGCGGGCAAGAGGTCTGCGGTCCCCGCAGGCCCGGCCCGCCCCTTCGTCTTGCAGGGGCCCTGATCAATAAATCGAGTGGAATCTGGGTCTAAGCGCGTCCCCGACCCCCGGAGGCGGCGCGTCTTCCAACCGCCCGGTGGGATTCACAGGCTCTGCCGCATTAATCTGTCAAGAAACTATCAAGAACCACGCTTCACCTTGCTCAACCCGTCCCCCCTGCGTGCCGCCGGGGCATTTCAAGCACCGGAGGATTGGACACACTTGCTGAGGGGGAATCGGGCATGTTCGGATGGCTGTGCAGGCGCAACGCGAGTCGGGAACGCGGCTTCACTCTGATCGAGCTCGTCGTCGTGCTTGCAATTTTGGGGATCCTGATCGCATTAGCGGTGCCGCGGTACCTGGCGGCCCGCAAGAAAGCGTATAAGGCTGAGGCCGACAACATCCTCCAGGAAGCGAAGATCCTGGAGTGGGCCTACTACCAGCAGTACAATACCCTTGACAGCGCGGGAACTCAGATCGGGCTCGCGATGCCCGGCGGGTCACACTGGGCCTCGCCCTCGTACTCCGGCAACAGCCAGCTGATCACGGTCCTGATGAGCGGCAAGTTGAGCCCGATTGTTGGTACCGACAGCGTTTGGATTACTCTGTCGGGCGATGGATCGTCGAGCGGTGGGTCCACGTTCTGAGATCCGGTCGACTCTAGCGGCGGGCCGGCGCATTCTGCCTCGCTCTGCTCACATGCTTCACACGCAAGGCATCTCTATGTCGCCCTACCCGGCGGAGCGGGGCACCCAGTGTAGAGTAGACGCCGCCATGGACCTTCACCCAGCCCACCAGCACCAGCAGCCTCCTGCCGACGGCTCCAGGCCCACGAGCCTGCACGCACCTTCCGGGAGGCTGTTGCACGTGGGGAGCGCCGTGTTCGCGTTGTCCGTCGCGCTGATGCTCTTTTATAGCGGCGTGAGGAACCCGATTCCCACCACGGTGCCATTTGTTCTCTCCACTCTCCTCGTCGCGATCCTGTGGGGACGGGGGCCGGCCATCACGGCTGCCGTCGCCGCGTCGGCGACATTCAATTTCTTCTTTGTTCCGCCCTGGGACGCTGCGTTCTCCATTCCCACGGTTGAGGAAGCCGTGCTCCTGGGCGGACTGCTCGCGGTCGCCGTGATCGTGGGGACTATGATCGAACGGATGAAGCGAGTGCGCGCAGAGGCAGACCAGTACGCCGCCAGTGAGCGACTCCAGAAGGTCCTGCTCGGCTGCATCTCGCACGACCTCAAAACACCGCTCACGGGAGTGATCGGCAGCCTGAGCACGCTGCTCGAAGAACGGGCTCTCGGCTCGGAGGGTCGTGAAGAACTCACAGCCATTGCCTACCGCGAGGCCAAACAGCTGGATCGATTCGTGACACAAATCCTCGAGATGACCCGCCTCGAGGCGGGAGCATTCAGAGTGCGGCAAGAGCCCCTCGACGTCAGGAGCGTCATCGACAGCGCGGCCGATCAGCTGCGGGAGGTCTTCGAGGAACGGCCGTGTCGTGTCGAGTTACCATTGGGGCTGCCATCCATATACGTGGATGCGATCTTGTTTCCCCACGCGCTCATCAATATCCTCGACAATGCGGCCAAATACTCTCCACCCGGTGCACCCATCGAGATCACGGCCGGCGCGGGGATCAAGGATGTTGTCATCAGCGTGGCGGACCGTGGAATCGGCATTCCCGTCGAGCACCTTCATCGAGTATTTGAAAAGTTTTCGCGGCTGAGACAACCGGCCTCGGCGGCGGGCGTTGTCGGCGGCACCGGCCTGGGCCTCGCAATCGCCAAGGGAGTCGTCGAAGCGCACGGGGGCGCGATTTGGGCAGAGCGGCGTGACGGGGGTGGAACCATTGTCAGAATCAGCCTCCCTCGCAGAGGCGATGCCGAATGACAGAGTCCGGCCCGAGGGTGCTTGTCGTCGATGATGATCTCTCCATACGCCGCTTTCTCGAGATTGCCATGCGCGCGCGAGGGTACACCGTCGCCGAGGCGGCGGACGGCCGGGCCGCGCTGAGCGCCGAACTATCGTTTCGCCCGGATCTTGTGATTCTCGATCTCGGTCTCCCGGATATGGACGGGATCCAGGTCCTACAACGGATCCGTGATCACGCGCGGGTTTCAGTCCTTGTCCTATCAGCCCGAAACCAGGAGGCCGAGAAAATCGCCGCCCTCGAGGCGGGGGCGGATGATTATCTCACGAAGCCGTTCGGCATCGGAGAACTCCATGCCAGGCTCCGGGTGTTGCTGCGGCGCCTGGGAGGGAACCGGGTTGGAGAGTGCGTCAGGATAGGGGAGTTGGAGGTAGATCTGCATCGCAGGCTGGTCAAAGTCTCCGGAAAGGTGGCGCAGCTCACGCCGACCGAGTACGATCTCTTGAAGGCGCTCGTCCAGGCGGACGGTAAAGTGCTCACCCATCACCAACTTCTGCTGCAGGTGTGGGGGTCGGCATACGCAACGGAGAATCATATGTTGCACGTCAACATCAGCAACCTCCGAAAGAAAATAGAATCCGATCCGGAACGTCCGACGTACATCCTCACCGAGCCCCGGGTTGGGTACCGGCTCGGGCCGGCCGAGTCAGAACCGGACATCCAAATCCTTCCCGATCATTAATCGCCGATCCACTGGGAGCGGAGTCAACCTACCGTTCCCTACCTTCCAGACATCTGCGGCGAGAAGTGCATGGACACCAACACGAGGAGCACAACGCTGGCCAGGTACGCCACGGCCGCCAGCACGACGACCGTCGCGATGACCCGCGCGGTCGCCCTCCGGGAGCGAATGATCAAGAAGACCAGGACGAACAACAACAGGTCGAATACGTAGATCAGGGCGGTGAGCCTGATGAACATCTACCTTCTAGGGGGACTCCCAGACCACCCTGCGGGGTTCATGGTGTGTCAGCCGGCAGGCTGCGCCGCCCGCAAAGGGCGGCCGAGGGCGGTACTCCCCATCGAGGAAGAACGCGCGGACCAGCCGGACCTCCACAGGCTGTGCGGGAGGATCGAACGAGCGCAGCGCGATGCCGGTGACCTGGGCCTCCGTGGTCCCCGCGGGAACCTTGACCGCCGTGCTTTCCGCATCGGGTTCGGCAAAGGCCAGATCCGGGCGCCCCCACGCGGATGTGTACCACGCGTCGCGCACGCGGACGCCGGCCTCGAGGGGAAGAGTCGCGCCGCCGGAGCCGGGCGGCCTCTTCCATTGTAAGAACACGTACGACCGGAGATCCGCGGCGGCCGGCGACGCCGGAGACGAATCGGCCTCGAGCGGCACCTGGCGGAGGACCTCGAGGGCGCTGACCCGGTAGATCCAGGGATACCGCTGCAGCACGCCTTCGCGCGGCTCACCCTCGGGCTGGACGCAGGCGGGGGCAAGCGCGGCCCGATAGGGACAGCGCACCACGTCGGTCACATTCCCGTTGAGGGTCGCGACCTGCAGGACCGGGTGCCCGCCCATCGTCCGGCCGCCGCCGAACCGCAGCGTCGCGTGCTCCGGGCCTTGAAACTCCTCACCGATCACGCGGCCGTGGGGATCGAGCGTGACCCGGAAGACCCACTCGATGTCGACCGTGTGCCCCCAGGCGGCCAGCAGGCCGGTGAGATCGGTCCCGGCGTCTTCGTGGCTGTAGATGACGTGATATTCGAGCGACGCGCCGCCGGCTCGGGACTCCATGCGATAGAAGAGCACCAACGGGGCGTCTGACGTCAGGCTGTCCAGCGGGCCATGCAGGGCCCGGTAGTGAATCACCGGGGCGTGCCGCCAGACGGACGCCGCCGGGTCGGAGTCGTCCACGCTGCCCGTGCGCACCGGGCCCACCGTGACCGCCCGTCCCGCGGACAGCGGCAGGTCCTGCGGGATCCGCAGCCGGAGGGTATGAAGGCCTGCCGGCAGCCGGCCGAGGGCCCGGGGGTACTCGGTCGGCTCATCGCCGCCGGCGAGGATGACCTCCTGCCGTGCCCCGCCGTCGACGTCTACCGCGACCACGGCTGCCTCCCCGCGGCGCCAGGATGTCCCCGGAGCGTCGAGCGTCAGCGCGGCCCACGCCTCACCGGGTGCGGCGAGCGTGAACGCGTGCTCGAACACCTCCTGGGCCCGCAAACGAACGGGGCCGGCCGAAGGGGACCCCGGGATCACGCGCGGTCTGTGGGGGCTGCCACCGAGGGACGCATCGGCCCGCCGATCTCGGCCACCTCGGGCCCGCAAAAGACCAGCCCGCGGGCGATCCGGAGCCGGACCTCCTGCCCCTCGGAGAACGAGGCGCCTTTCTCGGTAAACATCCGCAGGGCCGGCACCCCGGGACCGTCGAGGAGCACCAGCAGGTAGTGTCCCAGGTTGATGACCCGCCGGACCCTTGCCGGGGCGCCCTGGGGGTCCGGGACGAGATCCTCCGGCCGGACGGCGAGCGTCGCCTCGGCGCCCTCGGGCCACCGCCCGCCGGGCAGCGCGAGGCGCCACGGCCCCGCCACGAGCGCGCGGCCGGCGTCGGCGTGGGCGGAAACGAGGTTCATCGTGCCGATGAAGTCGGCCACGAAGAGGGTCTGGGGGCGGGCGTACAGCGCGTCCGGGGTATCGACCTGCTGGAGGACTCCCTCGTTCATGACCGCGATCCGGTCCGCGATCGTGAGGGCCTCCTCCTGATCGTGGGTGACGAACACCGTGGTGATCCCGACCTTGCGCTGGAGCTGCTTGACTTCCTCGCGCATGTGCACCCGGAGGCGCGCGTCCAGGTTGCTGAAGGGCTCGTCGAGGAGGAGGATCTGGGGCTCCAGCACGAGCGCCCGGGCCACCGCGACGCGCTGCTGCTCCCCGCCCGACAGTTGATGGGGATACTTCTGGGAAAACCCCGGGAGCCCGACGAGGCCGAGGACGTCCCGGACCCGCTCCGCGATCGCTGCCCGCGGCAGGCGGCGGAGCTTGAGCCCGAACGCGATATTCCCGGCCACGGTCATGTGGGGCCAGAGGTTGTACCGCTGGAAGACCATCGCCGTCGGCCGCTGCTCGGGAGGGAGGGCCACCACGCTCCGATCGTTGATCTGGATGTCTCCTGCGTCGGGAAGGGCAAAGCCGCCGATCATGCGCAGCGTGGTCGTCTTGCCGCACCCGGAGGGACCGAGGAGGCACATCAGCTCGCCGTCGCGCACCTCCAGGGTGACGTCGCGCACCGCCGCCTGCGCGCCGAACGTCTTGGTGAGATGCCGCAGCGAGAGGCGCGCCATGCGGCGGCCTAGAGGCTGTAGCCGGCGGCGAGGTAGCCGGCCCGCAGGTACCGCTGGGCGAGGAGCAGGAACAGCAGCGACGGGAGCGAGAGCAGCACCGAGAACACGGCGCCCACCGGCTGCGGGTAGCTCAGGACCAGCGTGTACATCATCACCGGCATCGTCATGTGGTTCGGCGTGCCGACGATGAGGGTTCCCTGCGCCTCGTCGAAGGCGGCAAGGAAGGCAAACAGGGAGGCGACGATGAGCCCGGGCAGCGCGATCGGCAGCGTGATGTTGAAGAAGGTCCGGAGCGGCCCCGCCCCCACATCGCGCGCGGCGTCCTCCAGGTTCCGGTTGATGCCGCGAAACGTGCCCGTGGGGATCCAGATCATGAACAGCAGCGTGTTGATCAGCTGGATCATGACGACGCCCGCGAACGTGTCCATCAGGTTCAACCGGTAGAACAGGGTGGCGATGCTCACGTACAGCCCGATCTTGGGGAAGGCGTTGGCGCTCAGGAACGACAGGAGCAGCAGCCTCCGCCCAGGGAACTCCAGCCGCGCGAAGGCGTAGGCGGCCGGAATGCAGATCACGGCCGAGAGCAGCGTGGCAACGGGCGCGCTCAGGAAGCTCATCCGGATGGCCTTGACGACGTTCTCGTTCCCGAGGACGTAGTACCACCACCGCAGCGAGAACTCCGGGAGGAGGTTGGGGAACAGCCACGTCCCGGCGGCCGCCCAGACGAGCAGCGTGAGCAGCGGCCCGAGAATGAACGCCGCGAGCGCGAGGAACGCGCCGAGCTCCAGCGCCCGGCGGAGGCCGGCGATCGCCCAGAACCACGGGGCCCCCGCGCGCCCGGCAGCCCCCACGGCGACGCTCACAGCGCGTGGCGCTCCCGCCGGCTGACGCTCACCACGTACAGCGCGCCGACCGCCGCGGCGATGAGGAAGGCGATGACGGCGATCGTCACGGCATCAAGCCGCCGCAGGTACTGGGTGAGGTAGTTGGTCATCGTCACCCCGAGCATCTGCGGGGCGTTGCCGCCGACGAGGTACGGAATCGTGAACGATCCGAAGATCCCGATGAACAGGAGGGTGAGGGTGATCATCGTCGGCGTGGCGTTGAGCGGCAGGATGATCGAGACAAACGTGCGCAGCGGACCGGCCCCCACGTCGCGCGCGCCGTCGATGAGCGCATCGTCGATCGCCTGGAGGCCGGCGCCGAGGATCAAGACCGCAAAGGGGATCGTGGTCCACACCTCGGTGAGCACGATGCCCGTGGCGTTGTACACGAGGGGCGGGAACCACTCGATGCCCATCCGGTAGAGGACCGTCGAGACCATGCCGTGGTTGACGAGAAAAGTGATCATCGCAAACGACGCGATGACGACCGGCACGAAGAGCGGGATCGTGAACAGCACGGCCAGCAGCGAGGGCAGCCGCCCCTTGGTGAACCGGAGGTAGAGCGCGAGCGGGTAGCTGAGACAGAACGTTACGGCGACCGCCGCGAGCGTCACGACGATGCTGAAGCGGATGTCCGACCGGAGGACGCGGTTCCCGAGGATCAGCGCGTAGTTGGTGAGCGTCCATCCGGCACCCTCGGGCGGGTGGAGGGTGTCGATGACCGCGCTGACGGCGGGAACGATGATGAGAAAAATCAAGACCAGCAGGGGCGGGAGCACCAGGGCGAGCCCCAGCGCTCCCTGCCTCCGCGAGTCAGTCACTGCGCCCCGCCGACCACCTGCTCATGCCACAGCCGCTTGATGTCCGCCAGGTACTTGGGGTTGGGCCAGGGAGCAAAGGCCTTGGCGACGTCCTTGAACTTCTGCCGGACGGACTCCGGCATGTACTTCCAGTCGATGCCCGGATAGCCCGCCACGACGTCGATCACCATCGTCTGCGCCTCCGGGGTGAGCAGCCAGTTGAGGAGCGTGAGTGCTCCCTCCAGATGCGCCGAGCCGGCCGGGAGCATGACCCGCGAATCGTCCCCCATCAGCGGCGGCGTGATCTGGATAAACCTCATCGCCTTGGGAAGCTGGCCGCGGGTGTACCAATCCAGCCCCATGTCCGACCAGACCGACGCCATCCAGATGTTCTGCTGCGCGAGCAGCTGCAGCACCGCCACGTTGCCGTTGGGATGGAAGCCGTTGTTGTACATCGCCGGCTGCAGGTCTTTCAGCAGCTTCCACCCGGGCTGCCAGGCGGCTTCGTCCTTGGCATCGTAGGCCTTCCCGGCGAACCTCTCGGCGGACGCGTACCGGTAGATCGCGCCGGTCACGAATGCCGTGCCGGACCCGCACGTGTTGGGATCACAGTAGGTGAACTTCCCGGGGTTGGCCTTGATCCAGGCCACCAGGTCGTCGAACGTCGACGGCGGATTCTTGACGAACTGGCTGTTGTAGCCGATCACGACCGATGACCCGCGATACGGCAGGCCGTAATAGTCCGCGGCCGCGAGGGTGTCCGCCGGCACCTTGCTGATGTTCGGCACGATCCTGTCGCTCAGCTTGACCCACAGGCCCTCCCCGATCCCCTGCTCCATGAATCCGGGCGTGGTCTCCCACAGGTCGACGTCGACGGTCCGGCCGGCGCGCTTGGCGGCGAGGATCTTGGCGTAGATCCCCTCGGACCCGTTGTCGTGCAGGAGCTCGACCATGTTGGCTTTGTACCGCGGATACCGCTTGGTGAACGCGGGCAGCAGCGCCTTCTTCCAGAGATCGAAGATATTGGTATCCCCGCCGATGTACAAGTTCAGCGTGACCGTATCGGCCGCTCGGGCCGGAGTGCCGCCGTTCAGCCCCACCAGACACACCGCACCCGCGACCAGCGCGGCGGCGAGCGTCCGCCAGGGCCCTGTCAACCTCCGCATCACTTCCACCCCCTGAGGTTCACTGTGTCACCTGTCCGCCCTCTCATTCGGGACGCCCCTTCACCTCCCTTTGTCCGATCCGGAAGCGGGATCCTCGAGCGCCGCGAAGAGGTTTTGCACCCGCGCGTAATCGTCCTCGGCGGACCCGAGAAAGAGGTTGTACCGGTACTCGTGCACCACGGTTCCGCGAAAGCCCCGGAGCAGCCCGAACACCTTTTCCAGCGGGATCGTCCCCCACCCTACCGGGAGGTGGAGATCGCCCTTCCCGAGCGGATACGTGTCGGCCGGTGTCTGGGTCCGGTACAATGTAAAATTCTCCAGCCGCAGCGGATCGTAGCGCCCGAAGTTGTCGTTGACGTGGACGTGCCGGACGAACGGGAGGGCGGACCGGATCGCCTCGAAGACGTCGAACCGGAAGTACACGGACGCGAGATACGCATGGCCGACGTCGAGGGTCATGACGACGTTGGGACGGTTGATCCGGCGGACGCAGTCGATGACGGGATCGACCCGCTCCACCTCGATGTTCTCGATCCCCAGCAGCACCTCGCCGGCCTCGTCGGAGAGGCGGCGGATCGCATCCTCGAACGCGGCCTCATCCTCGGGGTCCTGGCTCTGCTGCTCGAAGTGGATCACAAGGACCCGGCCGCCGACCTCCCGGCAGAACTGCAGGGCGGCCCTGGCCAGGGCGAGATGGTTCTCCCGGTTGGCGCGGTCCCGCAGGTCCAGACTGCTGGGGCTGTGGATCGAATACCGGAAATCGTGCTTGGCGAAGGCCGCGAGCGCTTCCCGAAGCATCTGCGGGTGCAGCTGGCCGCCAAAGACGAGGCCGGTCCCATCCATGCTGATCTCGACGGCGGTGTACCCCAGCCTTCTGGCGAACCGCAGCTCCTCCTCCCGCCGCTCCCCACCGCGGATCGACAAGCCGAGATACGCCATCAGGTCCTCCTCGCGCCAGCGGTCCTCCCCGCGCCCGCCGGGGTCTACGGCGTGAGCCAGAACCCCTTTTCAAGGGTACGACATCAGATCCCTCCGAAGACCGCGGGAGAGATGAGTCTATGCCGGGGTGATTCGGGGCATGCAACACCAGGGGAGCAACACCTGGGGAGGGGCGGATGAAATCGACCTGGAGAGAGTCCATGCTGAGAGCCATTATCATCGGGCTAAAGCTCTGCGCCCTGGCGACGGTCCTGCAGTCCGTGCTCATGCACTACGCCAACAGGGTGGTCACGGTTCTGATGACGTCTGTGCCGTCGGGCATCTCCCAGGCGCTTCACCGGCCCAGTTTCTCATCCTACACGTACGTCAGCGATGTGCGCCCGCTCAGCCTCGGAGAACTGAAGTGGGCGTTGCTGGTGGGGGTCGCGATCTACGCGGAAGCCCTGTTCATCCAAAATATCGCCGCTCGGAAACTCCACCCAAGACATCCAGCGAAAGGTCAACAGAGCGTCTAGTCCGTATTCGCAGCCGGGGTCGCGACCCTCATCATCACCCACGCCGACGGGGTGCCGAGATGAATGCGAAGCAGGCTCCGCCGAAGAAGAAGTTCCTGTTCAGGGTCGGCATCGTCGCGCTGAAGCTCCTGGCGCTGGCGCTGGTTCTGGAGTCTGTGTTCGTCAGCATCGCCAACAAACTCGCGACCGTGCTCGTGACCGGGGATACGGGCGTGCTGTCCGCTCTGCGCCACCGGACGGCCGTGTCGTACTACTCGTACATCAGCCACAACCGGTACCTCAACCTGTGGGACCTGAAGGCGGCCCTGATCGTGTTGGGGATCGCCCTCTACGTCGAGGCCCTGCTGGTCGAGCTGCTCACCAAGCAGAAACCCGCCTCCACAGGCCGGTGGGCCCTCGCTGATCGCGAGAAACCGGCGAACCGGGAGCCGGACGTCCGACCGGGGTGACCCGGCCCCGAAGGAAGCCTGTCTTCGGGCATGGAATCCCTGCCTACGGCGTGAGCCAGGACGTGCCTACGGCGTGAGCCAGGACGTGCCTACGGCGTGAGCCAGGACGTGCCTACGGCCTGAGCCGGAGCGTGCCCCAGAGCACTGGGCGAGAACCCAACGCCGGGAGTTGATGGGTGATGTGCCAGCTGATCCGCTTTCGGGTGAGCCACCGGGCGGCGTTTGCGGAGGCGCTCTCCCGCATTCCAGGGGAGCTGTGGGTGACGGCCCACGACGACCGCGCCCGCGGCGGCGAGCCGGGCACGCTCTGGGCCACCCTGGCCGCGCTCGACGTCATGCGCGAGCGCGGGATCGCCCTCGAACCGATCGAAAGCCTGGAAGCCGAACTGATCCCGGTCTTCTACGGGCCCGGCGCCACCGTTCACGCAAAATTGATGGCGGCCGACCTGCGCTGCTGCACCCTGGCCGCCGGCGCCGTCGGCGCGATCCGGGCCGGAGAAGGCCGCGTCGACGACGTCACCCGCGCCACCGGTCTTCGGGCGGAGGATCTGCTGGCCTGGCAGCCTCCGTTTTCGCCGCCGTACGTGTGGCTGCTCATTCGCCGGCGCGAAGATGCGCTGCCGGCGGCTTCGCGGTTGTTCCCGGGCAATGCGGCGGCGCGCCAGTGGGCCGAACGGTTCGGGGTGAGCGGCCTCCCCGCGCTCCTCAGCCGGGCCCAGCCGGGAATCCCGGCCAAACTCGTGCCGGAGCCGGCGTAGGCGCCGGAGCGCTCCGCGCGAAGCCCCGCGCCCTCTCCCGCTCGGGAGGACCCTGCCCATGGTGACGCTCCTGAAAGAATCCCACCTCCGCCGGCTGCTGGTCATGCGCGACCTCGTGCCGCTGATGGAGCGGGCCCTGGCCGCGTTTTCGACCGGCGCCGTCGTGCAGCCGGTGCGCACGGTGATCCCGGTGGAGACGCACGGCGGCATGCTTGCGCTGATGCCGGCCTACCTGCGCGATCAGGGGGCGCTGGGGTTCAAGGCGGTGACCTTCTACCCCGGGAACGCCGCCCGCGGCCTGGCAACGCATCTGGCGACCATCCTGCTCCACGATCCGGCGACCGGGGCGCCTCTCGCGTTCTTGGACGGCCGCCTGATCACCGAGATGCGCACCGCCGCCGTCTCGGCGGCGGCCACGAAGCATCTGGCCCGCCGGAATGCGGGGATCGCCGCGTTCCTGGGCGCCGGGGTGCAGGCGCGCAGCCATGTGGAGGCGCTGCGGGAGGTCTGCGCCCTCCGCGAGGTGCGGGTGTGGACCCGGACGCGGGCGCACGCCGACGCGTTTGCCCGGGAGACCGCCGAGCGCTACGGACTGCCGGCCGCGGCCGCGGCGTCGGCCGAAGAGGCGGTGCGGGGCGCAGAGGTCATCTGCACCGTGACCAGCAGCCAGACGCCGGTCCTGGAAGGGCGGTGGCTCTCGCCGGGCGCCCACATCAACGCGGTCGGGGCGCCGCGCCCGACCTGGCGGGAGATGGACACCGAGGTGGTGGCGAGGGCGCGGCTCTTCGTTGACTCCCGCGCGGCCGCCGTCGTGGAGGCCGGCGACATCGTCGGACCGATGAAGGAGGGCGCGATCGCGAGCGATCACATCCAGGCCGAGATCGGCGAGGTGTTCGCGGGCCGCCGCCCCGGCCGGACCGACGCCGGGCAGGTCACCCTGTTCAAGTCGCTCGGGCTGGCGGTCGAGGACGTGGCCACGGCGCAGTTCGCCTACGAGCGGGCCCGGGAGAGGCAGGTCGGCGAGGAACTGACCCTGGACTAGTCCGACGGCTGTGCTACAATAAAACCCTGATGCGCGACTGCGGGCAGTGCGGTCACGAGCTCGAGCCCTTCTTCGACTCGACCTGCGAGCCTCCTGTCGCCTGGCTGTGCCAGGGGTGCGGGAGCGTCACCCTCGAGGAAGATCTCCGCGCGCTGTCGCCGTCCGCGCGAAGCGAGCTCGCCACGCTGCGGGCGTTCATTGCACCGGTTCCCGGGGACGGACGCGCGCCGCGGGAGCCCCAGCCGGCGCTCGGCCGCGCCCAGGCGCGGGCGCGGGCACTCCTGGAAGGAGTCCGCACCATCCCCGTCGACATCGAGCGCATTGCCGCGCAGTACGGGTACCCGGTGCGCGAACGGCCGCTGCCGCCCGACGAGCGGGGCACGATCGCCCGGGACGGCGATCACACCGTGATCGTGATCAACCGAACCCGGGCCGGTATCACCGACGCCGAGCGCCGCTGGATCATCGCCGAGGAGCTCGGCCACGCGGTCCTGGAGCACAGCACGCTGGTGGCGAGCGGCGCCCCGGGAACCCGGTTGACGATTCCCGAGCCGCGGCGCCGGGTCGAGGAACGGGAAGCCAGGCGGTTTGCCGCCGAGGTCCTGATGCCGGAAGAAAAGATCCGGGGACGGTTTGCGGAACTGGCGCCGCGCATCGACCAGGCCCTCGGCCTCCGCCAGCGGCAGGCCGAGACCGACGAGGTCGTCACCGCCCTGGCCCGGATGTTCGCCGTCAGTCCCACCGCGATGCGCACCCGGCTCCAGGAGCTGGACCTCATCCGCTAGCCGCTTCGTCCGCGCGGCCGCTCTCCCAGGCGGACTCGTCCGCCCTCCGGGCCGCTCTCCCGGGCCGCCGCGCTCAGGGATCCCACTGCACGATCGTCATCCGGCCGTTCCCCATCATCCAGATCATGCTGAAGGACGCGGCGTCGATGAGCAACTTTTCCCCGGCCGATGAGTCGGGTGAATGGTGGAACATCGAGTTCACCGCCGAGCAGGCATCGCAGATGAAGCGGACGGGTCCCTGCCCTTTGGGGGCGCGGCTGGGCTCGACCGGATGGGCGCCGATCTGGTACGAGCCCTGGGGCCATTCACGCGAGAAGGTCAGGTGGAGCCCGGAGAATGTCCGCGGACCCTGGGACGCGGGGAAGTTCGCAAGGGACCCCCCTGCGACGTCATAGAGGCCGTACCGGCCGATCGGCCCGAGCCTCAGGTACAGCGACCCTCGATCCCTGCCGGCGGCCGGTGGGGGCGCGTCCGGGCGCGACGCCTCCGGACCGACGAATCGGAGGGTGACGCGCCACCCCTGGACCGCGAGGGCGGCTGCCGCCACGGTGAGGAGGCCGGCGAGCAACAGCGCGCGGCGGGTCCTGGACCGCCTACCACCCGTCGTCATCGCCGATCGTTAATCCCGGCCGGATCGCCTATCCGAGACCGCGGCCCCGTCCTTACGCCGCCCGAGAGGTGAGGCGCATGCGCAGTGCCGCGAGCACTCGGAGCGCAGCCTGGAGCTGGGTATCCTCACCCCGGACCATGTCGGAGACGGTCAGGCTCACGTTCACGTCCGGCGCGATCCCCACCCCCTCGACCTGCGCCCCCTGCGGCGTCATGATCCGCTCGACCGTCACGGACATCCCGGTCCGGTCGGGCAGGGGAACCGTCACCGAGCCGCCGAGCGCGCCCGCGCTCTTCTCGCCAACGATCGTGGCCCGATGGTGGTCCTTGAAGGCTCCGGTCAGGATCTCCGATGCGGACGCGCTGCTGCCGTCGATGAGCACGACGACCGGCGTCTGCGGAAACAGCGGGGTCCCGGCGGTCTGCAGGACGCTCGGGGACTGGCCGCGCTCGGTGATCTTGGACAGGACGGTCCGCGGCGGCAGGAACAGGCTGCCGATCGCCACCGCCTCGTGGATCAGCCCTCCGGGATTCCCGCGGAGGTCGAGGACGATCGAGCGGATCGATTCCCGCACCTCGAGCTCCTGCAGCGACATCCGCAGTTGGGCACCGGCTCCCCGGGGGAACCCCACGAGCTTCACGTATGCCACCCCGGGCTGAATGAACCTGGCCTCGACCGGATGCTCGCGAATCGGGGCCCGCACGACATCGATCATCAGCGTCCGGTCGCCGCGCAGGATCTGGAGCGCCGCGGTGGATCCGGCCGGGCCGCGAATGAACTGGCTGGCTTCCAGGCTGGTGACATTCTTGAGGGACTTGCCGTCGACCTGAACGATCCGGTCAAAGCGCTTGACCCCGGCGCTCTCGGCCGGCGAGCCCGGAAAGACGTCCTCGACGAAGATCCAGGCGTCGCCGGCGGCGTCCTTGCGCGCGGTGATCACGACCCCGATGCCGGTGAATCCGGGACGGCCGAGGATCTGCTGGCGGCTCTCGAGATACTGCTTGGGGTCGAGAAACGCGGTGTGGCTGTCGCGGAGGGAGGCCAGCATCCCGGCGGTCGCCTCGTACGCGAGCTGCGTCTCGGAGGTCGAGTTCAACTCCGCCGCCCGCTCGAACTCGCTGGTGAAGCTGATCTCGGCGTCGGCCCGCGCGGTCCCGGCCGGAATGTCGGGCAGCGCGGCGCTGCTCTGGTTGGTGGCCTTCCGCAGCGTGGCGATCGCCGCGTTCAAGAGCGGCACCGGTTGGACGGGATCGACATACTCTTCATCGAGCACCTTCAGCGCCGCGAGAACCAGCGTCCCATCGGAGGCGATGGCGTGCTGCACCGTGCCGAGCGGGACGGCGACCAGCGCGGCAGCCACCAGCAGGACGACCCACCGCCGGTGGGCGGCGCGGACCGGAAACATAGACACGCTCCTGTGGTGTTGAGAATCGGGGCCGGGCCAATAACCGGGCCCCGCTTACCGAGATTATATACCCCGGAACATGGCTGTCCAGATGGCCGATTCCTGCTCTGCGCCGGGAGTTCCCGGGAAACTGCGGTCAAACTACAGTGCGGCGGCCGTGCGTCAGTACGTGGGCGGGTGGAGCGCCGCGTACACCATCCGAACCAGGGTGGTGATGTCGAAGACCGGCAGCCCGGTGGCCTCGCGAATCGCGGCCGCGTACGGCGGCATGTTGGTGCACTCCAGGACGATCGCGCCGACCTCCGGGTGCCGTTCGACCATCTCCCGCGCCGCCTCGACATTCTCCCTGCGGGCGGCTTCGACGTCCAGCTCGGTCTCGTTCTCGAGGAGCACCGGCGTAAACGCGTGTCCCCGCTCGAGCCCCCGGATGACCAGCCTGATGTCCTCGGCGATCCCGGCGCCGGCGAGATGCCGCGGACCGAGGGCGAGGCCGTCAACGGTCAGGACGCCCACCGCGCGGTCCGGCCCGAGCATCCGCGAGACCAGGGGCACCAGCTGCAGCGCGGAGGTGAAGACCGGCACCCGGACGGCCTCCGCCAGCTGGCGTTGAAACAGCGCGAGGAAGCCGCAGGAGGTGGTGATCGCCAGCACCCCGCTCGCTTCCAGCGTGCGGGCGCCCGCGACGAACCCCTCGAGGAGCGCCGGATCGCCCTCCCGCACCACGCGCGCCGGCGATGCGTTCCGCACCTTGTGATACAGGACGGGGAAGGGGAACGTGCCCGCGTGCCCGATGTCTCCCGGGATCCTGGGAAACACCGTGTCGAGCACGAGGATGCCGATGGCATGGCCGTACAGGTTTCTGCCGCCGCGCGCTTTCATGATGGCCTCCCGGCGCCCACCGGAGCCCCCGAACGTCCCGCCGCCGGCCTCCTCTTCGCAGACCAGGCGACGTTTCCCTCCGGCGGCCGCCGGGGGGATGCCGCGCCGCGCCGATCGAGGACCACGAGCGCGAGCACGGACCGCCGGCCCAGGTCGCGAACCACGCCGAAGCGCGTGAACCACCACGCCACCCCGGCGCCGGTCTGCACCTCCTCCACCCCGTGGTGCGGGCGGCCGGTCCGCACGGTGGCGTGCAGCCGCGATTGGGCGGACCAGATCGCGCCGGCCGGCGCGCCGATCACCGCGGGGGCGGGAAACCGCAGTCCCGGAGACGCCGCCCGCCATCCAAGCCGGAGCCCTCTCCCGTCCGGCCGCCACAGCAGCGCAAATCCCGTCCAGGCTCTGGTCCGCAGCCACTGACGCGCGGTCAGGCGGATCGGAGCGGCGAACCGCAGCGCCAGGTCCCGCAGCCCGTCCATGGTGAGATCGGTGCGGGCGGCGACCGGCGTGAAGACGCGGGCGGGCAGGAGCAGTTCGGCGGCGCCGATCTCGGCCAGCTCGTCCCCGCGGTCGCCGCCGGGTCCGGGGGGCAGCAGCGTCTGAGCCAGCGCCAGCGCCACCAGGCCGTTCCACTGGGGCGTCCGCGGCGGGATCCGCCGGTCGACCGCCAGGATCCGGCGGCCATCGGCCTCCTCCAGGCGCGCGCCCGCGCCGTCCCCCACAGGCTCCACCCGCCGGATTTCCACAATCCCCAGACGGCCGGCAACGCGCTCCAGCGGCACCGGCGGGGGCCCGGCGAACGCGGCGGTGGCCGCACGCGCCCGCCGCAAGACCTGGATGATCACGGGGTGCTCCACAACATCTTCCTTCGGGCCGTCCCGCCGCGGGCCCTCCGGACGTATACTCGGAGGGAGCAGGGGCAGGACACCTCCATCGGAGGCCTCGCATGATGCGCAGGACGGTCCTCGGGTTCTGGATCGGCGTTGCGGTGACGTACGTCGTGCTGACCCTCAACACCGCCTCGACCGCATTCGACGTCGATGTGGTGCCGACCGAAGCGAACGCGATCGGCGTGGTGGAGCGGGTGGACCAGGGACCCCTGAGCCGCATGCTCTCGCCCACCCTCGGAACCCTCGGCACGGTGCGGTTTACGAAGCGGGGCTGGGGGATCCTGACCACCTACTCCCAGGAACTGACCGTGACGGCGGCCCGGCTCGCCCAACAGGCCGGCACATCCGTCGGCGTACGCGTCAGCCTGCAGGTCCCGGGGACGATCACGGGAACCAACGCCACCGGCCGGGACGGCCGGACGCTCGTCTGGGGGCAGATTCCCCCGGATGCGCCGCTGTGGGCGCGCACGCGGGCGATCAACTGGCCGGTCATCCTCTTCATGGCCGCGGCGGTCGCGCTGTCCTACTGGGTGCGGGCCGGCTGACGCGGTCCTCCGCCGGCGCGCGGGAATGCGCCGGGCGCCGGCGCGTCCAGGACCCCGGCGCCGCACCGCGAAATCTATACGGCGATGCGGCCCTGGGAGCTCGTGCTGCGGTGAGCGCGCACCCCTCCACGCCCCGGGCGGTGGTGCTGGCGAGCGGCAGCGCGGGCAACGTGCTGCTGCTCGAAGCGGGGACCACGCGGCTCCTGGTGGACGCGGGGCTGTCGGCCGAGGCGATCGAGCGCAGCCTCGCCGATGCGGGGGCGGACCTCGGCGGGGTGTCGGCGATCCTGCTCACGCACGAGCACGATGATCACGCCCGGGGGGCAGGACCGCTCAGCCGGCGGTTCGACATTCCGGTGCACGCCAATGCCGCCACCATCGCAGCCGGCGCCGACGCCTTCGCCGGGGCGGCGCTCCGCACAGTCGAGACGGGCCGGCCGTTCGAGATCGGGCCGTTCGTGATCACCGCCTTCCCGGTCTCCCACGACGCGGCTGAGCCCGTCGGCCTCACCCTCGAAGTGGCGCGGCATCGGATCACCGTCGCGACCGACCTGGGCAGTATCGACGAGTCGCTGGACCCCACCCTGGCGGAGACGGACCTCGTCATCCTGGAATCCAACTACGACCTGCGGTTGTTGAACGTGAGCGGGTACCCGTGGTTCCTGAAGAACCGCATCGTCGGGCCCCGGGGGCATCTCAGCAACGACGACGCCGCCCGGGCGCTCGCGCGCACCGCGGCGGGCCGGGCGCGCACGGTCTGCCTGGTCCACCTGAGCGAGGTGAACAACCTCGCGCCCCTCGCCCGCGACACGGCGCTGGACGCCATCGCCGGCGCCGGAGGCGCCGCCGGCCGGGTGCTGGCCGTCCCGCCGAACGGCCGGACCCCTCCGATCGTGCTCGGCTAGCGCGCCGTGCGAAAGATCAGGATTACGGCGGGGAAGATCAGCTGCGAGGCGACGCTCAACGACAGCCGGACGGCCGACGCGATCTGGCGGGCGCTCCCGATCGAGGGCCGGGGGAGCGTCTGGGGAGACGAGATCTACTTCTCGATCCCGGTGACCTGCGACCCCGAGTCCCCGCGCGAGGTCGTCGACATGGGCGACCTGGGATACTGGCCGCCGGGCAGCGCGTTCTGCATCTTCTTCGGGCCCACGCCGGCGAGCCGCGGCGCCGAGATCCGCCCGGCGAGCCCCGTGAACGTCTTCGGACGGGTGGACGGCGATCCGACGGTCTTCCACGCGGTCCGCGGCTCGGGCCCGGTGAAGGTGGAGCGGGCGGAGTGACCGCGCCGCCGCGGATCGACGATGCGCTGTTTGGGGTCCCGGAGACGGCGGCGCTCCGGCGCGCCGCGCTGCAGATTCTCGCCCAGGCCCTCAGCGCGGTCGACGCGTACGCCGTCACCCACCGCGCGCTCCGGCGCGAGCGGGATACGCTCACGGTCGGCGGCCGGACGTTCCCGCTTCCGGCCGGGGCACGGGTGATCGTGGTCGGAGCGGGCAAGGCGTGCGCCCCGATGGCCCGGGCCGTCGAGGACGTCCTGGGGGATCGGATCGGCGCCGGGCTCATCACCGTGAAAGCGGGGTACACCGCCCCGCTCCAGCGGATCGTCCTGCGGGAGGCCGGCCACCCGCTGCCGGATGCGGCCGGCGAGACGGCCGCGCGGGACGTGCTGGCGCTCGTCTCAGGGCTCGGTCCAAACGACCTGGTGGTGTGTCTGATCTCGGGGGGCGGATCCGCCCTTCTGCCGGTTCCCCGGGAGGGGCTGACGCTGAGCGACAAGGCGCGGACCACCAACCTGCTCCTGCGCTCCGGCGCGGACATCACCGAGATCAACACCGTGCGCAAGCACCTGTCCCTGATCAAAGGAGGACAGCTGGCCCGGGCGGCCTCCCCGGCGCGCCTCGTCACGCTGGTCATCTCGGACATCGTGGGGAGCCCGCTCGACGCGATCGCGTCGGGCCCGACGGTGCCCGATCCCACCACCTTCGTCGATGCGCTCGCGATCCTGGCGAAGTACCGGCTCACCGAGCAGGTGCCGCCCGCCGTGCTGGCGACCCTGCGCCGCGGCGCCGCCGGCGACGAGCCCGAGACG
Organism: Candidatus Segetimicrobium genomatis; assembly: GCA_005882275.1. Taxonomy (GTDB): domain Bacteria; phylum Sysuimicrobiota; class Sysuimicrobiia; order Sysuimicrobiales; family Segetimicrobiaceae; genus Segetimicrobium; species Segetimicrobium genomatis. Next base: position 43,035 of record VBAK01000120.1, read on the forward strand.
CCCAAACCGGATGATCCCGCGTTCGCCCGGAGTGACGTGACGGTCCTCGCCGACAACGCGACCGCGGCCCGGGCCGCGGTCGCCGAGGCCGGCCGGCTGGGGTACCACGCGCTGCTGCTGTCTACCTATATAGAAGGCGAGGCCCGCGAAGTCGGCCGCACCCTCGCCGGGATCGCCCGGGAAGCGGGGACGACCGGCCACCCCGTGGCGCGGCCCGCCTGCATCGTCGCCGGAGGAGAAACGACGGTGACGGTCATGGGCAACGGCCGCGGCGGCCGCAACCAGGAGGTCGCGCTCGGCGCGGCGCGCCCGATGGCCGGACTCCCCGGCGCCCTGCTCGTCAGCTTCGCGACGGACGGGACCGACGGGCCGACAGACGCGGCGGGGGCGGTCGCCGACGGCACCACGCTGGCCCGAGCGCACGCGCGGGGCTTCGACCCGGCGCGCCACCTCGCGGAGAACGACGCCTATCCGCTGCTCGACGCGGTGGGCGACCTGATCCGGATCGGGCCGACGAACACCAACGTCAACGACCTGATGTTGATCCTGTGCGGGGAGGCTCCCGGGGCCGGCGCGCCTACAGGCCCAGATACGCGCGCTTGATCTCCGGATCGTCGAGCAGGTCCGGCGCCTGCCCGGACCGTACGATCCGGCCGGTCTCCAGCACGTAGCCCCGGTGGGCGATCTCGAGGGCCTGCCGGACGTTCTGCTCGACCAGCATGACGGTGACGCCCCGGGCGTTGATCTGCCTGATGATGTTGAAGACCTCGCGGACGAGGATCGGCGCCAGCCCGAGCGACGGTTCGTCCAGCATCAGGAGGCGCGGCCGGCTCATCAACCCGCGGCCGATCGCCAGCATTTGCTGTTCTCCACCCGAGAGGGTGCCGGCCAGCTGGGCCGACCGCTCGCCCAGGCGCGGGAACAGGGAGAGGACCCAGTCGAGGGTCTCCTGCCTGCGCGCGCGCAGCGCCGGGACGTAGGCGCCCAACTCGAGGTTCTCGAGCACGGTCATCCGCGGCCACAGCCGCCGGCCCTCGGGGATCTGGACCAGGCCCG
>VBAK01000185.1 GCA_005882275.1 Candidatus Segetimicrobium genomatis
CAAGCGCCAGCTCGCTCTTTTTCGACAACTTCGCCACGATCGTGTGCAGCCAGGCATGCAGCGCCTCGAGCTCAGGGCCGGCGCGGGCCTGGCGCACCTCGGCGCGCTCATCCGGGGGTCGGCCGCGGATCTCGGCCTCGATGCCGTAGAGCCTGCCGATCCGATCGAGGGCTTCGGCGGCGATCGGGGAGGCGTGCGCTACGTGGATGTCGTAGAACTTGCGTCGCACGTGCGCCCAGCAGGCCGCTTCCTGGATCCGCTCGCCATAGAGTCGCTCGAACCCGGCATAAGCATCGGCCTGCAACACTCCCGTGAAGCGCGTCAGGTGGGCCTTGGGTCGCTCGCCCTTGCGGTCCGGAGAGTAGCGGAAGAGCACCGCGGGCGGTTCGGTGCTCGCGGCCGGTCGATCATCCCGCACGTATGTCCACAGCCGCCCCTGCTTGGTGGTGCCCCGTCCGGGACAGAGCACCGGCACCGGCGTGTCATCCCCATGGAGTTTAGTTGCGCTCATCACGTAACGACCGAGTGACCGCACGAGCGGCTCGAGCAACTCACTCGCGCCTCCCACCCAGTCGGCGAGCGTTGAGCGATCCAGATCCAGCCCCTCTCGGGCATAGATCTGGCTCTGCCGGTACAGCGGCAAGTGATCGGCGTACTTCGAGACCAGCACGTGCGCGAGGAACCCAGGCCCGGCGAGTCCGCGGGCGATCGGACGGCTGGGCGCACTCGCCTGCACGATCTTCTGGCACGCCCCACAGGAGAACTTCGGGCGCACGTGCCGGACGACCTTGTAGCGCCCAGGCACGTACTCAAGCATCTCGCTGACATCCTCGCCGAGGCGACGGAGCGTGCCGCCGCAAGCCGGGCACGTGCAGGCGCTGTCGTGCACGACGTCCTCGCGCGGCAGGTGTGCTGGCAGCGCACGGCGCACCGGTTTTATCGGAGCTTGCTTCGGCGCCGGCCGCAGCGGTTCGGGCGTCTCGGCCAGCGTGGCCTCGAGGTCCTCCAGGGTGAGCTGCATCTGGCCGATCTGGGTATCGAGCTGCTCGGAGGAGCGGCCGTACTTCATGCGCTTCAGCCGCGCGATCTCAAAGCGCAGCTTCTCGAGCTGGATCTTTTGCTCGATGACGAGGGCTCTGGCGGCAACAAGCTCGACTTTTAGGGCCTCGACGTCATCGGGCAGATCGGCCGCTTCAGGCATGCGACATTATACCGCGTGCGCCGAGCGCCTGCAGCACAAAACACTATGAAAATAGGGAGTTTTACACCGCGAGCTGCGGTTCGTAAGTGCGCTCGATGTGCCGCCAGTCGATCCCTTCCAACAACATCGACAGCTGCGCCGCGCTTAAACTCACCACTCCATGCGTCGCCTGCGGCCACACGAAGCGACCACGCTCCAAGCGCTTGGCAAACAGACACAGCCCGTCGCCACTCCACCACAGGATCTTCACCCGATCACCGGCTTTGCCACGGAAGACAAACAGTTGTCCGGAGAAGGGGTCCTCGGCGAGCTGGGTTTGCACAAGGGCCGCGAGTCCATCGAAGCCTTTGCGCATATCGGTCGCACCGGCCGCGAGCCACACCTTCACGCCCGCCGGCAGTGCGATCATTGCCGTCGCAGAGCCTTGAGCACACGCTTCAAGAGCAACGCGTCCACCGCGCCCTGCAGCCGCATGCGGATGCCGCCGGCGAACTCGATCTCGATGACGCCGCGTTCGCGGCTAACCGGTGCGGCCTTCGGCACGGAGCTCGCCTTCACCGTCGGCAGCAATGTCGGACTCTCGACCTTCACCGGTAGAAGCGGAATGCTCTCGGCACTCTCCGCCCGCAACAGCCCCCGCTGCGCAAGCCGCCGCCAACCGAAGACGACGTTGGCGTTGATCCCGTGCGCTCGAGCCACTTCCGCGATCGATGCCCCTGGCCTTCGCGTCTCTTCCAGGATCCGCAGCTTCTCCCCCACTAGGTACTTGCGCCGCGGCCCCGTGCGGCGCCCGAGCCGATCCGTCTTGCTTACCACCGAGGTGTCCACGTAGCTCCTACGCGGACACCTACTACGTGTCCGCTTAGCCCGTGGATCTATACTCCGGCCTCGCGCTAAGCGTGCCTATGCGGCCAAGACCGGACGCTTACTATCTCGAGGAAGACCGGCTACAAGATCTTCAATCGATACAAGAACTCAGGCCTTGAGGCGCTGACGGATCGATCTCGGCGCCCCTACCGCCAGGGTTGCCAGCTGCCGGTCCAGATCGAGCAGCTGATTCTTCAGGTTAAGCGTGAGCACCCGAGCTGGGGGGCTCCGAAGATCCGAGAGAAGATCCGCCGCAAGCACGACGATATCCAGCTGCCAGCCATCAGCACCGTACACGCTGTGCTCCATCGGCATGGCCTGGTGAACGTTTGTAAGCGTTGGGTGATCACACGTTGACACCCGCTTCTGGTTATCGCAGGTAGCGTGCTGCGACGATGTAGCCGACCACGCCAAAGCCACCGACCAGGTATGGCAGCACATCGCCGGCGGAGGCGGGTCCGATGATCGGCATTAGGAGCAAGAACCCAAGGATGCCGCCGCCTACACCGATCCCGGATCCTGCCACTAAGATCCTCATTGCGCGGTTCATTGATGGGTCTTGCGCGGACTTTGCATACTCCGGGGTTCGCTAGGCTGCCTGCCGCCGTGGGAGCGTGGGCTGCCAGCAGTGAGGGAGGAGCTCCTCAATACGGCCGGCAGGTTGAGTCGGCAGACGTTCAAAGACATCCTTGAGATAGCGATACGGATCGTGACCGTTGAGCTTGGCCGACTGGATCAGGCTCATGATAACGGCGGCGCGCTGACCGGCGCGCAGCGATCCGGCAAAGAGCCAGTTCGTGCGGCCGAGCGCAACGGGACGGATGCGGTTCTCCACCCAGTTGTTGTCGATGGGCAGATCGCCATCGTCGAGATAGCGCGTGAGGGCGAGCCAGCGTCCTAGGCTGTATTCGATCGCCTTCGCCGTGGCCGAACCGTCCGGCACCCTTAGGCGCTGTCGGATCAGCCATGCGCGTAAGGTATCGGCGGCGGGTCTGGCACGCTGTTCGCGCAGTCGTTGTCGCCCGATCGCATCGAGTCGCTGCTCGCGGGCTTCGCGCTCGACTTCGTAGAGTGCGCCGAAGAGCACGAGTGCCTCGGCGGCGAGCTCGCTCCGCTGGTTGGTGTGCAGATCGTGGAACTTGCGTCGGGCGTGCGCCATGCAGCCGATTTCGATGACGCCACGATCGAACAGCGCTTTGTATCCGGAGTAGTCGTCGCACACGAGCTTCCCGGACCACTTCCCCAGGAACGTGCGCGCATGGTGCCCGCTGCGGCTCTCGGCAAAGTCGTAGACCACCGCCGGCAGCTCGTCGTACTCGCTGGTGCCGTAGCTCCACAGGTAGGCGCGGTGCGTGTGCCCGAGCCCGGGTTTGAGCATCGGTACCGGGGTCTCATCGGCATGCAGTACGGGTCTGCCGAGCAACGCCGCTTTCAGTGCTTCGGCAAGCGGCTGCAGTCGCACGCCACACGCCCCGATCCACTGCGCCAGGGTCGAGCGCGGGATGGCCAGTCCGGCGCGCTCGAAGATCCCCTCCTGGCGGTATAAAGGCTGATGGTCGGCGTACTTTGCCACCAGCACCTGCGCCAGAAGTCCCGCGGTCGGGATCCCCTTGTCGATGACCTGTGGCGGTACCGGTGCCTGCAGGAGGGTCTCGCACTTGCGGCAGACCCACTTGCCGCGCACGTGGCGCTCGACGTGGAACACCCCAGGGGTGTAGTCGAGCTTCTCGCTCACATCCTCGCCGATGCGCTCGAGCTGGCAGCCGCAACCGCACACCGTGCGCTCGGGCTCGTGGTGGACCTGCACCCGCGGCAGCTGCAAGGGCAGCGCCACGCGTCGCGGCTGCTGCTTCGGCTTCACGGGCTTCTGCGCCGAGCGTAACGCCTCGAGCTCTACGCCGATCGCTTCCAGATCCTCATCGATCGACTCATCCAGCAGACTCTGCTGTGTGCTGTCCAACTGCTCGCTGCGCCGCGCGAAGCGCCAGCGCCGCAAGGTGGCCATCTCGTATGTGAGCTGATCGATCTTGAGCTGCTTGACGTTGAGCTCTTGATCCTTTTGCGTGACCTGCGCGATGAGTGCGGAGGCCAGATCCCGCAGCTCTTGTGCGTTCATCTGCGCCAGATCGCGAGGCAACTGCATGGACTGTGATCCTGCCACAACACAGTGCGTTGCAACAGCACCGCCGTAGCTTTTTTCTTCTACAGCACGCAGATCCTGCCGCGCTCGGTCAGTCGCTCCCACGGCAATCCAACAACCAGGGCCCGAAGCTGCTCGCTCGTGAGCTCCACTCGCGTGCCAAGATGAGTGCTCGCTCGGATGAAGTGTCCCTGCTGCAGACGCCGCGAGCACAGCCACAACCCGAAGCCATCGTGCAGCAGCACCTTCAGGCGGTTCGCGCGACGGTTCACGAACAGGTACGCGTGATGCGAGCGCGCTTCGCCAAAGACGCTCACCACCCGAGCCAGCGCCGTGTCAACTCCGGCGCGCATATCCAGCGGCTCAACCGCAAGCCACGCGACATCGACCCGGATCACCTCACGAGCTCGCGCAGCACCACGGCACACTCACGCGCAGCCGATACCGGCCACTCCACGCTCACCGTGCTCGATCCGCGACACACTTCGATCCGGATCATCGCCGCAGACGGCGCCGCGCCCGAGATCGCCACCGGTAAGAACCCACCGCCGCTCTCGATCGAGGGCGATTGCTCGGACGCAGCCGACACCGCCACGGGCATCGTCGCCGCGCGCTCCGCCTCCACCACCCAGCGCCGCAACAGGTTCGCGTTCAGTGAGCGCGACAGCGCCACAGCCGCGATCGAGACACCGGCTCGGCGGCACGCCGCCACCGACTCCGCTTTGAACGCCGCACTGTGGCGCCGGCGGCGCCGTCGACCGCAACTCTCAGCTTGGTCCAAAGCGTGCACGTGTCCACCTAAGTATTAAGTGGACACGTATCTTCTTATCGCACCTGCTTGGACGGAAGATGACTTCGCCAGCCGCTTACGTAGCTTCGGCGCTCAGTGGGACAGTGCCGACTTCAACACCAGCTATATTAGTGCCAAGACCGTAAGCGTCCGGTCTTGGCCGCATAGGCACGCTTAGCGCGAGGCCGGAGTATAGATCCACGGGCTAAGCGGACACGTAGTAGGTGTCCGCGTAGGAGCTACGTGGACACCTCGGTGGTAAGCAAGACGGATCGGCTCGGGCGCCGCACGGGGCCGCGGCGCAAGTACCTAGTGGGGGAGAAGCTGCG
>VBAK01000092.1 GCA_005882275.1 Candidatus Segetimicrobium genomatis
GCCCTGCTCGCGGGCCTGGGGATGACCTCGGCCGTGCTCGCCCCCAACTATGCCGTCACGGTTGCCCTGATCCTCGTCTCGGGGTTGGGGGTGGCCGCGTTCCACCCCGAAGGATATCGGTTTGCCGGGCTGGCCGCGGGGGCCAGGCGGGCGACGGGGATGTCGTATTTCTCAGTGGGAGGGAACATCGGGTACGGGTTCGGCCCGGCGGCGGCGACGCTGGCGCTCAGCCATGCCGGTGTGCGTGGGATAGGCTACCTCATGGCCTTCAGCATCCCGGCGGCCATCCTCCTCTGGCAGGTCATCAGCCCGAGGCAGCGGGAGGCCTTGGAAGGGGCGTGGGTCTCCGCGCCAAGATCCGCGGACGGCATCCCGGCGGCTCCGCAGACGCAAAACGTCCCGAAGGGCATCCTCGTCCTGCTGGTCGTCTTCGTGGTGCTGCGATCCTGGGTGTCCGTGGGCACGGCCAGCTTCATCCCCCTCTATTTCACAGGAATCCGGCACCTCGATCCGCGGTACGGCGGGATGCTCGTCAGCCTGTTTCTCGGAGCGGGCGCGGTCGGGACGCTCATCGGCGGCGCCGCCGCCGACCGCTGGGGGCGACGGGCCTCGCTCATCTTCTCGATGGCGATCCTGCCGCCGCTGCTGCTGATGATCACCCGCGCGAGCGGCCCTTGGATCCTGCTGGCGGCCGTGATCGCGGGGATGGCGGTGGTGAGCACCTTCGCGGTCGTGATGGTGATGGCTCAGGAACTCGCGCCCGAGCGGATCGGCATGATCTCCGGCTTGATCATCGGGTTCGCCGTCGGGATGGGCGGCGTGGGCGTCACCCTCCTCGGCGCGGTCGCCGACCGGTGGGGGCTCCGGACCGCGATGGATGCCACGGCACTGCTCCCGCTGGCCGCTCTGGCGATCGCGATCGCGCTTCCCACCCACCGGCAGGCGGCGGCCGTCCGGGAGCCACTCGGGAGGAAAGAGCCCCAGGCGGCAGGAGAAACGTGGCATTAGCGTTGCATAATGGAGAAGGCGAGACCAGGGGGGACGGATGAGACGGCGGAACGGAGGGGGGGACCGGATCGACCGCGGGCGGCATGTCCGGCAGCTCCTTCACGCGGCCCGGCAGGCCGGCCTCGTCGCCGTCCTGGCCGTCTCGGTAGGTGCGCTGCCGAGCGCGGGGGCGGCGGCGGGCCCGCCCCGGCCGGGAGATCCACCCGACAAGCAGACCGCGGGCATCACGGTCCCGCCTGATGATCCCGCGATCACCGCGGGGGCGGCCGAGTATCCCGGGATCACCGGTCCGCTCCTCGGGTACCTCGCCGCGCCCAAGGGCGGGGATGTATACCCGGGCATTCTCGTCATCCACGACCGCCAGGGGCTGAGCGGGCATTTCAAGGACATCGCCCGCCGGCTCGCCAAGGCCGGCTACGTGGCCCTGGCCGTGGACCTCACGTCCCGCCGGGGGGGCACAGACGCGCTCGGCGACCCCGGCAAGATCGACGCCGCCCTCGGCGCGCTGGCGCCGCAGCAGATCCTCGAGGACCTGAACGCCTCGGTGCGCTACCTTGAATCCCGCCCGCTGGTCGCCAAGACCCGCATCGGGGCCGTCGGCTTCGGGGTGGGGGGCAGCGTCCTCTGGCTCGTCCTGACCTCGAACCCGGACGTCAAAGCCGCCGTGGCGATCTCGGGCATCGTTCCGTCGCCGCGCGTGGCGTCGAACCTGACGGCAGGCGTCCTCACGATCTTCGGCGAGAACGACCGGCGCGATGACCAGGGCATCGCCGAATTCGACACCGCGATGAAGAACGCCGGCCTGCCGTTCGCCGTGAAACTGGAGCCGAAGGCCGGGCGCGATTTCTTCGACGACACCACCACCCGATACGTTCCGCTGGCCGCGAAGGATGCCTGGGGAATGACGCTGGACTGGCTCTCACAGCACCTGACGGGATGACGATGGGGGACCCGCGCAAGGGAGGGCGGCGGTGAGGATCGCTGAGGTCAAGACCTACACCATGGGCTCGCCGTGGCGGAACTTTGTGTTCGGGCGGCTTCGGACCGACGAAGGACTCGAAGGCATCGGCGAGGCGCGCCCGGTCAACCGGGAAGAGCCGGTCGCCGCGTATCTCGAGGCGATCGCCCACCGGTATGTCCTGGGGAGCGATCCCTTCAACATCGAAGACCTCCTGCTGCGGATCATCCGCGACGATTATGAGGTCCCCGGGGCCACCGAGATGACCGCCATCGCCATCGTGGAGATGGCGTGCTGGGACATCATCGGCAAGGCGCTCGGCCAGCCGGTGTACCGGCTCCTGGGCGGCGCGTGCCGCGACCGGATCAAGGCCTATGCCAACGGGTGGTACACTGGGGAGCGGACACCCGAGACGTTCGCGCAGGCGGCCCGCCGGGTGGTGGCGCGGGGATACCGGGCGCTCAAGCTCGACCCGTTCGGCGCCGGCTGGGGCGAACTGGAGCGGGCCGAGCATACGCGGTCCGTGTCCCTCGTGGAGGCGGTCCGCGACGCCGTCGGGCCCGATGTGGAGATCTTCATTGAAATGCACGGCCGGTTCACCCCGGCCCAGGCCGCCGCGCTGGCGCGCGACCTCGAGCGCCTGGCGCCGGGGTGGATCGAGGAGCCGGTCGCCGCGGACCAGCCCGGCGCCCTCGCGCAGGTGGCGCGCAGCGTCGCGATCCCGATTGCGACCGGCGAGCGACTGCACACGCGGGCCCAGTTCCGGGACCTGTTCGCGCTCGGCGCGGCGCAGATCATCCAGCCCGACATCACCCACTGCGGCGGACTGCTGGAAACGAAGAAGATCGCGGCGATGGCCGAGGCCTGCGGGTGTCTCATGGCGCCTCACAACGTCGGGGCGTCGGTAAGCACGGCGGCGGCGCTGCACTTCGCCGCCTCGACGCCGAACCTCAAGATCCTCGAATACTTCAACGACTTCGCCGAGCCGTTCGTGGAGCAATCGGCCACTGGGCTCCCCAACGTCCGGGACGGGTGGTTCCCGCTCCCCACGGGGCCCGGGCTGGGCGTCACCCTGGATGAGGACGTCGTGGCGGCGCATCCGTACCGGCGGCAGCACTTCAACCTCTTCGCCGAGGACTGGCACCGCCGGCAGGCCAAGACGGTTCCGTGACCACGGTCCCGTGAACGGGACAAGCGCCGCGGCCCGCGTTCTCGAGGCGATCCTGCGCGCCGGGGTCGTCCCCATCATCCGCACCTCCTCCCGCGATTGGGCGGTCGAGGCCGCGGAGGCGCTCGCCGCCTCCGGGCTGGGGATCATCGAGATCACATTTACCGTCCCGGAGGCTCCCGCGGTCATCCGCAGCCTCAGGACTCGGTTCCCTGATGTGCTGGTCGGCGCGGGGACGGTCACCAACGCCGATGTGGCCGCGCAGGCCGTCGATGCGGGAGCGCAGTTCCTGCTGAGCCCCGCCCTTTCCCCCGGCATGATCGACGTGGCGCGGCGGCACCGCGTGCTGGCGGTGCCGGGAGCGTTCAGCCCCACCGAGGTGCTCCAGGCGCTCGAGCGCGGAGCGGAATTGATCAAGATCTTCCCGGCCGAGACGGGCGGACCGCGCCACATCCGGGCGATCCTGGCGCCGCTCCCCGAGGCGCGTCTCCTGCCGACCGGAGGGGTCACCCCCGAGAACGTGGGAGACTGGTTCAAAGCGGGGGCGGCGGCGGTCGGCATCGGCACCGCCCTCGTTGGCCCGGGGACCGGGCGGCTCGACGCTCGGACCCTTCACGCGCGGATCGAAATCCTGAAGCAGGGGCTCGCCGCGCGCTGAGCCCGGCTGAGGCTGGTGAGCGTTGACGACCGTCGTCGGCATCGGGGAGACGCTGCTCCGGCTCGCCCCGCAGGACGGTGACACCCTCGAGTCGGCCGCGGCGCTCACGGTGCACGTCGGCGGCGCGGAGGCCAATGTCTGCGCATCGCTGGCCCACCTGGGGATCTCAACCGCCTGGATCTCGCGGCTTCCGGCCAACTCCTTGGGCCGGCGCATTGCGGCGACGATCAGGGGCTTCGGGGTCAACGTCGACGGAGTGCTTTGGGCGCCCGACGGCCGCGTCGGGCTGATGCTGGTTCAGCCCGGAGCGGGCCCCCGGGCAAGCGAGGTCCTGTACTACCGCCGCGACTCGGCGTTCGCGTCGATCGACCCGGACGGGGTCGACTGGACCCTGCTCGACGGCGCGCGTGTGGTCCACCTGACGGGCATTACGCCGGCGCTCGGCCCGAACGCGTCCCGGCTCGTGGAGCGGTCGATCGCGGAAGCCCGCCGCCGCCGGGTCCGGGTCTCGTTCGACGTCAACTACCGGGCGAAGCTATGGGATCCCCCGGCCGCGAGAGAGCGCATCGAACCGCTGCTGCAGGGCCTCGACATCGTCATCCTGAACGACCGGGACGCCGCGGCGCTCTTCGGCGAGTCGGGATCTCCGGACGCGGTGGCCCACAGGCTCCGGCCGCGCTTCGGCTGCGGCATCCTGGTCCTCACGCTCGGAAGCGCAGGCGCCCTGGCCGAGGACCAGGACGGGGCCTACCGCCAGTCCGCCTATCCCACCCAGATCGTCGACCGGATCGGCCGGGGGGACGCGTTCGCCGCCGGGTTCCTCCACGGCTACCTCGCGCGGGGGCCGGCCGAAGGGCTGCGGTACGGCGCGGCGATGGCGGCGCTCAAACAAACGTATCGCGGGGACGTGTGCCTGGCGACGCCCCTCGAGGTGGACGCCGTCCTCCGCGGCGAGTCGGGAACGTTCCACCGATAGTTCCCAGGAGGGACCCACGAGGCGCGTCGAATAGGCAGGAGCCCGGGCGGACACACCGGGCGCTGTGCGGGGGTTGCGACGCGTCTCGCCGACAGGCTCACCGGCGTACACCCCAGTCAACCGAAGGAGGCCGGATGAACCGAACGGCGAACGCGGCGCTGCGGGCCTATCGCGGGCTCGCAGTGGCGTCCGCGCTCTCCGCGTACCTGCTCATCGTGCTCGGCGGACTGGTGCGCATCACCGGCTCCGGACTGGCCTGCCCGGACTGGCCGCTCTGCCACGGACGGCTCATCCCGCCCCTCCAGGGCCCGATCCTCATCGAGTACTCGCACCGTCTCGCGGCCGCGCTCGTGAGCGCGCTGGTGGTGGCGACCCTGCTTTCGGCCGCGGGCGTCCGGCGGTGGGCCCCGCAGGCCGTGCCGACGGCCCTGTCGGTCCTCGGCATCGTCGCCGTGCAGATCATCCTCGGCGCGCTCACGGTAAAACTGGAGCTCACGCCCGCGCTCGTCGTCATGCATCTCGGGGTCGCCATGTTCTTCCTGGCCGTCCTGCTTGTCCAGGCGGTGGGAGCCCTGCGGGGGGCAGCCGACGCCCTCCCCGCCTCACCGTCGCTCCACCGCCTGGCTCAGGCGGCGGCCGCGGCCACGTACCTGATGATCCTGATCGGCGGATATGTCGCCGCGAGCGGCGCCGGGCTGGCCTGTCCCGACGTCCCGCTGTGCCGCGGCGCGGCGCTCCTGCTTCCCGACCCCGGCGCCCGCATGCACATGCTGCACCGCGGCTGGTCCCTGGTGGTGCTGGCGCTCGTCCTGTGGACCTCCGCGGCCGCACGGCCGGCGCCGGCCGGCGGCCGCGCCGTTACCGCAGCGGCCCGCCTAGCGGCGGCGCTGGTGCTCGTCCAGTTCGCGCTGGGGATCCTGAACATCGTCACCCGTCTGACCCCGCTGGTCCGGGGCGCGCATCTTGGGATCGCCGCCCTGCTCTTCGGGACGCTGATCGTGCTCCTCACACTGACCAGACCCTCGCCGGCGCAGGCGCGCAGCGGCGCAGGGGCCCGCGAAGCCGGCACGACCGCGCTGCCGACCATCGCGGGCGGCTCGATCGACGATCCGACCGGCGCGATCCGCTGGGAGACCCCCGCCGCCCCGCCGTCGGCGCTCCACGCCGCCGCGGGCGTGATCCGAGACTACGCGGCGCTGATGAAGCCGCGGATCATCATGCTGCTGCTCATCACCACGGCGACGACGATGTTGATCGCGGCGCCGCACCGCGTCGGGCTCGGGGTGCTGCTGCTCACCCTCCTCGGCGGGACGCTGGCGGCCGGATCGGCCAACGCCTTCAACATGTACATCGATCGGGACATCGACGCGCTGATGCGGCGGACCTGCCTCCGGCCGGTGCCCGCGGGCCGCCTGCGGCCGGCGCAGGCGCTGGGATTCGGGGTCGCAACCGGCCTCCTCTCGGTCGGCGTCATGGCCTGGGGGGTCAACGCCCTCAGCGCCATCCTGTCGACCGCGGGCATCCTCTTTTACGTCGGGGTCTACACGTTGTGGCTCAAGCGGGCCACGCCGCAGAACATCGTCATCGGCGGCGCCGCCGGCGCGGTACCCCCGCTGGTCGGGTGGGCGGCCGCGACGGGCCACCTGGCGCCGGCCGCGGCGGTGCTGTTCGTGATCGTCTTCCTGTGGACGCCGCCGCACTTCTGGGCGCTGGCTCTGGGCAAGACGGACGACTACAGGGCCGCCGGGGTGCCGATGCTGCCCGTCGTCCGGGGGGACCGGGAGACCCGCAGACAGATCCTCGTCTACTCCGTCGTCCTGTCCGCCGCGACCCTCGTGCTGTACGCTCCGCTGCACACGCTGGGCGGCCTCTACCTCGCCGCGGCGCTCGGCCTCGACGCCGTGTTCGTCGCGCTGGCCGCGGCCGTCGCGCGCGGCCGCGCGCCCCTGGCCGCGCCGGCGCTGTTCGGGTACTCGATCATCTACCTGGCGCTGCTCTTCGGCGCGATGGTGGCCGACCGCCTGATCCTCGGGTAGACGTCGCGCCTCGAATCCCGATCACCCGGCCTGCCGGTAGCGGGGGTGCCATTCCCGCCCGGTCCACGTTGTCATCTTGTGCGGGGTGATCCGGATCAGGTAGCGCGGCCGATCGGCGGTGCGGGCCGCGTACTCCGGTCCCTCTGGACCGATGTACCTGGCCGCCATCTTGGCCACCAGCGCGTGGAGGCGGGGGCTCCGGGACGGCGCGACGGGGCCTTCCAGGATCTCCGCCACCCCCTGGAACAGGACGCGGCTGTGGGAAAGATGCACGTCGTCCGCGACGTGAAACGCCACGTGAGGATCGGCCTGGATGTGCCGGACGAACAGCGACCGCGCCCGGGCCACGATGTCGATCGTCCGGTCCCCGGGATTGTATTCGTACCAGACCGGCGTCACGTAGGGCGTGCGTTCAGGGGTCACCGTCGCCAACCGGCCGTTCCAGGGGACGGCCAGGAACTCCGCGATCTCCCGCTCGGACAGCCCGCCGACTCGACCTTCCCACCGCGGCGGCGGAGTGATCACCACAGCACCTCCCGGCACATTGGCTGGACCTGCGTACATCCTCGCTTACAACATCCTCCGTGGGACCACCTTCCGGGCCGCAGCCGGGAGGCACGGCCCGTGAAGGAGACCTCGGGGGCCGCAATCGAACCTCGTCTCCGTTTGGGCCGCGGGCCATGATGGGGGGAGACGGATGAACAAGCGGAAGCGCGCGCGGCGGGTGAGCCGGCGGCAGTTTCTCGCCGCGGGCGGCGGCCTGCTCGGAACGGCGCTCAGCCTCCCGTCGCTGGCGGCGGTCGCCGGAGGCGCGGCCTCGCGCAGCGGCCGGATCGTGGCCGCCGTGTCCGAGCGGGCGCTGACGCTCGACCCGGCCGACCACTACTCCATTTCCACCACGTCGATGCTGCGCCACATCTTCGACCCGCTGATCGACGTCACCAACGACAGCCGGTTCGTCCCCGCGCTGGCGGAAGCGTGGGAGGCCGAGAACGACACCACCTGGCGCTTCACGCTGCGGAAGGGCGTGACGTTCCACGACGGCAGCCCGTTCAACGCGGACAGCGTCGTCTACACGCTCCGGCGCGTGCGCGACGACAGCAGGCTGATCAAATCCTTTGTGTACCAGGACCTCGACGCGATCGAGCCGGACGGGGAGCACGCGGTCACGGTGACCTCGAAGCGCCCCTTCGGCTCGCTGCCGTCTCATCTGACCATGCTGGGCATCCTCCCGGCTGGCGCCGCCGGGAAGGAGGAGGGTTTCTTTCAAAAGCCGATCGGCACCGGCCCGTTCAGGCTCGCCGGGTGGACCCGCGGGGAGAAGGCGGACCTGACCGCCAATCCCGAGTACTGGAAACCCGGAGTGCCGAAGGTGGAAAAGGTGACCTTCCGCTTCGTGCCGGAGATCTCGACCCGCGCGGCCGGGCTCAGGGCCGGGGAATTCCACGTCATCGACCGGGTTCCGCCGGACATGGTCCAAACGCTCAGAGCCACCCCTGGGGTCAGGGTGATGAGCGTGCTCGGGCTCGAGGTGCAGCAGTGGCTGTTCCAGCTGGCCAGGGACCCCGACAAGAACCTCCGGCTCAGGCAGGCGATCTCGCTCGGCATCGATCGCGACGCGATCATCAAGGATCTCCTGCTGGGCCTTGCCCGGCCGGCGGTCTGCCCGATTCCTCCGGGGTTGATCGGACACACGGACCTGGGCGTCAAACCGCACGATCCGGACAGGGCCAAAGCGCTGCTCAAGGACGCCGGCTACCGCGGCGAGCCGCTCGATTTCGTGCTGATGAAAGACCTGTACCCCAAACAGCTGGAGGTCGCCCAGGCGGTCCAAGCGATGCTCGGCGAGATCGGGGTCGTGATCAACCTCAAGAACATGGAGATTGCGACGGCGCGCGAAATGCGGTCGGCCGGCAAGTACGACATGTTCTATTCCGGGTGGGCGCACCTCCCCCACGATCCGGACTGGTACTTCGGGCAGTGGTTCACGAAGTCGGGCGCGGCGCGGCTGAGCCGGTATGACAATCCCACGGTGGAGCGGCTCATCCGGGAAGCCCGCGTCCCGGATCCCAAGGTGCGGCAGCAGAAGTACGAAGACCTGCAGCGGATCCTCTGGAACGCCGAGGAGCCGACCATCTGGCCGTACTACACCGTGGCCGTTTACGGGGTGCGCAGCAATATCAGAAACTATCAGGCCCGCTCCGACTACTACGTTCTGCTGAGCGACGCGAGCATTGGCTAGCCCACGCTGAGGCGGAGTGCGCGGCCCGGCCGCGCGGGCGCAGGCTGATGTCCCGGTATGCGGCGAGGCGGCTGTGGCACGCCGCCCTCACGCTCTTCGGCGTGTCCATCCTGGTCTTCGTGGTGCTGCGGGTCATGCCCGGCGACCCCGCCAAGATGCTCCTGCCGGAAGGCGCGCCGCAGTCGGCCGTCGTGGAGCTCGACCGCCGGCTCGGGCTGCACCGGCCCCTGGGGGAACAGTACCTCATCTTTCTCCACAGCGTCTTCCGGGGCGACTTCGGCCAGTCGTTCCAGTATCGCGCGCCCGCGGCCCGGGTGGTCCTGGACCGGGTCCCGGCGACCATCGACCTGACGATCGCCGCGATGCTGCTGATCACCGGCGTGGGGGTGCCGATCGGCCTCGTGGCCGCCGTGCGGCGCCGGACGCCGTACGATTACGCGGGCATGGTCTTTGCCGTCCTGGGCCAGTCGCTGCCGAACTTCTGGCTCGGCATCATGCTGATCCTGCTCTTCGGCGTGACCCTGCGCTGGCTCCCGACCTCCGGGTTCGAAGGCTGGCGATACCTGGTGCTCCCCAGCCTCACGCTCGCGGCGTATCCCACCGCCTTCATCGCGCGCCTGACCCGATCGGGCATGCTCGAGGTCTTGGACCAGGACTTCATCCGCACGGCGCGCTCCAAGGGGCTGCCGGCAACGACGACGATCCTGCGCCACGCGCTCAAGAACGCGATCATCCCGGTGCTGACCGTGATCGGCCTCCAGATCGGCACGCTGTTGAGCGGGGCGGTCATCACCGAATCGGTCTTCGCCTGGCCCGGCATCGGGAAGCTGATCGTCGACGCCATCTTCTCGCGCGACTTCCCGGTCGTCCAGACGGTGCTGATCCTGTCCGCCGCCACGTTCGTGCTGGTCAACCTGCTCGTCGATCTGCTGTACACGCTCGTGGATCCCAGAATCCGCTACGGTTGAGCGGACGGCATGGCAGGGCGCAGGGCCTCCGAATCAGCGCGCGCCCGGGACAGGGGCGGCCGGCTCCGGCGGGGCGGGCGGGGCCTGCGCCGCTTCGCCCGCCAGAACCCGCTGGCGGTGGTGGGCGGTCTGATCCTGCTCTCGGCGGTACTGGCCTGCGCCTTGGCTCCCGTCCTGACCCCGTCCGACCCCATCAAAACGGGGTTCAGCGGACGGCTGCGGCCCCCCGTGGGGGTGGGCGGCACCTGGGCGCACCTCATGGGCACCGACAACCTCGGACGGGACATCTGGGCCCGGGTGCTGTACGGCGGCCGCGTCTCCCTCGCGCTGGCGACCGGCGCGGTGCTCCTGGCGGCCGGCGCCGGAGTCGCGCTGGGCCTGCTGTCGGGGTACACCGGCGGGAGGGCCGATGATCTCGTCATGCGCCTGGCCGACATCCAGCTGGCCTTTCCGGTGATCATGCTGGCCATCGCCATCATCGCGGTGGTGGGGACGAGCGAGCTCGCCATCATCGGCGTCCTGGCGTTGAGCGGCTGGGTGCTCTACGCGCGGACCGTTCGGGCCAACCTGCTGAGCATCCGCAGCCTCGAGTATGTCGAGGCCGCGCGGGCGCTCGGGGCCGGTGGTCTCCGGATCATCGTCCGCCACATCCTGCCCAACACCACAGCGCCCATCCTCGTCATCGGCAGCGCCCAGTTCGCCACCATGGTGCTGCTCGAAACCGGCCTCAGCTTTCTCGGGCTGGGGATCCAGGCGCCCCGGCCATCCTGGGGCAACATGATGGCCGAGGGGCGGGATTACCTGAGCAACGCCTGGTGGCTGGCCACCATCCCCGGCGCCGCCATCTCGCTCGTCGTGCTCGGCGCCAACCTCTTCGGCGACGGGCTGCGCGACCTCCTCGATCCCCGGCTGCGCCACCGCTAGGACCGCCGCCGGGCTTCCTCTGGAACGATTTCTCCGACGCGTGCCGTCGCGACGAGCCGGAAGGAATCGCGGGCGGCGTCAGCAAACGATCTTCTACTCGCCGGGGGGCGTGTCATTGGGGGATGCCGGGCGCGACTGCCGGCCTCGGGCTTCGACCCACTCCTGCGCTGAGGAGGAATTGCCGTGGCCGATCACGTCCCGCACCTCAAGAAAGTACCCCTCTTTCGCGATATTCCAGAGGCGCAGCTGCGGCGCATCGCCAACGGGGTCAAGGAGCGGCGCTACGAGCCCGGCGCGGCGATTGTCTCCGCGGGCGATGCCGGGCACGGCTTTTACCTGATCGTGCAGGGGCGGGCCGACGTGCAGCGCAATGAACGGACGGTCCGGACGCTGGGCCCGGGAGATTACTTCGGAGAACTGGCGCTCGTGCGGGAGACGCCCCGCTCAGCGACGGTGGTCGCGAAGGAACAGACGACCTGCCTGGCGCTGACGCGGTGGGACTTCAAGGGCATCCTGGACGCCAACCCGGGCATCGCGGTCCGCCTGCTGGAGACGGTGGCGAGCCGGATCCAGGACGACGAGGACGTCCACTAGCCTGCCGGCCTGCGCGTTCGATGCGAGACTGTCGGACACGCCGCCGGCAGGGCGCCGGAGCCTAGGCCGAGACGGTCGCCTCCGCGTCGCGCACGCGCCGCGACAGCGTGCTCATGATCTTCAGTCCCAGGGACGGCGCCGCGTTCAACAGCGACCAGAACTCCCGGCGCCCGACCACCAGCAGCTTCATATCCACCGCCGCCTCCACGGTCGCCGAGCGGGGACCGCCGTCGATCAAACTCATCTCGCCAAAGAACTCACCGGGCCCGAGCCGGGACGTTCGCCCGCGACCGACCTTGACCGTCGCGTGCCCGTCGACGATCACGAAGAGTTCCTGCCCGGTCTCGCCGGCGGTCGCCAGCCGTTTGCCCGCGGGGATGTCCAGTTCGTCGGCGAGCCCGGCGATCCGCTCGAGCTGCCGGCGCGACAGATCCCGAAACAGCGGCACCTTGTGGAGCAGGGCTACCTTGCTCGACTTTCCGAACATCAGCGTCGCTCCCCTGAACCGGATGGTCCCCTGGTTCACGGCGTCCGGCGGGCTTTCCTCCTGACCGGCTAAATTGTCTCCCCCGGCGTCCATCCTCATCGTCTCACGGGCGCTGGCGCGTCTGGGTCTGCATCCCCCGGGCGCCGCCCCCTTTCCGGCAACGCTGGCGCCGATGCTGGCCGAAGCCGCGCCGCATCCGTTCAACGACCCCGACTGGGTGTACGAGCCAAAGTGGGATGGGTTTCGCGTCATCGCCCTGATTCACAATCGCGCGGTGCGCCTGCTCTCCCGCAACCTCCATTCGTTCACGGACACGTTCCGGCCGGTCGCCGACGCGCTGCGGGAGTTCCCGACGAGCCTGGTGCTCGACGGCGAGATGGTGGTGCTGAACGAACACGGGCTGCCCGACTTCGAGGCCCTGCAGCAGTGGCTCCACCCGCGGAAGCGCATGTCGGGCCGCCTCGCGTACATGGTATTCGACTGCCTGTACGTCCACGGCCATCCGCTGCTTCCCCGGAAGCTCGAGGACCGCCAGGCGGTCCTGCGCGGCCTGCGTCCCGCCCTGGCCGCGGATGCGGTCCGGATCACCGAGGCCCTCTCGGGGATGGACGGACGGCTCGCCTTCAGGGAGTGCGCCAGGCTCGGCCTCGAAGGCGTGGTGGCGAAGCGGCGGGCCAGCCCGTACCGGCCGGGGGTACGGACGCGGGATTGGGTCAAGATCTCCGTGCGGCACCGCGAAGAATTCGTCGTGGGCGGCTATCTCGCTGCGCGCGCCGGCCACCTCGGCGCGCTCATCGTGGGGCAGTACGATCGCACCGGCCGGCTGCGCTACGCGGGGCTGGTGGGGAGCGGCCTGCCGGAGGAGGCCCGCCGGCGCATCCTCCGGGACCTCCAGGCGATGCCGCGGAAGACCTGTCCGTTCGCGCCGGCGCCCACGCTGCGGGATCACTTCGGCGAAATCAGAAGGCCAATCGAAGCGAGGAGTGGGACCAAGGTAAAGCCAATCGAAGCGAGGAGTGGAACCAAGGTAACGGACGTCTCCCCTCGTTGGGTCAAACCCGCCGTCGTGGTCGAGGTGGAGTATAAACAGCGCACGGCCGACGGCCTCCGCCATGCGGCGCTGAAAGGTCTGCGGCCCGACAGGGCCGCGCGGGACGCGGTCCTACCCGCGGGCGCCTGAGGGCGCGTGGAGCCAGCGGTCGGCCCACCGCTGCACCTCGGCGACGACCTTTTTCAGATCCCGGCCCTTGGCGGTAAGCTCGTACTGGATGCGCACCGGCGTCTCCGGGTGCACCCGCCGGCGCACCAGGCCTTCCGCCTCGAGTTCCTTGAGACGCTCCGAGAGCAGGCGGTCGTGCAGCCCGGGGACCGCCTCCAGCAACTCGCCGAACCGGCGGGAACCCGCCATCAGCGCTTCGATAATGGCGCCGGTCCAGCGCTTACCCACCAGCTCGATGGCCTTGTGAAACCGCGGACAGATCTGCACGATGTCTTTCATGAGCGCGCCTCGCCCCCCCGCCCAGACTAACAAGAAGTAAGTGGCTTGACAAGAGGAAGCGGAGGAGATAGACTTACGGATGGGAAGCAACACATTTAGAACAAGTAACTACGCCTTGAGAAGAGTCGAAGCCGGCGGAGGTGAGACGGGATGAATGCCGCACTGTTGATTCTTCGACTGACCGTGGGGCTGCTCGCTGCCGGGCACGGAGCCCAAAAGCTCTTCGGGCTGTTCGGGGGGCACGGGCTGCGCGGCACCAGCGCGTTCCTGGGGTCGGTCGGGTATCGGCCGGCCGCCTTTTGGGCGCTCCTCGGAGGGCTGTCGGAGTTCGCGGGCGGCCTGCTCTTCGCGACCGGGTTCCTGAGCCCTCTGGGCCCGATCGCGATCGGCGCGGCGATGCTGACCGCGATCACGAAGTTTCACTGGCCGAAGCTGTGGAACACCAACGGGGGATTTGAGTACCCGCTCGTTCACCTGGCGGTGGCCGTCGCGGTCGGGATCGCGGGTCCGGGCGCATTCTCTCTGGACGCCGGCCTGGGGACCCGCCTTCCGTCCGGCGTCACGACGATCGTCGTGGCCGCGGCAGCCGTCGGGTATCTCTGGGGCATGATCCACTCGGCCCGCAGGCCGGCCGAAGTGCAGTCCCGCCCGGCCACGGCGTAACAGCGCAGCGGGGTTTCACAGACCGGACCAGATGGGGGACGGCGCCACCGGACCGACACTCGGTGGTGCCGCCCCCGCCGTTTTGATCGGCGGACACGACCCCTCAGGCTTCTCGCTATCTGGCGGGCGCGAACACCTTCTGCAGCACCGCGGCCACCGACACCGTCTCGGAGATCTCCCGGTTGCCGAGCGCGATGTTGATGAGCAGCATTTTGAGGTCGTCGCGGCCGGACGAGATCCGCGCCAGCCGGTTGAGCAGCGTGGCGTTGATGGACGCGTCGCGCACCCGCCGGCAGAACGCGAACAGCCGGCCAAACCGCGCGCGCAGGTGCCGGTCATACTCTTCGAAGCGCGTCCGCGACAGGGTGCCTTCGATCAGCCCGCGCGCCGCGTGCTCGGCGGCGATCTGCGCGGACTCCAGGGCGTAATCGATCCCTTCGCCGGTCAACGGGTTCACCAGCCCCGCCGCCTCGCCCACCAGGAGCAGGCCGCTGCCAAAGGTCGGAGCATCGGGAAAATCAACGCGGAGGGGATACGATTTGGCCGGCCCGGCCTGACGGGCTCCGTCGAGCACGGCGCGGATGAACCGGCTCCCGACGAACGCGTCGAGCGCCGCGCGGGGGCTGGGGGAAGGACGGCGCGACCACCGGCGCGGAGAGAACCCCACGCCCACGTTCGCCAACGACGGCGAGACCGGAAAAATCCAGCCGTACCCCGGGAGCGGAACGCCGTCGAAACGGATCTGGATGCGATCGGTCAGACCCCGGATACCGTCGAAGTACGCGCGGGCCGCGACCATCACCGCCGGCGCCCTCGCGAGCAGGCCCAGCCGCTTCAGGAGCCCGGTGGAAGCGCCCGTCGCCAGCACGGCCATCCGGGCCTTGATCACCAGCGGACGCCCGGCCTGCTCGGCCCTGATCACGACCCCTCCGGCCTCGTCCGCCACACCGGTGACGACCACTCCGCCCTCGAACTGCGCTCCGCTCCGGATCGCGCGCTCGCGGATCACGTTGTCGAGGGTGATCCGCGGAACGACCACCATCGGCGCAGGCACACCGCGCTGTGATGGCACCGCCGCGCCGGTGGAGTAGCCGTCGGGCGAGACGATCTCCACCCCGCTGATCGGCCGCCCGACCCGGAGCAGGGCGTCGAGGACGCCCATATCGTGCAGCACCGCGACCGCCCTGGGGGTCAGGCCGTCGCCGCACGTCTTTTCGCGAGGGAACTCGGCCCGGTCGACGAGCAGGACGTCGACCCCACGCCTGGCGAGGTAGTGCGCCGCCGCAGACCCGCCCGGGCCTGCCCCGACCACCACCACGTCACGCTCCTCCCCCATTGGCGCGATGTCTTCGCCGCCGCAGTGAGGCGACCCTATCGAGGGGAAACCCGTGGGACCCGTGAGGGAGACGCTGAGGGCGGGATGGGCATAACGCCGGCCGCCCGGGCATTCCGCCCGGGCGGCCGACGTGCTGACGATCCTGACAGCTTACTTCTCGTGATTGTTCACGAACTGATGATCCGACGTGTCCGGACCGGCCACCACGCCCTCGGTCGTATCCGTGGTACCGGTGACCATCTGATTCTCAGGGAACCGCAGGATCTTCGGATCCGCGTTCCCCTCTGCCAGCGCCGCCGAGGCGGTGAAGGCCACGAACGAGCCAAGCATTGCCACTGCCAGAAGCTGCCGCATCTGAAACCATCTCCTTCTTCGTGCTGATTTGGAGCGGACTGTCTCCACGTCTTCTATACCCACGGCAGGCGGTGAACATTCCCGAACCGGCGTGCGTTCACGAAGTTGTTACACCTACTCGGCGCCGGGGTTTCCTTAAGGAATCCCCCCCTACGGTCGTGTCTTTCCTCTCGTTCGCAGTGCTCACCACAACGGGGCGTCGCCTCAAAATATTACTGGCTCTCGTGTTCCTGGTCGGAAGACACGTACACTCGCTGAGGCGTGTTCGGACCGGCCACCACGCCCGGCACCGCATCCGTGGTGCCGATGACCATCTGCTGCTCAGGGAACTGGAAGAACTTCGGATCCGCGTTTCCCTCCGCCAGCGCCGCCGAGGCGGTGAAGGCCACGAACGAGCCAAGAACTGCCACTCCCAGAAGCTTGCGCATTTGAACCATCTCCTCACTGTCTGATTTGGAGCATCAACCTCTCCGCATCTCTCTACCAGCGATGCCCGCTGAACATTCCCGAACCACCCCGCCTTCACGAAGTTGTTACGAGGGCTTGAATTTGACGCCATCCCTCGAACCTGGTACAATTCTGGTGTCGTCATAGATGCGTTCTGTGAGGGATGCCGGACGGCGTCCCTCCTTGTGTGTCGCAGGCCTTCTTCGTGGGGAGTAGGTTCCGGCG
>VBAK01000186.1 GCA_005882275.1 Candidatus Segetimicrobium genomatis
GCCCGTTGAGCACCTCCAGCGAGATGAGGGGAATCTCATGGATGTGCAGGCTGTGCCACTGGTTCCCGATGTTGACGACGTGCAGCTTCATCGGTTCGCCGACCTTGAGTTTGAAGTAGGGGACGGTCTTGCCCAGCTGGCCCGTCACTCCTCTGAGCCCCTGCTTCTTGTAGATGGTCTCGAGGGCGAGTTCCCCGCCAGGGACCCCCATGCCGTTCATGATGTACGGAGGCACATTGTCTCCCGTCGTGATTGACCCCATTTCGGCCATGAACAATGTTTCTTCGCGCATCGGCGAGGCCTTCGGATCGTCGACGACGATCATGCCGTAGAGTCCCTGGAGGATGTGCTGGTTGATCGCGTACTTCGCGTCCGCGGCGTGGCAGTGGTAGTAGGCGACCAGGGGGTCCTCCGGGTGGAACTCATACGTGTAACTGGCGCCCGGCGGGATCATCGCGCCGGTCCCCTTGTTGTTGATGATGTTCACCTGCGACCCGTCGTTTTCGATCGGATAGTACTCCATGTGGCTGTGGAAGCTGTGCACCCGGTCGAGGTGGTTCGTCACGTGCACGCGCAGGATCTCGCCGGGCCTGACGTGCATGGTGGGGCCTGGGACCGTCCCGTTGTACGTCCACGCGGTCCACGTGTTGCCGCCGCCGTAATCGAAGACTTTCTGCACGATGTCGAGGGTATACGCTCGGACCGTCTTGCCGCCCTCCTTGTACACCTTCGGCGCGTTGCGATCCGCCGGCGCCGGCAGGTTCGCCGTGACCTCCGTCGCGGCCTCGGCGGCGAGCGAACCGCCCATGAGCAGATCCATGAAATGCAGGTGAGGGTGGGTGCGGTCGAGCAGGCAGGCATAGCGGGCCCCGGGGTCATCCGGGATCAGATCCGTCCACGCCCCCGACGCCGCAGGGCGTTGAGGAGGCGCTGCCCCGACGATGGCAAGAATGGCGACCGCAGCACCGCCGACCAACAGGACCCTTCTGATCTTCATTTCGTCACCTCCATGATCGCGTCATCAACAATTCGACCTCACCCGCACGCATTTGCGGCCATTTGTTACCGGCGGCCTCCTTGCACATTCACCCCCGCGCGGCCGGCCCCCTGAGGCGCTCGAACTCCGGGCGTGTGCGATCGCCCTCTTCGAACCGGCGCCAGAGCCGCTCAGGCGACTCCTCCGTCCATTTTAGAGAGCACGATCAGTATCCTTGCGGGCGCGGTGACGCGACATTCCACGGCGTCAGTGGAGGTGAGCGACCGGGTACGACAGCCAGGCGTAGACACCGAGTCCGATCGCAACCACCGCCACCGCGGCCCCCGCCGCCAGGGCGCGCCGCCGGCCTCTCCACCCGGTCGCGCCGCCGCGATCCAGGATTGGGACGGCGAGCAACCACAGGAACACCGCCACCGCCCCCCATAACCCTGCGAGACCAAACAAGTTTTCCAGGCCGTACGCGGGCAGGAACACCCATGGGGGCTTCGTCACCTCGATCCCGGGCACCGGAGCGGGCCCTTCCCCGGGCGGCAAGATGACCGCGAGCGCCAGCGCAAGGCCGAGCATGATGCAGCCATACCCGGCGGCCCTCTTGAGGTGATGGGCAAACGTGTAGCGCGGCTGCGTCGTCTCGGGGCGGGTCAGGTGCGGGGAGAACCCGTGCTGGCGGACCAGGTAGAGGTGCATCGACAGCAGGATGAAGAGCAGGAGCGGCAGCAGGCTGACATGCGCCATGTACAGCCGGGTCAGCAGCGGCACGTGGCTCGAAAACGCGGGCGAGAACCACCCTCCAAACACCCCCAGCAGCCGGGCGAACGCCACGTTGTGCGCCGTGGCCTCAATCGCCTCCTGATCCCAGCGCAGGACGGTCCCGGTGAAGAAGAGGGCCAGCATTGTGCCCAGCAGCGCGACCCCCACGGCCCAGTTGGCCTCGCGTGGGAATCGGTAAGCGCCCGTCACGTAGACCCGCATCAGGTGCAGGAGGAGTACCACTACGGTCAGGTGCGCCGTCCAGACGTGGATCCCGCGAACCACCTCCCCGCCCCACACCTGCGTCATGATGGCGCGGATGCTCTGATTCGCGGCGCCGGGGTCGGGAGCGTAGAACTGGCCCAGGAGGACGCCCGTGACGACGAGGATCACCAACCCCGCGAGCGTGACCGCCCCCAGCAGATACGGGAGCGTGTTGGCGTAGGGCGGGACCTCGTAGAGGAAGTTGTGGAGGACGAGTCGGGCGTCCACCGCCGCCCCCACCCCCTTCCAGCCGGACGGGCGCGTCATCGGCGGGTGATGACCCCTCCGGCGACCAGCAGCAACACGGCGCCCATCAACAGGACATACGTGGCCGGTGTGCCGGCGAAGCGCGGCTGGGCCGGCACGAGGAGCGTCATGTCGACTCCGCCGGGGCCCCCCGGTGCGGGACGCAGGGCAGCGATAAGCTGAGCCGCCGCGGCGTCGGGCTCATTCAGGCCAAGGGCCTGTACAGCCTCCTGAACGCGCGCCATGTCTATCCCGCGCGTATCCTGGGCGAACAGGGCCTTGAGGACCTTGGAGGTCGCCACCAGAACGGCGGGCGGGGTGACCTCAAGGGCGGCGAGGGCTTGACGCACCAGGGTCAGCGCATCGTTGGGCTCAAGCGCCGCTCCAGGATTCGCGTGTACCGGAAGAGCCAACACACCGAAAATCAGGAGCGCCCCGGCCGCGACGCTGGTGGTCAGGCTCCCAGCCCGGTTCCGGGGCGCGCCCACGATGCCCCGCTCGATGTTCGGAGCCGCTGTCATGCTGCGCCCGTCCGGGGCGCTACAGCACGACCACGTATCCTTGCATCGCGATGGGGAAATTCGGTGCTCCCTTCTTTGCTGCCGTGAGCCCGAGTTTCGAGTCGTAGGTCGCGTAGCGCTCGTCATAGAAGAAGTAGATCCCCCGGTTGGCAAAGGTGACCGACTGGCTCTTCCCGGCCGCGAGGTCGACCTTCGGCACAAAGGCTCCATTGAAGACCACCGCGTGCGCGTCCGTGTCGCCGTTGGTCCAGGTCACCTGTCCCCCGGCCTGGACCACAACGATGTCCGGCGCGTACGCTCCTCCGGAGATGGCGACCGTCACCGAAGGCGCCCCGGTGAACCCGGGCCCCTTGACCACGACCAGCCCTTCCATGGCGATCGGAAACGCATCGGCTTCCTTGCGGGCCACCGCGCGCCGGAGCTTGGCATTATACGTCGCATGGTCCACGCAGTAGTACGGGTAGAGCCCCGGCTTGGTGAACTTGAACGACGACGACTTCCCCGAGGCGGTGGGGAGGATGAACTCCTCCGGAGCGCCGAGCGCGCTCGCGGTCACATGCGGGTCGCTGTCCTTATTGACCCAGGTGACGGTCTGTCCCACCTCGATCATGAGCGCCGCGGGGAGGTAGGAATCTCCCGGGATTGTCACGGTCGTCCCGGCGGCCTGAACGGGCGTACCGGGCGTCCACACGCTGCTGCCCAGGATGGCCGCCCCCATGACCGCGATCGCCAGGACCATCAGGTGCCTGTGTCGCATTGCGTTCACCCCTTTCCTTTCGAATCCGCCTCCGGCGGATGGACCCGCCGGGGGAGGGCTGGCTGCTCGCTCCTAGAACTGGTAAACGTGGGACCAGCGATCCGCTGATCCCACGCCCCTTCCTCTCGGACGGTGTGGCAGTTCAGGCCGGCGCCACGTGCGTCTTATGAGGGAACATCCGGCCCGGCCGCCACGGCGTGCCCAGCAGCGGGAGCAGGTACCGATCCAGCCCGTAGTACCCCGCGACCTTCCAGCCAAGAATCATCAGGATGGCGACGGCGAACAGCACGGGATTCGTGCTCGCGGTGCCCGCCATCATGAAGTTCCAGTTCATCAGGGCCCCGAAGAAGGCCGCGATCCCGGCGAACGCTCCGAGAATCAACGCGATGCCGACCAGGAGCTCCCCGTAGGCCACGAGCT
This sequence comes from Candidatus Segetimicrobium genomatis, assembly GCA_005882275.1. GTDB lineage: Bacteria > Sysuimicrobiota > Sysuimicrobiia > Sysuimicrobiales > Segetimicrobiaceae > Segetimicrobium > Segetimicrobium genomatis. The sequence goes on from VBAK01000186.1 coordinate 3,956, forward strand.
TGCCCACCCACACCTCGGCATGCATGCTCAGCAGCCACGCCAGGAACTCCCGGTACCAGCCGTACTCGATCGGGGGCCGGCCGTTCGCAGGAACGGCGATCGCGTGCTGCCAGAATCCCTTGACCGCCGCTCCGGTCTTCACCCAGGCCGGATTCCCGATCTTGTGCGAGATCGTGGCCTCAACCCAGTTGTAGCCAAGCCACACGCGGACGATCAGCCACAGCCAGGCGAAGCCGGTGCTGCTGAATATCTTCCGCGCCAGCGGCGGATCGTCGAAGTACTCCATGATCTGCGGATTGGCTGCCATCGCACCTCACCTCCTCGCTTTCACTTGTGAGCCTCTCGTGCGCTCAGCCGCGCACGACCGGCCCGCCTGTAGCGCTCGAACTCCTGGCGGGTGAGGTCTCCCTCTTCGAACCGGTGCCAAAGGTGCTCGACGGACTCCTCCGCCTGCCGGGGCGGCCCGTAGATGACCACGAAGAGGAACCCAAGGATCCCGAGCACGATGAACAAGAACGCCGACGTCACCAGCACTCCCCAGCCCCATCCAGGTCCGAACATGCTTGGCCACATCGTTCTGCACCCTCGCCGTGTCCTGAGTCCACCATCACGATACCGCGAATCCGCATCCGCCCGGAATAGGTCGGCCGCCTGATTCCAGGTCGGGCGAGGAGTGAGGGTGTTCGATGTCCTTGCTTCCGCGCCGTCGCGGGCTCAAAATCAGGAGGGCCCCGGCCGCTGCAGGCCTGGTGGTCAGTTTCCTGGCCCGGTCCCGGGTCCCGCGCACGGAGCCCCCTCGATGACTCCCAATCAGGTTTATAGCATCCTTCCGCCTATTGCACCATCAGCCCGGCGCCTGATCCATGCTCCGTCGGAGGCCCGATCCCCGGGCTGATCCTCACACCCGGCTATCGGCTGCTCGCCCGAGGCAGAATCGGTGCGCGTCCTGATGTCATCCCTTTGGTGCTGGCGTACGCTTGAAGTGGATCAGGCCGCACGGGAAAGGATCCCAAGAACACATGGCCGGCGGGGTGGTGGGTCGCGAGTCCCCTGGAATCAGATCTCTCCAATCGCCCAGGGACACGGCGGGAGCGGAGGAGACGCTCCTTCGGGCACTGCGCCGCTGTAAGCTCTTCACGTCGGTGCCAACGCCGCAGTTGCGAACGATTCTCGCCTTGGGGCGAGAGCGGCGCATCGCCAGGCAGGCCACCGTGTTTCGCCAGGGTGACCGGGTGGATCGCGTCTACGTGGTCATCCAGGGCAAGGTGAAATTGCTCCTGACCGGGTCGAGCGGCCGAGCCATCATCCTCGCCTTTGCCGAACCGGGGGAAGCGTTCGGTTACCTGGCCGTGATGGCAGGCACCACCCGAGCCTGTACGGCGCAGGCCATCGAGGACAGCCGCGTGCTCGCCTGGCCGGCGGAGGCCTTTGAAGAGATCCTGAAGCGCTATCCTGCCGTGGCGAGGAATACCCTTCGCCGCACCGCCCGGCAGCTCCAGGCCGACTGGGGACGCCTCCATGAACTGGCGACAGAACTGGTCGCCCGCCGCCTGGCGCGCACGGTCCTCCACCTGGCTCGGGCCCGCGGTCACCACAGAGCGCCCACGCTCGTCATGATGCAGCAGGATCTGGCCGACTTCCTCGGAACGACGCCGCCGACGCTCAGCCGCATCCTTGGGCGGTGGGAGGCACGCGGCCTCGTGACCGCCGGACGCGAGCGGATCGTCGTCACCTCCCCCGAAGGCCTCGCCAGAATCGCCCAGCCCTGACGGAACGATCGCCGGGACGGTCTCAGGTCAGGCAACCGGCCTGCCGGCGAAATGCGCGGCGCAGCGGCCGGGACGGCCGGAGGAGGCAACTTGTTCTCCGACAAGGACACAAGCGTTGCGACCGTGTTATAGAAATCGTAATTCCAGGGCGAAGTCCTAAGGGGGAATCAGCGGATGGCCCGGACTGCTGTGGCACTGGTGGCGATTGCGTTGATGCTCGGGTTCGCAATCGGCAGCGCGTACACGCAGCCGCCTGACTGGAACAAGGGCACCACGGACGAGAAGATCAAGCGGCTCTCGGATCTCCAACCCGGTCTTGGGACCGTCATGGCTGATTACGGCACCCGGTTCACCAACGCGTACTACGCGGCCAAGGGAGGCAACTTCGAGCTGGCCGCGTACATGATCAAGGAAATGAAAGAGAGCCAGGAGATTGCTGAAACCACCAGGCCGGCGCGGGCGCCCGCCCTGAAAGCCTTCGAATCCAACTATCTGGACAAGCTCGACGCCGCGGCGAAGGCCAAGGACTGGTCCCAGTATCAAACGCTCACCCCGCGGGTGATCAACGCCTGCAACCAGTGCCACGCGAAGGTTCAGATGGCGTACATCGTTTACCAGTTGCCCGCCGAGCCTGAGGCGCCGCTGAAGATGAGCAAATAGCGCTCATCGAGAGATGGCGCCGCGCGAGACGGCGGCCGGGGCCGCTCGGGAAGACCGGCGGGCCTTTTTCACCCGCCTCTTTTGGGGACTAGCGGGCCTGCTGGGCGCGCTGGTGGGCGTCCCGGTTCTCGGGGCGTTTCTCTCGCCAGGGTTTCGAAAGCCGGAGAAGGCCCAGTGGACCGTCATCGGGCCGGCCGACAGGTTCACGGAGGAACCCTCGCTGGCCCACCACGTGCATCCCGCGCATGAGGGCTGGGTGAACGTCACCGGCGAGATGCAGGTCTGGGTCGTCCGCGATCCGCAGGGCGCGTACAAGATCTTCGACAACCACTGCACACACCTTGGCTGCCCATTCCACTGGGAGGCCGCCGACAAGCGATTCTTCTGCCCCTGTCACAACGGCGTGTTTGGCGCCGACGGCAGGGTGCTCAGCGGGCCGCCGCCCCGGCCGCTCGACTACTACGAAAGCAAGATCGAGGGAGGCATCCTCTACATGGGCGCGCTCCGCCGGGGAGGCACGTGACCGAAGGGCCGCGCCCCGGGGGCTGGCTCCAGGAACGCCTCGGCGGCCAGATATTCGGCGGATTCCTCAACCGCAACGTCCCGGAGGAGACCGGGCTCCCCCACACCCTCGGCAGCGCCACGTTGTTCCTGCTCGTCGTCCAGGTCGTGACCGGCATCGTGCTCGCGATGAACTACGCGCCGTCCCCGGAGCACGCCTACGACAGCGTCACGTACATCATGACCCAGATCGTGTTCGGCCCGGTCCTCCGCGGGCTTCACCACTGGGGCTCGAGCGCCCTCGTCATCGTCGTCGGGCTCCACACCCTGCGCGTATTTGTGTGGGGCTCGTACAAAGCCCCGCGGGAGCTCACCTGGATGGTAGGGGTGGCGCTCCTGCTGCTTGTGATGGCGTTCGCGTTCACCGGCTACCTGCTCCCCTGGACGCAGCGCTCGTACTGGGCCACGGTGGTCGGCACGAAGATCGTCGGGACGGTTCCTTTGATCGGGAGCTGGCTGCTCCAGGTCGTGCGCGGCGAAGCGGACGTCGGACCCGTGACCCTCGTGCGCTTCTACGCGATCCACGTCCTTCTGCTTCCCGCGCTGCTGGCGCCCCTGGTGACGCTCCACCTCTACCTGGTCTACCGCCACAGCATCGCGCCGAGGCCCGGCAATGAGGCGGCCGCGCGCAAGACGAAGCGGTTCTATCCCGACCAGCTCGCCGAGGACCTCGCTGTCTCGCTGGTCGTCCTCCTGGCGCTCTTTGGGCTCACGTGGATCTGGGGGGTGCCCACCGAGGTTCGGGCCGATCCGACGTCGACCGCGTATGTGCCGCGCCCGGAGTGGTATTTCCTGTTCTTCTTCCAGTTGCTCAAGTACTTCCAGGGGCCGATCTGGGAGCCGATTGGGGTCATCGTCCTCCCGCTCGCGGTGATCCTGCTCCTCTTCGTCCTGCCGCTCGTTGACCGCCGTCTTGAGCGGCGGCCCCGTCGGCGCCCGTACGCGATGGCCGCCGCCGGCGTGGCGGTGGCGGCGGTGGCAGGGCTGACCTACTTCGGAGTCGTGCAGGCGCCTCCCGGGACCCGGACCGCCCCCGCCGGATCGCCTCAGGCGCTGGTGGAGCGCGGTCACGAGATCTACGTCGCCGGCAAGTGCCAGGACTGTCACGTCATCAAGGGGGAGGGGGTGGACTTTGGCCCGGAACTGACCCATGTGGGTTCCGGATACGCGGCGGATAAGCTCGCGGCCTTGATCCATAACCCCCTCTCGGTAAACCCTCAGGCGAGCATGCCCGCGTTCGACAAACTTTCCGACGCCGACTTGAGGGCCTTGGTCGCCTACCTGCTGACGCTCAAGTAGGAATCCGCCGAGGGTGGGCCTCAGTTGCCGCCATGAGGAGACCGGTCCTCGCGACGCCCGCCCGCCGTGACCGCCACTTTCTTCGCGCCCCCGGACGGGTTCTTTGGCAGCGTGACCTCCAGCACGCCGTGGCTCAATGTTGCCTGGACGTGCTCAGCGTCAACCGGCTCGGGCAGCTCGATTGTGCGCTCGAACGGTCCGGCGGGCCGCTCGCAGCAGAGATAGCTCTCGTCCCGGGGGCCGTCCGGATCTCGCTGTCCGCGTACCGTCAGTACGTTGCCCTCAACGGTGATGTCGAGTTCCTCTTGCCGCACACCGGGCAGGTCCACCCTGACCTCGAAGGCCACGCCCGCGTCGTAGAGATCCACCTCCGGCACAGAAGCGTCCCCGTCCGTTCCACCCGGAGATCCCGCTTTCGAGCGACCGCCGATGCGGTCGAGCGCAAGCCGAAGGCTTTCCATTTCCTGCCACGGATCCCATCGGAACGGCGATTTGAGACGCATCGGGCGCACACGGATCACCGGCATCGACGTCACCTCCGCAGCCGGACCTGGACGAATCCGGCCCGAGCTTCACCTTATTCATAGCCGGCGGCGCAGGCTGCGAATATCGGTTCAGCGCCCGATTATCGCCAACGCGGCCCATGGGCAGGACCGCCCTTCCCAAGGTTGAAATGAGCAAAGGAGGCTTGCCTATGGAGCTTTTGTTCGTCATCCTTGCGATTGCTCTTGGGATCCAGGTCGCGGTCGTGTTCCTCCTCGTTTCCAAGTACTTCGAGACCCGGTTTTCGTACGTCATCTGGTGGACCGCCGGAGCTGCGCTGCTGGCCGGCCAGGCGTTGGTCGAGGTGTGGATGCTCACGGCCGCTCCGATCCTCCCGCTCGTGGGCATCCGGAGCGCGCTGCTGCTCGCCGGCGCGGGATTCTTTCTCACCGGCACCGCCTCCCGCGATCCCCGTGCGCGGGGGATTGTCCAGACCGGTCTCCTGGGCTTCGGCGGGCTCGTCATCGCCTCCGTCATCGTGTTGCTGAGCCGGCAGGAATCTACAGACACCGCCCGCCTCGTGGCAGGGCTGGCCGCGGGGATGGCTTTCTTGCTGACGGCGGAGGCCTACCGGCGCACTGAGCAGGTCCTCGACGACGTCGCCACACGGGCGATCTTCGCCGGTTTGCTCGCTATCGGGATCAACCAGATCGGGTGGGCCTGGGTTCAGCGCACGCCACAGGTGATCGCCGCCTCCGAGTTCCTGGGCGGCCTTGCCGTGGCTGTGTTCGGCGCCGGCATCCAGCTGCGATCCGTCGGACGGGCCCAACGGTTGGTCGTCCTCAGCCAGATCAGCGCCGCCCTCTCCCGGACCGGGCGGGTTGGGGACATGCTGGAAGAGGTCCTC
>VBAK01000121.1 GCA_005882275.1 Candidatus Segetimicrobium genomatis
GGCCGCACCGTCGTGGATGCCCCCCAGACGATGTTCTACGCGGGCGGCGATCCGGCGTGGGTGAGCATCGTCGGCGGCGATGCGGATGTCCGCCGGGCGATCGATGGGGAGGCGTTCGACTATATCTTGCTCAACGACTACTGGCACGCGCAGGGGCCCACCTATGCGGTCGACGCTGCGCTGCGCGAGCGGTTGGCGCGGCACCACTATCATCAAATCGCCCCCGCGGCCTGGGCGCGCGATTGACGCATGCTATTGGTTCCGATACTATGGGATGCGTAGCGCAGATTATCGTCCGAGCCATGTCGCAGTGGGCCCTTAGCTCAGGTGGTTAGAGCGCACCCCTGATAAGGGTGAGGTCCGTGGTTCGAGTCCACGAGGGCCCACCATTTGAAGAACTATTAAGGGTTTCTTGCGGAGAGGCTCCTGCGGATTGGGTAGATAGTTCACACCCTTGATGCAGTGTTCGGTACTGCTGCCGTGTGCTGCCAGCTTCTGTCACTGCCATCCCTCCTCTCGTGGGGTTAAGGGTTCTGAGAGACCTCGGCGCAGAGATTCTTTCATGGCTCCCGCTGAGTTACAGCCCCTAATTTTCAAGGCTCCCCGAGGGGTGAGCGCATCTGTTTGCTTACGCGCTCCGCCGTCCTCGTGTCGGTCCTCCGTCATGTCCGCTCCCCCTCCCTGGTCCGCGCCGGCGAGAGCACCGGCTGCTTACCCCTCTCTTCGTCCGTCACCGTTCATCCCCCCTTCGCGTCTCACGTTCTGTCCCAGAGCGCCCAGAACGTTGTGTTCCCCCATTCTGCTGGCCGTTCGGTTCTTCCCTGCGAGCCGCCCGCATACGGGCCGCGCTTCCTTCGGCCCGGTGGACAGCGCAGTAACCTTGAAGCCACGACCGGGACCCTGTGATGACGAACGGGGCCTCGCAGTCCTTGCACCAGTGCACCGTCCGGTTATGGTCGATGGCCCACCACAGTTCGATGAGAGCTGAGTCAACCGTGTTCCGCGGTATGAAGCAGTACAGAGGAACCTCGCGGTCGGACACCCGAAGTGCCTTCTGCCGCCAGCGCTGCACGACATTGAGCGGGTTCAACACGATGTCATACAACTCGTGTACACGCTTGTGAATTGCGAAGGGAGCCAACAGCGGTGAGCGTCGACCGGCGTGACCATTCACGAAACCGAAGGCTTCCCTCACCCGGGCCATGGTATGCAGGCGCCAATGACCGCGGTAGCGTGCCCGGGGCGTTTGGGCTGAGTTGTGCCACTCCCGGAGAGACCGGAGACCGTCCTGGAGGTACGCAGGCACCCATGAGCCGTCGCGGGGCGTGAGATAGAGCGCTGTCAGCACCCCGAGTCCTACCTGGTCTCGTTGGAAATCGACTTGGTGCTCCGGCAAGACCTGCGCTCGGCCAGCGAGCACCTCGGTGAGTAAATAACCAAGCGGTACTTCCGTGGGCCGCGTCAGGTCGTCCGCGTCAACGTCCACAACTTCGCGCGCTGGCCCGGGTTCGGCGTCCAGGAAATACACGGAGGCTACTTTGGAGTCGGGGTAAGTGACGAAAGGCCACGGTTCCCGCTTTCGGTGCTGTGCTGCAGAGCCTGCCATTCCGGCCTCCGCTGCGTAGTGACAATAGAAGCCAGTTCATTGACATGCTAAAAGTACCTCTAGTAGCTTCATTATGCAAGGTCCTGAGGAGGGGAGAACCCCTGTCGAGTAAAGCACTGGCTGCCTGGTTCGGGTCATTTTGAACGAGGTGTGTAGCCCATGCGACCAACCAATCGGATGGCACCGGGATTCGGGGGGCCTTGCCCAGGGTGGCTCCCGGGTGGAGAAAAGACGCTGCGACGCCAGGCTCACCAGGGCGAACTGATCCTTCCGGTGAACGTAGTGTTTACAACACACATGAGGCGAATGAACGTGGCGAGGGCTTACAAGAAGAAAGAATGCGTCCTCTGTGGGAAAGCCTTTACGCCCACGAGCGGGACAGCGAAGTATTGTCCCTACCACAGCGAAATGATGAAGAATCCGAGGCGGATTGTCAGCCGCCGCCGCCCGTATCCCCCAAGACCCGTACGGAAACCTACGCGCAGGCTGAGCGCTGGGCATCGCCGTCGGTGACACAAGTTCCGCTTAATGGGGGGGTAGAAGGCGTGTTCAATCTTCCGGCGGCGTTCGGGATGACGTTCTTCATCCGGTTTTTCATTCCCGGCATCTTGGTGTCCTTAGCCTCGATTCCCTTGTGGCCTCCGTCCTGGACCGCTCACCTCGACATCTCGGGGCTCGCCATATACCTGTTCGGTTCGTTCGCCCTCGGAATCATCCTCCGCGCGTCCTTCCTCTTGCTGACGACTGTGTTCCTGGGATGGACTTTCCCTCGCTGGATTCGCAACTGGCTCATCCGCCGGCTCCAGCGCCGCTTGGACTGGGCGCAGAAAATAATGGCCGAACCCTTTCCGCCAACCCACTCGTCTCTTGACGCGTTGTTCTGGGACAAGATGCGGGCGAGCGCATTCATAAGGACGATGCCCTGCATACCTGTGCAGGTATCTGTTCCTGGCCACCCGCCGGCAGTGCAGTTGCGGCCCACCGTAACTCTGCCCACCGTGTGGGGCAACATCTGGACCGCGTTTTCGTTCGACATGGGGAGATGTTTCGGCGAGGCGCCGTCTCGCCGGTTCGGTTACCCCGTTCACGCTATAAGTCGCGCCTTTTATGCGATATCAACCGTCGCTCGCCACGAATTGGAAGAGCTAATCTCCTACAGTGAGTCTGCTTTTACTGTGTCGGTGGGTTTGGTAGCCCTTGTGCTCGCTTATGTTTGGGCTGCGCTGCATGCGGGATGGACGCCCATCCTTCGCGGCCATGTAGTCAATCTTGTGATGGTAGGCGTTTCCCTCTTGGGAACCTACCTAACCTATTCCATCAGCGTATCGCAGTTGAGCAACGCCCTCGAATCGTTTAGGGCGGCAGTGTTGAAGGAGCACCCAGAACCCACGCCTTCGTCACCGTCGTAGGCTACCTCCCTGACGTAAGGAGCCGCCCCGCGACCAGAACATCTCCGCCGGTTTGCGGGCCCGCCCCACACATTATTCGTTCCCCGGGGGGCGCTTCATCCCTCAGCCACCCGCGGCTCAGGCCGGTCCGCCGATCGGTGTCACTGGCGATAGGTACCCCAGATGGTCCCCGACAGGCGAGCGCATCGCGTTCGTTTCAGACCGCGATGCAAAGCCGGAAATCTATACAGTAAACGCTGACGGGAAGGACCTTCGTCGGCTGACGACATCACCGCCCGGCCTGAGCAGTTCCAGCCCGGCGTGGTCCCCCGACGGCCGGTTCATCGCCTTTGATTTCGGCTTGTACGTTGATTCACGCGTCTTTGTCATGAACGCAGACGGCAGCGGCCAGCGGCTCCTGGTACCGGGTCGATCCTCGGGGCCGGCGTGGTCGCCGGATGGGCGAAAGATCGCGTTTCTCTCTGAGGAAACCTCCGGGGTATCCGTGATCGCTGCTGAGGGCGGTCAACAGGTAAACATCTCTCCCGGAGCGTTGACGGGGCGCGATGCATTGGTGGATGCTGCCAGTTGGTCGCCAGACGGCAAACGCCTCGCGTTTGCGACATGGGAGAGTAATGGTTTCCACGACCCCGGCCGATGAAGGCAGCGCCACCTATAGCTATACTTACAATGGCGTGAACCTTTACTTCTTAAATTCGAGGCAGTTCCACATCGGTGACGCTGATGGCAGACACCCAAGGACACTGGCCAACACGGTCATAACCCGCAGCCACCGCCCTCTCTTACGGTCCCGCGTGGTCCCCTGACGGGATTCGCATCGCCTTCGTATCCGCTGAGCGAGGGTTCCCGCAGATCCACACCATGAAGCCAGACGGAACCGATCGCGTGCAGCTGACCTTCCAAGGTTCGAACTATGATCCCGTGTGGTCACCCGATGGGCGCCGCATGGCTTTCGTGTCCGAGCGTGAGGGAGGGCGTGGAGGGCGTAATGTCTTCGTGATGAACGCGGACGGCAGCGGGGAACACTCGGTGACAGGATCTGCAGGTGGGGACGGGCCCACCTGGTTACCCGACGGACGGCGGATTGCGTACGCATCGAAGCGCGGCGGACTGTGGAGCCTCTACTCCGTGAACGCGGATGGCACCGGTGAAATACAGCTCACCGAAGGTCGTTAACGGCGGCGTGGCAGGGGCGCACTCGGAGATGATTTCGGAAGGATAAGGCCGAGGCATAACGGGGAGCCGTTTGTCGGGGAAGGGGGGGGAATCCGCCAAGGGCCCCCCGCAATGCCTCTGCGTTGCTTATCCCCACTTCCAAACCTGGTTAAACCTAAAATCTTGGAACCAGGCCGTCCCGGCGCGAAACGGCCGGCCCCGAGATCCCGCGTGCGTGGCCCGGAGGCCCCGCATCCTGCCCCTGCGGTCTCCTGTGCCGGACGCAGAGGCCCCGGCGTTCTCCTTGATGCCCCCCACTCGGAGATGTATACTGTGGCGGGTATTCTCGACGCCCGCGCGGGCGATTATTGCGCTCGCGCAAGTGGGGGCGCAACCCCCGGCTAGAAGTCGCCGCTCCACTCGCCGAAAAGGTGCCCGTGAGCAGAACCCCTGAACACCCAGACTCGTCGAAGGCCGGTGTCCGAGGTCGCCCTCTCGGATGGCCGCCGCGCATGGGGGACACCCGCCGGCTCCGCCAGAATTTCGTCGTCCTGGCCCCGTATCTCGGTGTGGGGTTCCTCGTCGGCGTGGCCATCCTGCTCGCCGGCTCCGGCGTGCTTCTGGGAACGGCGCTGGCGATCAGCGGTCACCTCCCCTCCGTGGAGGCGCTGTACACGCCCCCGAGCGAAGCCACGCGCATCTACGCGGCCAACGGGGACCTCATCGCCAGCCTCTACCAGGAAAACCGGGCGAACATCCCCCTGTCACAGATCCCTCGGACGTTTCAGCGGGCGGTGATCGATACCGAGGATGCGGGCTTCTACCGCCACCACGGGATCTCGCTCCGCGGCGTGCTCCGGGCCTCGTTCCGGAATGTCCGCGAGCGAGGTCTGGCGGAGGGGGGCAGCACGATCACGCAGCAGCTCGCCCGAAACCTCTTCCTCACGAACGAGAAGGCGCTCAGCCGAAAGATCGCCGAGATGCTGCTGGCGGTGCAGATCGAACGGCGGCTGACCAAGGACGAGATCCTCGAGCGCTACCTCAACCAGGTGTATTTCGGACAGGGCGCCTACGGCGTGGAGGCGGCCGCGGAAGTGTACTTCGGGAAGCCGGCCCAGGACCTCACGCTGCCGGAGAGCGCGCTGCTGGCCGGGCTGATCCGGGCCCCCTCGTACGACTCCCCCTACGACCGTCCCGATCGGGCCATGGCGCGCCGGGCGGAGGTCCTCCAGCGGATGGTCGAACTCGGGGACATCACGCCGGTGCAAATGCGGGCGGCTCAGCTGGCGCCGATCCAGCTCGTGGAGAAGGGCAACGCGGGGTTCATCGGCATCCGGGCGCCGTGGTTCGTCAGTTACATCCTCCCCCCGCTGCTCCAGCGGTACGGCGAAGACGTGCTGTACAAGGGCGGGCTCCGCATCTACACGACGCTCGATCTCGCCTGGCAGGCGCAGGCCGAGGCGGTCCTGAAAGCGGGGATCGACCGGGCAGACCACGACAAACTGAATGTGCACCAGGGCGCCATGATCGTGCTCGATCCCCAGACCGGAGCCATCCGCGCCATGATCGGCGGGTACGACTACCGGGCGAGCCAGTTCAACAGGGCCTGGCAGGCGCGCCGCCAGCCGGGATCGGCGTTCAAGCCGTTTACCTACGCCACGGCCCTGCTGCGCGGGATTCCCTTCACCACCATGCTCCAGGACGCCCCGATTTCGTACACGCTGACCGACGGCACGACCTGGGAGCCCAAGAATTTCGACAACAAGTGGTACGGCTGGGTGACGATGCGGTTCGCGCTCGAGAACTCGCTCAACGCGGCAACCATCCGGCTGGAGGAGCGGGTGGATCCGGAGAACATCGTGGCCCTGGCCCATCGCCTGGGGATCGAGAGCGCCCTGCAGCCCACCCCCTCGCTGACGCTGGGCTCCTCGGACGTCACGTTGCTGGAAATGGCGTCCGCCTACGGGGTCTTTGCCAGCGGCGGTGTGCGGGCGGCCCCGATGGCCATCCTCAAAGTCACCGACTCCAAGGGGAACGTCCTCCAAGACAATGTGCCGCAGCGCACCGTCGTCCTCAGCCCTGAGGTCGCCTACATGATGGCCGACCTCCTCAAGGGTAACGTTCGGCGGGGCACGGGCGCCGCAGCCAACCTCGGGATCCCCCAGGGCGGCAAGACCGGAACGACCGACGACTACCGGAACGCCTGGTTCATCGGGTTCACGCCGACGATCGTCACAGGGGTGTGGGTGGGGAACGACGACAACTCTGCGATGAAGAAGGTGACGGGCGGCGGTCTTCCGGCCCAGATCTGGGCGGCGTTCATGAAGCCGGTGACCGACACGATGCCGAAGACCGACTGGCCGCGTCCGGCCGGGGTCGTCGAGGCGGTTACGTGCGCCACGACCGGCCTGCTGGCAGCCCCGGATTGCCCGGACCCTCACCCCGAGTTGTTCATCAAGGGCACGGAGCCGACGACCTATGATCAATCACACGGGACCTCGTCGCCATCGGGGGCGGCGGGCCCGTCCGCGGCGTCGGCCGCCGGCCAGATGGCCGCGGGCCAGGCCGCCGCCGTGGCCTCGTCTCCGGCGTCGTCGCTCCCGCTGACCGTGACCGCCCCCCAGAACGGGTCCCAGGTCTCAGCGCCGTTCCTGGTCAAAGGCGCGACGCGCCCGGGGGCGGCCGTCCACGTCGCCGTTCAGGTGAAGGCCGGGTTCCTGAATGTCCGGGTGGCGGATGCCGATGCGCCGGTGGATGCATCGGGAAACTTTGCGTACCTCGTGAACCCGACGGTCAAGCCGGCCGGCGCCACATTGACGATCGTGGTGAGCGCGGCCGCCGGCCAGGACACCGCCTCGACGGCCGTCTCGGTGCAGGAACAGTAGACGAGCGGCCGGGCGCGGGACTATAGTGGAGGCTGCCCCCGGGCCGCGCTGCGGGGGTCGTGAGCGGTTCGAATTCCCCCGGCGGATGGTCGGGGCGGGCATGCGCGAACCGGGAAGCGAGGGATTGGCTGTGTCCGGACACTCCAAGTGGCACAACATCAAGATCAAAAAGTCCAAGGTCGACCAGCAGCGCGGCAAGCTGTTCAGCAAGCTGGCGCGGGAGATCATCATCGCCGCGAAGGAAGGCGGCGGGGATCCGTCGGGCAACATGCGCCTGCGGGCGGCCGTCGAGCGGGCGCGCGAGGCCAGCATGCCCAACGACAACATCCAGCGGGCGATCCAGCGGGGAGCCGGTGGGGCGGAAGGGGCGGCGTACGAAGAGATCATGTACGAGGGCATGGCCCCCGGCGGGGTCGCGGTGCTCGTCCGCGCCCAGACCGACAACAAGAACCGCACGGCCTCGGAGATCCGGAACATCTTCGCGAAGGGGGAGGGGACCCTCGGCGCGTCGGTGGGATGGCTGTTCGAGCAGAAGGGCCTCATCACCGTCGGCAAAGCGTCGGCGTCCGAAGAAGAGGTGCTCTCCAAGGCCGTCGAGGCAGGCGCCGAGGATGTGAAGGCGACCGGCGACGAGTACGAGATCACCACCGCCCCGGAACGTTTTGCCGCCGTGCGCCAGGCGCTGGAGAAGGCCCGGTACAAACTGACGTCGGCGGAGATCACGATGGTGCCGAAATCGACGGTGCCGCTCGAAGGCAAGGAGGCGCAGCGGGTGCTGCGGCTGATGGAGGCCCTCGAGGATCACGATGACGTCCAGAACGTGTACGCCAACTTCGACATCCCGGACGAAGTGCTCGAGCAGGTCGGGTGAAGGGAGCGGCCATGGGAATCCGCGAGGCGGTGCAGCCCGCGTTTCAGCTGTGCTGGGGAACGATCCGCAAGAACGTTGATCTGATGCCCGACGCCGGGCTGAACTTCAAGCCGGAAGGGCTGGAGACCCGCTCGTTTCGCGAGGTCGCGCTGCACACGGCGAACACCTGCGTGGTGTTCGGAGAGAATATCGGGAAAACCGCGTGGGAGCGGATCGCGGCGTTTCCGCCGGAGTCGCACGTCAGCAAGGCGCAGGTGCTGGCGGCGCTCGCCCAGGCGGGGGACCGGTTTGCGTCGGGGCTGAGCCGTCTGACCGACGACGAGGCCGGCCGGGTCGTGCGTACCCCTTGGGGCGCCGAGATGCCGCAGGGGCAGCTGATCGCCGGCCACGTGCCGCACATGATGTACCACAACGGCCAGATGACGATCTATCTGCGGATGCGCGGGATCAAGCCGTTTTTCCTGGCGCGATGAGCGCCGGCCGGCGGCGATTCTGAGGAGGCCGGAGGAACAGGACCGGCAGGCGGCGAACACTGGTTCGGGTCAACGATCCGCGAGACACCGCCAGCGGCACCAGCGGCGATTCAACGGAGCAGCGTGTGCGCATTCTCGGGATTGATCCCGGCCTGCAGCGTACGGGATACGGACTCGTCGAGGGATCACCCGGAGGGCCGATCCTCGTCGAGGCCGGCGTCATCCAGACCGACATCCGCCGTTCGCTCGCCGACCGGCTTCACGAACTGCACGCCGGCCTCACCGGCGTCGTCGCGGTGGGCCGTCCGGAGGCCGTCGCGCTGGAAGACGTGTTCGCCCACCCCGGGTTTCCCCGCACGGCCATCGTCATGGGGCACGTCTGCGGGGTGATCTGCCTCGCGGCCGCGCAGGCGGGGGTGCCGGTGGATGCCATTCCCCCCGCGTCGGTGAAGCGCGCGGTCGTCGCGTCCGGCCGGGCCGGGAAACGGCAGGTGCAGCGGATGGTGCGGCTGCTGCTCGCGCTGGCGGAGGATCCGGGGACCCACGTCGCCGATGCGCTCGCCCTGGCGCTGGTGGCCCTCTCCCGTCGGGGGCTTCCGCTGGGACGCCTCGTGGGCGCCCGAGGCCCGGCGTGATCGCGTTTCTGCGCGGCCGCGTGCTGCGGCGGCTCGAGCAGATGCTCGTGGTCGACTGCGGCGGCGTGGGATACGAGGTGCACCTGCCGGGCTTCATGCGGGACGCGGCCCCACGTCTGGTCGACGGCCTCGGCGAGACCGTCGAACTGCACATCTCCTACCATGTGTCGCCGAATCAACCGCGGCCCCTCCTCGTCGGGTTCCTCCGAGGGCTCGAGCAGGAGTTCTTCGAGCGGTTCATCACCGTGGACGGGGTGGGGCCGACGAAAGCGATGAAGGCCCTGGTCCACCCCATCGAGACGATCGCCGACGCGATCGAGCGCAAGGACATCGCGTTTCTCCGCCACCTGCCCGGGATCGGCGAACGGACGGCGGAGAAGATCGTGGCGGCCCTGCACGGCAAGATGGCCAAGTACGCCCTCCTCCACTCGGAGGCCCCGGCGGCCCCGGAGGGCGCGCCGGCGGACTTCCGGGAGGAAGTGCTGGAGGTCCTGACTCAGCAGCTGGGTCACCGCGCCGCGGAAGCCCGTCAGATGGTCGAGCAGGCCCTCACGCGCAACCCCGGCATCGCATCGGCCGAAGACCTGTTCCAGGAGGTCTACCGGGCCGAGCGGGGCGTGCCGGCATGACCGCGGCCGGCCGCCTGGGCGAGGAGGGGCAGTCCCCGGGGGCGGCGCGCCGCGACGGCGGGGGCGGGGACGACGAGCAGTTCATCCGGAGCCTCAGGCCGGCGAGATTGGACGAGTGCATCGGCCAGGCGCGGGTGGTGAGCGGCCTCCGCATCAGCCTGCAGGCTGCGCGGGAGCGGGGGGAGGCGCTCGACCACGTCCTGCTGCACGGGCCCCCGGGGCTGGGCAAGACGACCTTTGCCAACGTCATCGCCGCGGAGATGGGGACGGGCATCGTCACCACCTCGGGTCCGGCGGTGGAGCGCGGCGGGGACCTCATGGGGATCCTCACCAACCTGAGCCGGGGCGATATCCTGTTCATCGACGAGATCCACCGGCTGCCGCGGGCCGTGGAAGAGTTCCTCTATCCGGCGATGGAGGACTTCTGCGTCAACTTCACGATCGAGAAGGGCGCCCACGCCCGCACCCTGCGGTACGCGCTCAAGCCGTTTACGCTGGTGGGCGCGACGACGCGCGCCGGCCTCCTGTCGTCCCCCCTCCGCGAGCGCTTCGGCATCGCCCATCACCTGGATTTCTATCCGGTGGACGAGTTGAGCCGGGTGGTCGCGCGGTCCGCCTCGATCCTCGCGGTCGACGTCGTGGAGGAAGGCGCCATGGAGATCGCGCGCCGCGCCCGGGGGACGCCCCGCATCGCCAACCGGCTGCTGCGCCGCGCGCGGGACTACGCGCAGGTCCGGGCGCAGGGCCGGATCACGCTGGAGGTCGCCCGCGAGGCGCTGGAGTTCGAAGGGGTGGATCCCCTCGGGCTCACGGCCCAGGACCGCGAGCTGCTGCGGACGATCGTGCAGGTGTACAACGGCGGCCCGGTGGGGATCGACGCGCTCGCCGCCACCCTCAACGAGGAGGTCGACAGCCTCGAGGAGATGGTCGAGCCGTTCCTCTTGAAGATCGGGCTGCTGACCCGCACCCCGGGGGGCCGGCGGGTGACCCCGCAGGCGTGCGATCATCTGGGTGTGCCCACGCCGGACCGAAGCCAGCGGAGCCAGGGCGCGTTGTTTGCATGACGGTCTCGACATTCGGGCGCGGCCTGGTGGGACTCGGCCTGGTCATCGCCGTGCTGGGCGCGGTGTTGTGGCTGTTCGGGGGCCTGCCGCGTCTCCCCGGCGACATCTATCTGCAGCGCAAGGGGTTCACCCTCTACATCCCGATCACCACCGGCCTCCTGCTCAGCATCCTCGCGACCCTCCTGCTGAACCTGTTGTTCGTGCGCCGATGATGCGACGGGTGGTCGCGGCGGCGCTGGCCGCTTCCCTCGTCTACGCCGGCGCGCTCGCGCGGCGCCCCGCCCAGGCGTTCGAGCCCCCCCTGATCCGGGTCGGCGTCGCGGTCGAGCAGCCGGCCGTCCGAATCGACGCCGACGCCCCGATCGCCGCGGCCGATGTGATCCGGGGGAGCAGCGCGCTCCTCGAGGCCGGCTCGTGGGAGTTCGAGCCCACCCCGTCCGGGATGTCGGTGTCCGGGACGGCCCTGGGACCCGTGGTCCGGCTGACCGTGGCGAAGGGATTCCTGAGCGCCAAGGGTCAGCCGTACCGGGGCGCCATCGAACTCCGGCGCACGGCCGCCGTCCGGCTCACGGCGATCAACGAGTTGAGCATCGAGCAGTACCTCTACGGCGTGATCAAGGGCGAGATCGATCCGCGCTGGCCGCCGGAGGCGGTGAAGGCGCAGGCGGTGGCGGCCCGGACGCTGGCGTTTGAAAACCTGATCTCGGCCCACGCCAAGTATCCGGCCGAGGGGTATGTGCTGCGGGCGACGACCGACTCCCAGGTGTACCTGGGTGTGGCCGGCGAGGATCCGGCCGCGATCGCCGCCGTGGACGCGACGCGGGGGATCGTGGCGACCTTCCGCAGCCGGCCGATCTTCGCCGCCTACCACTCGAATTCCGGGGGCCACACGGAGGACAGCGAGAACGTCTGGGGGACGCCCCACCCCTACCTGCGGGGGGTGCCGGACCCCTACGCGCTCGACGAGCCCGGGACCCAGTGGACGGCCCGGCTGTCCCTCTCCACGATCGAGGCGGATGTGCGCCGCCTCGGGGTGTACACGACCGGGCTGATGGCGATCGAGCCCGGCCGCGTCACGCCGTGGGGCCGGGCGGTCACCGTGCGGCTGCTCGAAGAAGGGGGACGGACCCAGGAGATCGGCGCCAACCAGTTCCGCCTCGCGGTGGGCCCCGGCCTGATTCGCAGCACGATGTTTACCATCACCAGGGACGGCGCCGACATCACGTTCGCCGGGCGGGGGTCCGGGCACGGGGTCGGCCTCGATCAATGGGGCGCCCGGGCCATGGCCGTCCAGGGGTTCACCTTCGAGCAGATCCTGAGCTACTATTACACGGGGATCGCGTTCGAACGACGGTTCTGAGCACCCCATCCCGCGTGGGGACGATGAAGCTCGCGGACTTCGACTACCTTCTGCCCCGGGACCTGATCGCGCAGGTTCCCGCGCGGCCGCGCGACAGCTCGCGCCTCCTCGTGCTCGACCGGGCGGCCGGTGAGATCGACCACCGGGTGTTCCGCGAGTTGCCCGAGTACCTTCGGCCGGCCGATGTCCTCGTGCTCAACGACACCAAAGTCCTGCCCGCCCGCCTGCGGGCCCGGCGTCCCACCGGGGGGGCCGTGGAGGTGCTGCTGCTGCGTCCCACCGCACAGGGCGTCTGGGAGGCGCTGATCAAGCCCGCGCGGCGCATCCGGGAGGGCGCGCGTCTCATCTTCGCGCCGGGCGTCCTGGAGGGCGTGGCGGGCGAGCGAACGGCGGCCGGCACCCGGTTGATCGCGCTGGAGCATCACGGCGATCTGCTCAGGGTGCTGGACCAGGTGGGCGAGCCGCCGATCCCCCCGTACATCGCGCGGACGCCGGAAGATCCCCGGGACTACCAGACGGTCTACGCACGGGCCGCCGGCGCCGTCGCCGCGCCGACCGCCGGGCTGCACTTCACCGAGGCGCTGCTGGCCGGGATTCGCGCGCGGGGGACGGCGATCGCGTTCCTGACGCTGCATGTCGGATGGGGCACGTTTCGCCCGATCACGGTGGAGGACGTGGCGTCTCACCGGATGGAGGCGGAGGTCTATGAGGTGAGCCCGGAGGCCGCCGCGGCCATCAACGACGCGCGCGCGCGGGGCGGGCGGATCATCGCCGTGGGGACCACCTGCGTGCGCACGCTGGAGTCCGCCGTCGACGACGCCGGCCGCATCCGCCCCGGCGCCGGCAGCGCCACGCTGTTCATCGCGCCGGGGTATCGCTTCCGCGCCACGGACGTCCTGGTCACCAACTTCCACCTGCCCCGCTCGACGCCGCTCATGCTCGCCGGCGCGTTCGCGGGGCGCGAGCGCCTGCTCGCGGCGTACGCCGAGGCGATTCGCCGGCGGTACCGCTTCTACAGTTTCGGGGATGCGATGCTGATCCGCTGAGCGGCCCGGGCCGTCGCGATAGACGCGCCGCGGCCCGCGCGGAGGTCACTCCGGGGGGGCGAGCCGGGTCCACCCACGTGTGTAGGGGTTCCACTTCTCCAGAGGACGGCCGAGGTAATCGCGCCCCTCCACCTGATAGCCGGCCGCCAGGAGGCGTTTGCGGGCCTCGGCGTAATAGCGGTAGTCGAGCTGCCAGGCGCCGCGCAGGGGATTGCGGTACAGCCCGAGCCCGCCCAACAGCCGCTCGATATTCTGCGCCTCCGAATCGGCCGCCCGCAGTTCGACGCTCTGGGTGAGCGTGCCGAAGGCTTCCACCTTGGGAGCCTGGGGGGCGGCGGGAGGAGCGCCCCCGGGGTTCGCCGCGGTTGCTCTTCCGGGCACACCGGCTGCGGGCCCCGGCTTCGAGGCTGCCGGCGCGGAGCCCGCCGGGGTCGCAGGCGCCGGGGTTCCGGCCGCGGCGGGCGGGGTCGCGGCGGCGCGCTGCGCCTTGATGGCCTCGGCCTTCGCCTTCGCCGCGGCGATCTTCTCTTCGCGAGTCATCTCGGATTCGCCCATATCCCTCTCCCGCGCCCCCGCAGGGGGCAACCTCTCCACCGAGAGGTTCTTCACGGGCGTCTGCGGTCCCTGGAGCTCAGGGTCCGCGCGCCGGACACCCGCTGCTTGCCGTTTGCTCCATTCCGGTTTGGAGCCCCGCAGGGGACAGCCACGGCCGGCCGGGCAGGCTACCGGGGCTTTCGCTCCAGGAGATAGATTCCCGTGCCGGTGTACTGGCGGGAGCCGGCGACGCGGAACGCGCGATCGAGCGCCGGGAACAGCTGCGCCTGCATGCTGCGGGTAAAGGGGATGCTCACGATGAGCCACACCCGCGGGTGCCGCTGAGCCAGTTCCCGGGCGCGGAGATCCGTGAACGCGTATTCCCGGTCGCCGCCCGGGACCAGATTGGCCGCCGTCAGGGTCAGCGACGGGTGCGGTTCCCGGTAGTAGAACGTGAAGGCGCTCCTGGTCGCGTTGTTCACGTAGAGAAAAAAGTCGCCGGGTTTGCCCTGGTGCTCGACCAGGGACGCCGCCGCCCGCCACTGGAAGCGGTTGAACCCGGGGTCGCTGTAGAGCCGGGCCAAGACCGGCGCGCTGTACAGAAGGACACCCACGGTGAGCACCGCGGCCGCCGGGTCCCGCCACCTGTGACTCCGCTGCGCGATCTCAACGATGCCCGCCGCGAGAAACGCGGCGTAGAACGGGACGAGAAACGACAGCCACCTCGGGTAATAGTAGTGGTTCGCCAGCGCGAGGGCGAACGTCGCCGCGACCGCGACAAGGGGAGGCAGCCCCAGGAACGCGAGGCGCCGCCGGTCGGAGGCGAGGGCGGCCCCGCCCCGCCACAGGATCACGAGAAACGGCAGGAGGACGGCGAACTGCCCGGCGGGTCCCAGCGTGCCCGGGAACAGGTAGCCCGCCATCCCGAAGAGGGAGCCCCCGAACGCGATCAGCCCGAGGAGGTCCCCGGGGTCGCGCGCGGTGACCGCGCTGCCCAGACTCTGCAGGGTGCCGTGAAGGTGGAACGCCTGCGCCCACAGCGAGGGAATCCAGGGCGCGTACAGGGCGGCGGCCGCCGCCGCGGCCGCCATCCACCGGGCGAGGCGTCCGCGCTCCACCGCGGCCACCCAGACGCCGTGGGCCAGGAGCACCAGCGCCCCGATATACTGGGTGTACACCATCAGCGTTGATGCGACGGCGTAGGCGGCCCACCGCCCGATCCCGCCCCGTTCCACGCCCGCGGTAAGCGCGAGCGTGGACGCCATCACGAGCATGCCGAGGAGCGCGTACATCCTGGCCTCCTGCGAGACCATGATGTGGAAGGGCGACACCGCGACGAACAGGGCGCCGAGCAGGCTCACCGGCTCCGAGGCGACGCGGCGCGCCAGGGCATAGGTCAGCCCCACGGCGGCGAGACCGAAGCACGCCGATGGGAATCGAAACGCCGTCTCCCCCACACCGGCGAGATCGGCCCAGGCCTTCATGAAGAGGTAGTAGAGCGGGGGATGGAACTCGCCGACCCGCAGCATCGGGAGGAGGTCGTGCCACCGCGCGCGGGCCATCGCGACGACCACGATCTCGTCGTACGAGAAGCTGGGGGCGCCGAGCATCGTGAAGCGAAGCACGGCGGCGACGGCGAGGATGCCGGCGAGGATCACCCGCGGGCTGACGACGTCGTGGGGAGAGGGCCCAGGCGGCCGCTGCGGGGACGGCGGGTCGGCTCGGAGCATTGACCCGTCACCTTTCGGCCTCCCCGATATCCTCCCCTCCGTATTGGATGGTATACTGCGAGCCGTGACCGTGCGCTTCGAGGTCGTCCACGTGGATCGGGAGACCGGCGCCCGGGCGGGGCTGCTGCACACGCCGCACGGGACCGTGGAGACCCCCGTGTTCATGCCGGTCGGCACCCACGGGACCGTCCGCGCGCTCACCCCTGAGGAGGTCGCGGGCGCCGGCGCCCAGATCATCCTGGCCAACACCTTCCACCTCTCGCTGCGCCCCGGCGCCGAGCTGATCGCCCGCGCCGGCGGGCTGCACGCGTTCATGCATTGGGACCGGGCGCTGCTCACGGACAGCGGAGGGTATCAGGTGTTCAGCCTCCCGCATCTCCGCACGGTTTCTGACGCGGGGGTGCTCTTCCGTTCGCCCATCGACGGGCTGGAGGTTGCGTTTTCGCCCGAGCGCGTGATCGCGATCCAGGAGGCGCTGGGGGCGGACATCATCATGCCGCTGGATGTCTGCCTGGGCTATCCGGCGGACGGCGCCGAGACCGCGGAGGCGCACCGCCGGACCGTCCTGTGGGCGCGGCGCTCCAAGGCCGCCCACACGCGGGAGGACCAGGTGTTGTTCGGCATCGTGCAGGGCGGGTTCGATCTCCCGCTCCGGAGGCGGGCCGCCGACGACACGGCCGCGCTCGGCTTTCCCGGCTATGCGATCGGCGGCCTCTCCGTTGGGGAGCCGAAGGCGATGACCTACGATCTCCTCTCCGCCGTCACGGAGCGCCTTCCCGCCGCCTGCCCCCGGTACCTGATGGGAGTGGGGTCGCCGCCGAGCCTGGTGGAAGGGGCGCGGCGCGGCGTCGACATGTTCGACTGCGTGATGCCGACCCGCATCGGCCGCACCGGGATGGCGCTGACCGGCGCCGGCCCCCTCAGCCTCCGGCGGGCCGTGTTCGCCGAGGACCTCGCGCCGCTCGAGCCGGGGTGCCCGTGCCCGGCCTGCCGCCACTACACGCGCGCCTATCTGCGCCACCTGTTCAAGGCCGGGGAGATGCTCGGCCCGCGGTTGGTGAGCCTCCACAACCTCGCGTTCCTGGGGCGGCTGGCGGCGGCGATGCGCCGGGCGATTCGGGAGGATCGGTTTGGGAGCTGGAGCCGGGCCGCCCTCGCCGCCTATGATGCGGGCGGGGGCCCGGGCCTGCGGCGCGAACCAGAACGTCCCGAGCAGGGCGCAGACGACCGTCCCGGAGGGAATCGGCCGGGTGTCGCAGAACCATCCGGCACCCTGAATCGGCCGGAGGCATAGGGTTGACCCCGCAGCAGGTCCAGCAGGTCACGTCGCTGCTGCCGCTGCTGGTCCTTTTCGCGGTCTTCTACGTCATGCTGATCCGGCCGCAGCAAGTCCAGCAGAAAAAATATCGGGAGATGCTGGCGCGCCTCAAGAAGGGAGACCGGGTGCTGACCCGCGGAGGTTTGTACGGCGTCATTCTGGACGTCAAGGACAACGACCTGACGCTCGAACTCGCCCAGAACGTCCGCGTCCGGGCGGACCGCACGGCGGTCCAGTCGCTCGCGAAGCGGGGGGCCGCGGGAGGATAACCCGGCCTCCCCGCCGACCATGGCCGACACCCGCAGCGCCGCCAGCCAGGTCACGCCCAGCCTCACGGGCCGCCCCTTGACCCTCGACGACATCAAGCGAGATCCCGAGGTCGAGGCGTATATCGCGAAGGCCGACGAATACACGGGCGCGATCGGGTACACCGAGCACGGGGCCCGGCATGCGAACCTGGTCGCCAGCATCGGCGGCAACGTCCTGCGGCGGCTGGCGCGCCCGGAGCGGTCGATCCACCTGGCGGCGATCGCCGGATACCTGCACGACATCGGAAACGTCGTGGGCCGGGTCAACCACGAGCACACCGGCGCCCTGCTGGCCAGCCGGATTCTCTGCCGCCTCGGGATGGACCCGATCGAGATGGCGATCGTCATGGGCGCGGTCGGCAACCACGAGGAGCAGACCGGAGATCCCGTGAGCGACGTGGGGGCGGCGGTGATCGTCTCGGACAAGTCGGATGTCCACCGGACCCGGGTGCGCAACCCCGATCCGACCACCTTCGACATTCACGACCGGGTCAATCACGCCGTGGAGCACTCATTTCTACGCGTCGATGAGACGGCCCGGACGATCACCCTGGAGCTGGCGATCGACACCCGCCTGTCCCAGGTGATGGAGTACTTCGAGATCTTTCTGCCGCGCATGGTCATGTGCCGCCGGGCGGCGAAGTTACTGGGGTGTGAGTTCAAGCTGATGATCAACGGGACGAAGCTCCTGTAGGGGGGGACGCGTATGCCTGCCTGGCTGTACGTCTGCAAGTCGTGTGGGAGCACCCACGAGGCGCCTCTGCGGCCCGGGGGCACCGTGTACCTGCGCTGCCTGACCACCCGTGAGTGGTCCTGGTACGAGCCGACGGTGTTCACCCTTCCCGGCGAGCCGCGGGTGCGGGCCGGAGCGAGAGTCGGATCGTCTCGTGCCGGGGCGCCGCGGAAGGGAACGGCGGCTGCCCCCAGGCGCGGCTCCGGCACGGCTCGGGCGGCCCGGCGGCCTGCGGCGGCTCGGGCCGCCCGCAAGACCGCTGCCCGACGGGTGCCCCGGGGCGGTCGCAAGAAGCGGCGGTAGCCTGGGCCGACGATAGTGCGATCTTGGCCGACAGGGGCCGTCCCTGGTTTTTCCCATCGGTTGGAACAGCAGGATTTTATAGAATTACACAGAATTCCATAGATTTGTGACCCATGCCGGATTGGCTGGACAGGCCCGAACGCGCTGGTTGACCCTGGGAGAAGCCGCCCAACTCCTGGGGGTAGATGTTACCACGCTGCGCGGCTGGGCGGACACGGGCAAGGTACGGGTCTTCCGGACGCCGGGCGGACACCGCCGTTTCGACGCCGCAGATCTCGAATCGCTGCTCCGCGCGTCCCCACCCAGGCGGACGACCGGTCGCCCGGCCGAACATGCGCTCACCGCGGGCGGACCTCCGCCCCGGGAGTGGCTGGCGTCCAGGGCGTGGTACGCCCGCATCGGCGAGTCTTCCCGGAAGCGCGTGGGGGCGCTCTGCGGCGAGCTCATGCGGATCCTGGCCTCCATCCCGGGTGGGGAGCCTGTCGGGCCGCCCCATCTGGCCGAGGCCAGGCGGATCGGCACGGCCCTCGGTCGCGAGGTCGCGGGGTTGGGGCTCACCCCCGCGCAGACCACGGAAGTCTTTCTGCACTTCAAGTCGCACGTGACGGAGATGCTGACCACTCCTCCACGGAGCGGGTTCGGCCAGATCCGGTCGCTGCGCGATACCGATGCATTTCTGGGAGAAGTCCTCCAGGCGATGATGGAGGCCGGCGACGCGGCCGGGACCTGGGCGGCGGAGCCGCACGAATGACGCGGGCGCGCCTGCGGCTTGGAACGCGCGGGAGCCGGCTGAGCCTGCGCCAGACCGAACTGGCGGCCGGCGTGCTCCGTGCGCACGCCCGCGGCGGGAGCGAGGCGGCGTTGGAGGTTGTGGTGATTCAGACCGCCGGCGACCGCGCGCAGGATGTCCCGCTCGAGCACCTGGAGGGGATCGGGTTCTTCGCCAGGGAGTTGGAGACCGCCTTGCTCGAGGGGCGCTGCGATCTCGCCGTGCACAGCGCCAAGGATCTCCCAACGGAGATCCACCGCGATCTCGTGCTCGGGGCGTTTACCCCGCGGGCCGACCCGAGGGATGTGCTGGTCGCCGGGCCCGGCCGGTGGCTGGCGACCCTGCCGCCGGGCGCGAGCGTCGCGACGAGCAGCGTGCGCCGCAGCGCGCAGATTCTCCACTTCCGTCCCGACCTGCGCACCGTCCCGATCCGCGGCAATATCGACACCCGTCTGGGAAAGCTCGACAGCGGTGTCTACGACGCGCTCTGTCTTGCCGGCGCGGGGCTGGTCCGGATGGATTGGCAGGAGCGGATCAGCGAGTGGCTGGAGCCGGAGATCATGCTCCCGGCCCCCGGCCAGGGCGCGCTGGTTCTGGAAGCGCGCCGCGGGGACGAAGATCTCCTGGAATGGTTGGGCGGCCTCGACCACAGACCGACCCGGATCGCCGTGGAAGCGGAGCGCGCCTTCGTGGCGCGCCTGGGAAGCGGGTGCCGGGCGCCCGCGGCCGCGCTCGCCGCGGTCGATCACGGCACCGTCACCCTGGAAGGGCTGATCGCCTTGCCGGACGGCAGCGCGGTCCGCAGGCACACGGCCACCGGGCCGGCCGGTGAAGCCGGAGCGCTCGGGATCGCTGTGGCCGACCATCTCCTGGCCGATTCCGGGTTCGCGCTGGACGTCGTTCGATCGTCCGCCTCCGCGGGGCCCCGCGGCAATTCCGCGCCGCCGGCGGCGCCCAGGGACGGCCCTCCCCGCGGCCCGGCGCGCAAGGATCTCGCGCGGTGAGGGCCCGGGGGCCGCTTGCCGGCCGGCGGATCATCGTGACGCGGTCGCGCAGGCAGGCGGGGATCCTCAGCACCCTCCTCGAGGCCGAGGGCGCCGTCGTCGTCGAGTTTCCCACGATCCGGATCGCGCCGCCCGCCGACTACGCGGCGGTGGACCGGGCGATCGCGCGGCTGGACCAGTACCGGTGGGTGGTCTTCACCAGCCAGAACGGCGTGGCCGCCTTCCTCGGCCGTCTGCGGGCCTGCGGCCTCGGGCCGGCGGCATTGGGCCGGCTCCGCGTCGCGGCCATCGGCCCGGCCACGGCGGGCGCGCTTCAGGCCCAGGGGCTGCGGGTGGACCTGGCTCCGGCGGAGTTCGTCGCCGAAGCCCTGGTCGATGCCTTCGCCGGCGAGCGGCTGGAGGGGGCGCGCATCCTTCTTCCGCGGGCGCTCGAGGCCCGCCGTGTGCTGCCCGACGGCCTGCGCGCCCGGGGGGCGACCGTGGACGCCGTCCCGGTGTATCGAGTGGAGGCGGAGCGGGGGCAGGATCCCGAGACGTGGCGGCAGCTCCTCGATCGAGGGGGGGATGCCGTGACGTTCACCAGCCCGTCGACGGTCCGTAATTTTGTCGAGGTGGTGGGATCGCATCTGCCCAAGGTCGTCGCCGGCGCTCTGATCGCCTGCATCGGGCCGGTGACCGCGGCGACGGCCCGCGAGTGCGGCCTCGGGGTCGGCGTCGTCGCGCGCTCCTACACGATTCCCGGAATCGTGGCCGCGCTTCGGGAGGCCCTCGGGCGCACCATGTCTCCCGCGGGTTCATAGGAGGAACGATGGGGTTCCCACAGCAGCGCTTCCGCCGGTTCCGCCGCACCGGCCGGCTCCGGGAGATGGTGCGGGAGACCACGCTGGACCCGGGCGATTTCATCGCCCCGCTCTTCGTCAAGGAGGGTCTGGCCCGCCCCGTGGAGATCGACGCCATGCCCGGCCAGCACCAGCATACGGTCGGAAGCCTCGTCGAGTCCTGCGGCGCGCTGGCGGAACTCGGCGTCCCCGCGGTCATGCTGTTCGGGATCCCGGCGCACAAGGACGCCGAGGGGAGCAGCGCCTGGGATCCGAACGGGATCGTGCAGGAGGCCCTCCGAGCCGTGCGCGCCGAGCTCGGGGACGGGCTGGTCCTCGTCGCCGACCTGTGCCTGTGCGAGTACACGGACCACGGGCACTGCGGGGTGGTCCGCGGCCGCGCGGTCGACAACGATGCGACGCTGGACGCGTACGCGCGGATCGCGGTCTCGTACGCCGAGGCCGGCGCCGACTGGGTGGGGCCGTCGGGCATGATGGACGGCCAGGTGGGCGCCGTCCGGCGGGCCCTCGACGCGGGCGGGCACAGTGAGGTGACCGTCCTGGCGTACGCCGCCAAGTACGCCTCCGCGTTTTACGGGCCGTTTCGTCAGGCGGCGGAGTCGCGGCCCCAGTTCGGCGACCGGCGGGGGTATCAGCTGGATCCCGGAAACGCCGACGAGGCCGTGCGCGAGGTCAAGGCGGACATCGATGAGGGCGCAGACATCGTCATGGTCAAGCCGGCGCTCCCGTACCTCGATGTCCTGGGCCGGGTCAAAGCGGCGTTCGGCGTCCCCACGGCCGCCTACCAGGTGAGCGGCGAGTACGCGATGCTCAAGGCCGCATCCGCCCGCGGCTGGCTCCAGGAGGAGCCGGCGATGCTCGAGGTGCTCCTGGCGATCCGCCGGGCGGGGGCCGATCTCATCCTCACGTACTTCGCCCGCGACGCGGCGGAGCGGCTGCGGCGCGGATAATCATTCAGAGGGGCCTCACCGGCGGGGCATACCGGGCGCCGGCCGGGCGTTGTGCCTGGTATTGCTCAGCCCGGAGTAGCCATGCGGCCGATCGTCATCATGCCCCTGTACAACGAAGAGGAGACCCTCGAGCGCGTGCTCGAGGAAGTCCGGCGCTACACGAGCGCCAGGATCCTGGTCGTCAACGACGGGTCCACCGATGGCTCGGCCGCGATCCTCCGGCGCCCCCTCCCGGATCTCGAGGTGATCACCCACGCCCAGAACGAGGGGTACGGCCAGTCGCTGATCGACGGCTTCCACTACGCGGTCCAGGCGCGCTATGATGTCGCAGTGACCATCGACTGCGATCTGCAGCACGAGCCGAGGTTGATCCCCCGCTTCCTCGAGGCGGCCTCCGGAGCCGACATCGTGTCGGGGAGCCGCTACCTGCGCGCGGCGGTGGGCGTGCAGGACCCCCCGCCGCCGGACCGCCAGCAGATCAACGCGGAGATCACCCGGATCATCAACGACCTGACCGGATACCGCCTCACCGACGCGTGGTGCGGATTCAAAGCGTACCGCGTCGCCGGCCTCGCCCGGATGACCCTCGATGAGCGGAGTTACGGCATGCCCCTGCAGGTGTGGATTCAGGCCGCCCGGCTGGGGCTCACCGTGACGGAGCTCCTCGTGCCGCGGATCTACAAGAACCCCGGGCGGCGGTTCTGGGGCGGGCTGGACGACCCGGCCGCGCGCCGCGCCTACTATCTCTCGATCATCGACCGCGAGGTGAGCCGGTGGCGGAACTCCTCGTAATCGGCGCCCACCCCGACGACGTGGAGATCGGGATGGGCGGGGCGATCGCGGCGTTCATCCAGCAGGGGCACGGGGTGACGATCCTCGACCTGACGGACGGCGAGCCGACCCCCATGGGCACGCCCGAGCGGCGGCGGGCCGAGAGCGAAGCCGCCGCCCGGACGCTGGGCGTCCGCAGGCGCATCACGCTCCCCCTGCCGAACCGGTACCTCATGGACACGGTCGAGAACCGCGTGGCCGCGGCCGAAGTGATCCGCGAGGTCCGCCCGGAGATCCTGTTCATCCCATACGGCGTGGATGCGCACCCCGACCACATCGCCGCGGAGCGGCTCGGGGAGGCGGCCCGGTTCTACGCCAAGCTGACGAAGACCGAGATGCGGGGCGACCCGCACTATCCGGGCCGGATCCTGCACTTTTTCTGCACGCACTACCGGCTGCACGTCGCCCCGGCGTTTGTGCTCGACATCACCGACCAGATCGAGCGCAAGATGGAGGCGATCGCCTGCTACCGCTCCCAGTTCAATGACGAGCGCGGAAACGCCGGGGTCCTGACCGCGATCCGCACCGTCGCCGCGTACTGGGGCACCCGCATCCGCCGGCCGTACGGGGAGCCGTTCGCCAGCAAGGAGGCGATCGGCCTCCGCGGGCTCGGTGACCTGCTGTGACCTCAAGCGGCGATTCCGCGGCAGGAGCCTCGCGGACGCCCTCGCACCACCACGCCGGGGGCCACGACGCGACCGTGCGGCCATCCGAGGCGGTCCCGGCCTACGCGGTGCCCGAGCGCTCGGGGGAGGTGCTGATCGATCCTCCCCTCGACCAGATCCCGGCCGTCCTCGCCGCCGTCCGGAGCGCCGCGGACGCCGGCGCGCAGATCCTCGACACCCCGCTCGGCCTGTTCCGCTCCCAGGTCCGGCGGCGCGCGCTCAGCCTCGCCGGCCCCCCCACGGACGGGGACGCGCCGGGGCCTGCGGCGCGCGCCGGTACGTCCGCCGCGGCGCCGATGATCGCGATGGGGCACCAGCCGCTCTTCTTTCACCCCGGCGTGTGGATGAAGTTCTTTCTCCTCTCACGCCTCTGCGACGATCTGGGCGCCACGGGGCTCCATCTGATCGTCGACAGCGACGCGTCCGGGCCGATCGGCGCGCAGGTCCCCGCGCGGGACGGCCGGCTGATCCGGCGTTCCGAAACGCTCGTCGATCTCCCCGAGGACGTCCCGCTGGAAGCCTGCCCGCCGCCCTCCGAGGAGGCGTGGGAGGGCTTCCGCGCCCGCGTCCGCGGCCACCTGGTCACGCTCTCCCTGCCGGACCTGCCCGAGCGATTCGATGCCTTCGCCGAGGGCGCCGGCCGGGCGCGCGCGGGCGCCGGGACGCTCGCGATGTTCATGGCCGCCGCCCGGGGCAGGTACGAGGCGGGGGCGCTGCCGCCGCGGTACCGCGACCTGTCCGTCTCGGCGCTGTCGGACACCCCGGAGTTTCGGGCGTTTGTCCTGCACCTCTTGCAGGACCCCCGCGCCTTCCGGCGCTGCTACAACGCGAAGCTGGAGGACTACCGGCGGACCCATCGCCTGCGGTCGTCCGCGAACCCGTTTCCCAACCTGGACGAACTCGCTGGGGTTCCGGAGACGCCGTTTTGGGTGGTGCACGGCGGCCGGCGCACCGGCCTGTACGCGGCGCGCGAGGGCGACCGGGTGCGCCTGCGGACCGCGGCCGGGACGATCGCGGATCTCCCGGCCGGCGCCGCCGGCCTCGCCCCGCTCGCGGCGTCCGGCCTCCGCATTCGCCCCAAGGCGATCACGCTGACGATGTTCACCAGGCTCTGCATGGCCGACCTCTTCATCCACGGGATCGGCGGCGGCCGCTACGACCGCGTCACCGACGCCGTGATCCAGGAGATCTTTGGCTGTCCTCCGCCTCCGTACGTCGTGGCCACGGCCACTCTGCTGCTGCCGCTCCTGGGGCAGGGGCCGTCGGCCGAGGACGCCCGCGCCGTCGATCGGCGTCTGATGGACCTGCAGCACAATCCGGAGCGGTACCTCCCGGCTCCCACGGAAGCGCAGCGCGGGCTCATCGAGGAGAAGTGGCGCCTGATCCGGGGCGTCGAAGCGATGCGCCCGGGTCCGGAGCGCCGGGCCGCCACCCACCGGATCCGCGCGGTGAACAGCCTGCTCGCCGCCTCCCTCGCCGGGGAGATGCAGCGGCTGCGGGAGCGGCGCGCGGCGCTGGAGCAGGACGCGGCGACCCGGGACGTGACGGACGATCGCGGCTATCCGTTCTTTCTCTTTGCTCCGGCGGCGGTCCGCGACCTCGTCGGGGCCCCGACCGGCGCGACCTGACGTGGACCCCGCGGGCGATGCGGTCCACGCCGAAGACCTCTGGAAGGGCTTCGGCCGCCGGCGCGTCCTCCGGGGGCTCGGCCTGACGGTCGCGCCGGGCCAGGCGCTGGCGATCCTGGGCCCGAACGGTTCCGGAAAGTCGACGCTGCTGCGCGTCCTGGCCGCGATCCAGCGCCCGTCCCAGGGCCGGGTCCGGATCTGCGGGGAGGATCCCTTCGACGTGCCGGGGGTGCGCCGCCACATCGGGTTCGTGACGCACGAGCCCATGCTGTACGGAGGCCTCAGCGTCCTCGAAAACCTCCACCTCCTGGCCGCGCTGTACGGTCTCCCGGACGGACGGGCGCGGGCCGAGGACGTCTGCGACGTCCTGGGCATCGCGCGCCTGGCCGAGCCGATCCGCGGGTTGTCTCGCGGGATCCAGCAGCGCGCCGCCCTCGCCCGGGCATTCCTGCATCGTCCGCGTGTGCTGCTCCTCGACGAGGCGTTCACCGGTCTCGACCCGCAAGGCGCCGACGACCTGTCGGGGATCCTCCGAGGCTTCTGCCGGGATGGGGGCGCCGTGATCCTCGCGACCCACAGCCCCGCGGAGGCGCTGGCCACCGCCGGCCGGGCGGCGGTGCTCGTGGGAGGCCGGCTCGGGCCGGCGCGCGGGCTCGCCGGGATGCCGGTCGAGGCCGTGCGCGCCTGGTACCTGGACGCCGCGGCGGGAGCGATGGGGTGAGGACCCTCGGCGCGCTGATCTGGAAGGACCTGATCACCGAGGCGCGCACCCGGGAACTGGTCACGTCGATGAGCCTCGTGGCGTTTCTCGCGCTGGTGATCATGAGCCTGGCGCTGGGGGCGTCTCCCGACCTCGCGGCGGCCGCCGCACCGGGGATCCTGTGGGTCACCGTGTCGTTCGCGGCCACGCTGGGTCTGGCCAGATCGCACGCCCTCGAACAGGAGCGGCAGGCGCTGCAGGGGCTTCTGCTCACGCCGGTCAGCCGGAGCCTGCTCTACCTCGGCAAGTTCGGCGCGAACCTGGTGCTGGTCCTGATCCTGGAATGCGTCGTGGTCGCGGCGTTTGCGGTGCTGTTCGCGAACGATCTCGGCCGCCGAGCGGGATGGATCGCGCTGCCGCTGGGGCTGGGGGCGGTCGGGTTTACCGCGGTCGGGACGCTCCTGGGGGCGATGACGTCGTCCACCCGCCTGCGCGAGGTGCTGCTGCCGATCCTGCTGCTGCCGGTGGCGTTGCCGGCGATCATCCTCTCCCTGGCCGGGATCGGCGCGGTCTTGGACGGGCGCGCGCTCGCCGACCTGTTCCGGCCTGCGAAAATGCTGGCGGCGGTGGACATCATCTTCATCGTGCTGGGGATGTGGCTCTACGGATACGCGGTGGAAGAATAG
Source organism: Candidatus Segetimicrobium genomatis (assembly GCA_005882275.1). Classification (GTDB taxonomy): domain Bacteria; phylum Sysuimicrobiota; class Sysuimicrobiia; order Sysuimicrobiales; family Segetimicrobiaceae; genus Segetimicrobium; species Segetimicrobium genomatis. Next base: position 26,132 of record VBAK01000121.1, read on the forward strand.
ATGGCCGTCTGCGCCCCGACGCCGCGCCCTCGCGCGGGCCGACGTCAGGTTCCCGCTGTTTCCTTTCGTTGGACCTCCGTTGAAACGTCCGGCATCCGGCTGTTATGATCGACACAGCCTCGACGCGAGGTGCGTGGTAGGATCCGCGGTGGAGGCCCGAAGGAGATGACCCGACCCTTGGATGGTTGGCTGGCGTGGGGATCGCTGGTGACGATGCTCCTCGCGCTCCTGGGCGCGTTCCTCTTCGCCCAGACCGAGCAGGTGATGGGGCCGATTCAGCGGATCTTCTACGTGCACCTTCCGCTGGCGTGGATCGGCTTCGTGGCCTTCGGACACGCCTGCTGGGCGGGGATCCAGTATCTTCGCACGGGCCGGCGCGGGTGGGACGCGGCCGGGGCGTCGGCGGCCGAGATCGGGGTGCTGTTCAGCACGCTCGTCATCGTCACCGGCTCGCTGTGGGCCCGTCCGGTCTGGGGGACCTGGTGGACCTGGGACCCCCAGCTCGTGACGTACATGATTCTGTGGCTGATCTACGTCGGGTACCTGATGCTCCGCAGCGCGGCGGGGGATGACCCGCGCCGGGCACGGTTCGCGGCGGTCTTCGCCATTGTCGGATTCGTCGACGTTCCGCTGGTCTGGTTCTCGGCGCGCTACCTGCGCGCCCTCTCCCCGGTGATCTTCACCACGCACAGCATCGGCCTCGCCCCCTCCATGGCCCAGGCGCTCGGCGTTGGGCTGGTGGCCTGGAGCGTTTTTTACGCCCTGCTCTTCCGCGCCCGCCTGCGCCTCGGCCTTTTGGAGATGCAGGTGGCGGGGCTGGCCGACGAGGCCGGGTGACGGCGATGGCCTATCTCTTCTGGGCGTATTCGCTGGTGTGGGTCGGTATCTTTCTCTACCTCTACGGCCTGGCCCGGCGCAGCCGCGCCCTGGAGCGTCAAGTGGCGGAGTTGGTCGAGCGGTCGCGGGGGTCGGCGCGGACGCAGGCCCCCGCGGGCGGCCGCCGCGCGGGCGGCGGACCGTCGTGATCAGGCCCGCGCGGCCGGTTGCGTTCGTCGCCGGGGTCGTGGTCGTGGTCCTCGCGCTGGCCTACCTGGTCTATGGCGGGATCCAGCAGGGCGCGACCTACTGGGTGACGGTCGGCGAGCTCCGGCACGAGCACCCGGCCGCCCCACATGGGCCCGTGCGGCTCGGCGGCACGGTGGTCCCCGGGTCGGTCGCCTGGGACGCCTCGCACCAGCACCTCCGCTTCGCCGTGACCGACGGGGTCGACGCGATCCCGGTGCGCTACAGCGGGGTCGTGCCCGACATCTTCGCCGAGGGCCGCCAGGTGGTGGTGGAGGGCCGCATCAGCGCCGACGGCGTGTTTACGGCGACGACGCTCCTGGCCAAGTGCCCGACCAAGTACAATCCGGCCGACCCGCAGAAGCGGGTCCCGGGGTAATGCGCCGGGGCGCCTCCGCTGTTGGCTAGTCTCGGGCGGTTCAGCCTGCTCGCGGCGCTCGTCCTGGCGCTGTACGCGCTGGCGGCCGCGGCCCTCGGCGGCCGCGCAGTCCGGCCGGGACTGGTGACCAGCGCCGCCCGGGCCCTCGTCGCGATGGCCGCGCTCGAGGCGCTGGCCGGCGGGATTCTGATCGCCGCCCTGGTCCGCCGTGACTACACCTTCGCCTACGTTGTCGCCCATGTCCGCGATGGGCAGGCGCTCGGGTACGACCTGACCGCCTTTTGGAGCGGGATGGAGGGATCGCTGCTCCTGTGGGCGCTGATCCTCTCCGGCTACACGCTCGCGGCCGTTCGCAGCATTGCGCGAACGCGGCCGCGGCTGCTCCCCGGCGTGGTTGGGGTGTGCGCCGGTGTGGCGGCGTTCTTCCTGTTCATGCTCACCGCCGTGACCCCGCCGTTCGTGACGGCGCCGTTCCCGCCCGCGGACGGGCAGGGCATGAATCCGCTCCTCCTCAATCCCTGGATGGCGATCCACCCGCCCACGCTCTACCTCGGATTTGTCGGCCTGACCATCCCGTTTGCCATCGTCGTGGCCGGCCTCCTCACCGGCGGGGCGGACGAGGGCGGCGTGCTGCTCGCCCGCCGCTGGATGCTGTGGGCCTGGTACTGCCTGAGCATGGGGTTGATGTTCGGCGCGAAGTGGTCGTACGTCGTGCTGGGGTGGGGCGGGTACTGGGCCTGGGATCCGGTCGAGAACGCGGCGCTGATGCCGTGGCTGGTGTCGACCGCGTTTCTCCACTCGGTGTTGATCCAGGAACGGCGGGCGATGCTGCAGCAGTGGACGGTGGTGCTGGTGGTGCTCGCCTTCGGGCTGTCGATCTTCGGCACCTTCCTGACGCGCAGCGGGGTGCTCAGCAGCGTCCATTCCTTCACGCAGTCGCCCTTGGGCGGATATTTCCTCGGGTTTCTGGCGCTCAGCATGGTCGGCGCCTTCGGCCTGGTGGCGTGGCGCTGGGAGGGGCTGCGCAGCGAGCACACGCTGGATTCGGCGCTCTCGCGGGAGAGCGCCTTCCTGCTGAACAACGTCGTGTTCCTGGCCGTCGCGTTTACCGTGTTCCTGGGCACGGTGTTTCCCGTGCTGTCCGAGGCCGTGACGGGGAGGCGGATGAACGTCGGCCCGCCCTTCTTCGACCATGTGGTGACGCCGCTCGCCGTCGTCCTGCTTCTCTTGATGGGCGTCGGGCCGCTGCTCCCCTGGCGCCGCGCGTCCGCCGCCTCCCTCCGCAACAACTTTCTCGCGCCGGGGGCGGTGGGGATCATTCTGGCCCTCGGGTTGCTTGCCGCGGGGATGCGGGCACCCGGGGCCGTGCTCGCGTTTGCCCTCTCCGGCTTCGTCGCCGGCACGGTCGTCCTCGAGTTTGCGCGCGGGGTCCGCGTCCGCCGCGCCCACGGGGGGGAAGGGCCGGTCCGCGCGCTGGCGGCGCTGGTGCTGCAGCACCGGCGGCGCTACGGTGGGTACATCGTCCACCTCGGCATCCTCCTGCTGTTCTGCGGCGTCACCGGGTCGTCGGTCTTCAGCACCCAGCGGCTCGTCACGCTCCGCCCGGGAGAGGCCGTGGAGGTCGGCGAGTACCGGGTCCGCTACGACGGGCTCCGGCAGTCGACCCGGAGCGGCACCCTGGTGATGACGGCCGCGCTGCGCGCCTTCTCGGGGGGCCGGGATCTCGGCCCGCTGGACGCGCGGCGCACCCTCTTCCTCACGGGCCAGGACTCGACCACCGACATCGGCCTGCGCAGCACCCCCCGCGATGACTTGTACGTGACCCTGGTGGGCTGGACCGCCGGCGGGGACGCGACCCTCCGCCTGCTCGTCAACCCGCTCGTCGTGTGGATCTGGGCCGGAGGGCTCGTGGTGACGGCCGGCGCCGCGATCGGCATGGTGCCCGAACGGAGGGCGGCGCGCGTCCGCGAGGTCGTCCCCGCGGGCGCCTGGAGCCCCGGCGGCCTGTGACGGGTGTGGTGATGGCGGTCCTCGCCGCGGCGGCCGCCGTCTGGGTGCTGGCCCCGCTCCGCGCGGCTGCGGGGCCCGGGGGAGGATCGGGTTCCCGCGCGGGAGAGCCGCCGGAGCGGCTGCGCGCCGCACGGGGCGCCGTTGATGATGCCCTGCGGGATCTCGAGCTCGATCATGCGACGGGCAAGGTGAGCGAGGACGACTACCGCCTCCTCCGGGCCGGATACGAGGGCCGGGCGGCCGAGGCGGGCCGGACGTCGAGAGGATCCTCGCTCTGACACCGGAGGGCCGGCATCGCCGGGGCATGCTCTCGGTCGCGTGGAGTTGTTGCGCGATCCTTGTGCTGGCGGCGGCCTGCGCCGCAGACGCCGAAGAGGGTGTGATCCAGGGCCGGGTGGTGACGCGCACCGCGCCGTCCCACCCCATCGTCCACCAGGCCGTCCACCTCGAGATCGTCGAGCGCGCGGCCTCCTCGGTGCTGGACACGGTGACCGACGCCGGCGGCCGGTTTCGCTTCACGCGCCTGCCGGTCGGCGGGATCCGGGTCTTTGTCCTCAGCGCCGAATACGGCGGGGTCCGCTATTCGGGCGAGCGGCTCGCGCTGCTCCCGGCTGCGCCGGTCCGGACCGTGGATCTTGCGGTCTACGAGCCGTCGACCGACCGCTCTGTGCTGCGCCCTCCCGTGATGTTCGCGGTGGTCGAGGTCGCCCCGGGCGCTCTCCGGGTCAGCGTGGTCCAGCGGCTCGAGAACCCCACCGACCGGACCGTCGTCTCGAGCCCGCGCGACCCCCTCGTCTTTCCCCTGCCCCCGGGGGCGCGGTCCGTCCGCTTTCTCGCCGGGTGGGTGGACCCCAGGGTCGACGGCGGGACGATCACGGATGCGTTTCCCGTGACGCCCGGCCGCACGGAGGTGGCGTATGCCTGCACCCTGGCCGCGCGGCAATCCGAGGTGGCGGTGCCGTGGGTGTTTCCGGACGGCGCGGGCCAGGTCGATGTGCTGGTCGCCGATGTCGGGGTCGAGGCCGCGGCGGACGGGCTCGCGCCGCGTGGCGCCGTCGAGGGACCGACGGGACGCTTCCTCCATTGGAGCGGCGGACCGATTTCCCCACGACGCGGGGTGGTGCTCCGGCTCCGGGGCGTGCCCCTCGCCCGCGATCCGTGGCCGGCCGCGGTGGCGGCCGGTCTCGCGCTGATCCTCGCCGGCGGGCTGGCGCGCTCGTTCGCCCGCGCGCGCGATCCGGCGGCCCCCGCGTGACGTGCGCTGAGGCGATGCCCATTCCCGAGATGGGCGGCGGAAGGAGACCGCGGAGCGCTCATGGAACACCAATAGCCCGTGCGTGCCCCCGGCTTGCTGGCGCAGCGTTCGCCATGGACAACAGACCGGCGTGCGGTGCGGAGTCCCAGAGCGCCTTCCGCGGCGCTCCTGGCGGCCGCCGCCGCCGCGCTCGCGCTCACCGGATGCCAGCCGGCGGTCGACGTCTCGAACGCGAAGGTGGCCCGCAGGCTCCCGCCCGCCGTGGAGACCGAGATTCCGCTGGTGACCGACGAGGACGAGCGGCCGATCGTGCCGGACGCGATCAAGGGGAAGCAGGTGTTCGACCAGAACTGCGCGGTGTGTCATGGGCCGACCGGCGAGGGCAACGGGCCCATGGCGGCGACGCTCGTGGCCCCCGACAAGGATGTGCTCACCGCGCTGCTCGGCGTGTTCCACATCGAGCTGCACCGCCCGCCGCTGCCGAGCAAACCGGCCAACTTCCACAGCCGCGATCTGGAGAACGTGATCAGCCCGGCGATCCTCTACGAGACGGTCACGGGCGGGCGGCCGCATACCGCGATGCCGGCGTTCGGGCCGGAGGCCTCGTTCGGGGCCAACAAAGCGCAGACCCTGACGAACGCGGAGCGGTGGGACGCCAACGTCTACGAGATGATGTTTCGGACCACGCCCGCGGAACTCAGCGCCGCCCGCGCGCTGTACAACCAGCAGTGCGCGGTCTGCCACGGGGTGGGTGGAGACGGCAAGGGGCCCCGGGGACGCGAGGTGGCGGTCCGGCTGTGGTCGTGGGCCCGATCGGAGGGGCCGGGGATCTTCACCGACCCCAACTACATGGTCCAGCGAAACCCGAGCGAACTGACGAACGCCATCCTGGACGGCCACGGGATGATGCCGAGCTACCGTGGAAAGCTCTCCACGGAGCAGATGAACGGTCTCGTTGATTACATCTACACCTTCTTCTACAGGCACCCGCCGATCCAGTAGTAGAATACGGGTGGAGGGGATATCCTCGGTGCGGCGCGGGAGGGACTCGGACGATGAGATTTGACCGGCGGGGGCTGCTCAAGACCCTGACGGCGCTTCCGGTGATCGGTGGGCTGCTGGCGATCCTCTCGCCGCTGCTGCGCTATCTGAAGCCCAACGACGGCCCGTATCAGCTCCCGCTGACCGACCAGGACAGGCCCCAGGGCGGCGCCCAGGTCGTCGGCAAGACGACCTCCCTCCAGAAGCCGTGGGACTTCTTCTACTTTACCTACGTGCAGCAGTACGCGCAGTATGATGCGACCGGGTTCAAGAAGGCCAACATCGCCGGGGTGGCGGTGCGGCTGCCGAAGAAGGTAAAGTTCGCGCTCCCCCCCGAACTGGGGGGGTTCGTGGGCTATCCGGGGGAGACCGACATCGTCCTCTTCCAGCGGATCTGCCCGCACCTGGGGTGCATCTTCAACTTCATCCCGGACTGGCACGAGGTCACGGCCGGCTACGGAGGGTACGTCCCGCCGGATTGGGAGCGGCACTCGCTGATGGCCTGCCCCTGCCACCTCAGCATCTATGACCCGGCCTTTCCGGACAAGCCCGGCAACGTGATCTCCGGCCCGGCGCCGCGCGGGGCCCGGTACTTCCGGTACGAGATTCGCGGAGAGGACATCGTCGTCACGGGAGCGGAGGAAGGCGGGATCGCGTAAGCCCCGCCGCGGGAGGACGGATCGTGGACGCAGTGCTCGCGGATCTCAAGGAGTGGCTCCAGGACCGCAAGCAGCACCTGGACCTCTTCGACGAGACGAAGACGGCGCGTCTCGACAACCCGCTGTATACGCTCGGCGGGCTCGTCTGGCTCTCGTGGATGATCGTGATCGTCTCCGGCGTGATCTTGATGCTGTGGTACATCCCGACGACGACCGGCGCCTACCAGTCGATCATGCACATCACCTACGATATTCCCCTGGGCTGGCTCGCGCGGGGGATGCACAAGTACGGCGCGGACATGCTGATCACGTGCATCACGCTGCGGATCTACCGGATGTATTTCGCGGGCGAGTACAAGAAGCCGGGAGAGCTGTCCTGGATGATCCTCTTTGCCTCCCTGGTCCTGGGGATGATCTCCGGCATCACCGGGTACCTCCTGATCTGGAACCAGCGCGCGTTCTGGGCGGCGAAGACGGTGCTCACCGTCCCGACCTACTACGACGAGATCCCCCTGGTCAAGAACACGGGGCTCGGACACGCGATCGCCTACATCTTCCTCGGCGGGCCGGCCGTGGCGCAGGCGGCCATCACCCGGTTCTACGCCATCCACCTCGGCATCTCCGTGCTCCTCGTGATCCTGGCGGAGGTCTTCTTCTACCGGACGCGCCGGCGGCGGCTCAACCTCTCGCTGTTCACCGTCGCGCTCGTCATCGTCTTCATGACGTGGCTGAGTTTTGACCGGCTGACGGAGATGGGCCGGTGGGCGAACCCGAACCGCACGCCGCTGCCCATCCTCTCGGACTGGTACTTCCTGGCGCTCTACCAGCTCGTGAAGTACATGCCCCCGCTGTGGGCGGGGATCGCCCCGGCGCTCCTGATCGGGTACGGGATGGCCGTGCCCTTCCTCGACCGGACGAAGGAGACCCGGGCCCTCGAGCGGCCGTTCTTTTTCGTGGTCGGCCTGCTGGCGCTCGCCTACTTCATCGGCTTCACGGTCCTGATCATGCTGAACATCGCGGTGATCAGCCGCGATCCGCCGGTCATCTTCGCCGTCACGGTCGTGGTCCTCACCCTCGCGTTCATCTGGGAGATGGCCCACCGGCGGCGGAAGCGCCTCGCGGCGCAACAGGCGAAGCCGGCGCCGCCCGGACGGCCCGCCCCCGGCGCCGCGCCGGCCGGCTGATGATGCGGCGAAAAGCCCTCTTTTATCTCCTGCTCGGCCTGGCGACCGTCGGCCTGAGCCGGTTCCTGCAGGCCTGGCGGCAGTGGCGCCTCGCCCCCTCCGTCGAGGGCGGGGCCGTGGTGGCACTCATCGGATGCGCGCTGCTCGCGGTGATGCTCTGGTTGGGGTTCATCCTCTATGAAGTCGACCGCGCCACGGGACAGGTCCGCCGCCGGATCGGCCTGTACGAGTGGGTGCTGGCCCGGGGCACGGCGGGGAAGCGGTGACCGGGGTGGACAACGACCGGGCGGCGGCCTACGGGATGTGGATCGCGCTCCTTTCGCTCGTGAGCCTGGTCTGCGTGATCGGCATCGCGTGGGCCGAGCTGACCAGCCCGGGCCACCCCGGGCACCGCCTGCTGGGCGGCGGGCTCATCGGAGTGGTGCTGCTGGCCTACTCATTCATTCTGCTGTTTCTCCGCAAGGGAGGGTTCACGGGTGTATAGGCGCCTGCTCGCCTCGCTGCTCCGGTGGACGCTCCGGCTGGACGTGGGGATCAACAGGGTCTACCCCGCGGACTTCAACCCGCTCTACTACACCGGGGGCCTCTCCAACCTGTTCCTGACCATCCTCATCCTGTCGGGGCTCTTCCTCTTCTTCTACTACGTGCCGTCGTACAACGAGGCCTATACCACCGTGCAGTACATCTCGGAGCGGGTCCCCTATGGGCAGATCATCCGCGGGATCCACCGCTACTCCGCCGACGGGTTTGTGATCGTGATCCTGCTGCACTTCTTCCGCAACTGGTTCACGGAGCGGTTCCGCTTCTCCCGCGATGAGCCCTGGATCAGCGGCATGATGCTGCTGGTGTTCGCCGGCTTCATCGGCGTCACCGGATATGTGCTGGTCTGGGATCAGCGCGCCGAACTGCTGGTGGTGATGACGGGGAACGCCCTCGCCGCCGTTCCGGCGGTCGGCGGGTGGCTGCGGAACCTGCTCTTCGGCGGCCCCGGGCTGACCAACCTGCTCCTGCCGCGGATGCTGTTCCTGCACGTGGGACCGGCGGTCCTGCTCTACGTGCTGCTGTGGTGGCACTACGTGCGCCTCCGCCACCCCAAGGTCTGGCCCCCGGCGGTCTGGACCCTGTTCTCGCTCGGCGTGGTCCTGCTGCTCTCGGGGCTGATCCCCGCGGCGAGCCAGCCCCAGGCCTCGCCCACCACCCCGCCCAGGGCCCTGGCCGTCGACTGGTTGTTCCTGCTCCCATACGTGAGCCTCAAGTATCTCACCCCGCTGTGGCTGATCGTGCTCGCGACCGTGATCATCGTGTACGGCCTCTACATCCCGTATCAGCTTCCGGAGACGAGGGCCGAGATGGGCCTGCGAGAGTCGGGGATCGCCCAGGTGATCGACGCCAACTGCACCGGGTGCGAGCTGTGCTACTACGACTGCCCCTACAACGCGATCGTGATGGCGCCGAGCCCCCACCCGGGCGTGACGAAGGCGGCCCAGGCCCGCAAGCTGCTGGCCATCGTGCTGGAATCGCGCTGCGTCGAGTGCGGCATCTGCATCGGCGCGTGCCCGTTTGAGGCCCTGGAGCTGCCCCACTTCCTCGAACAGGATGTCGAGGCGAAGGTGCTGGCCGCATGCCGGAGCTAGGATCGCCCCCGGCGCCCCGGTCCCGGAGCGCGCCCGCGCCGGACGTTCAGGCCCGCGCCGCAGGCCCGGGCGCCGCCGCGCGCCGCCCCAAAATTGTCGGATTCCTCTGCGACTGGGCGGTGAGCGCGGAGGGCATCGTCCGCGAGGACGGAACGATGCGGGACCTGCCGAACGTGACGCTGATCAAGGTCCCGTGCTCGGGCTTCATCCGGCCGTCCTGGCTGGAGTTCGCCCTCAAGAACGGCGCCGACGGCACGTTCGTGTGCGGCTGCCCGCTGGGGGACTGCTTCAACCGGCTCGGCAACAACCTCATCCAGGACCGCGTCGCCCAGATGCGTCGGCGGCTGGAGCGCCAGAAGATCCAGCCCGACCGCGTCGGCACGATCTACTACGGCCTGCACGAGCAGGAGCAGTTCGTGGCGGCCGTCCGGGAGTTCAGCGACCGCGTGGCCCAACTGCCCGCGGCCCCTCCGCCGCCGGCCCGACGGCCTGGCGGCGCGAGCCCGGCGCAGAGCGCGGGGCGCCTGCCCGGCGAGGGCGCGGACGGCGCCCCGTCGGGGCCGACCCCCGCCCCGGAGGAGTCGTAAATGGCCCAGCGCGCGCCGGCAACCCCGGCGCCGGGTCCCAACCCGGCGGCCGTGCAGCTGAAGTACGTGATCTTCTGGGTCCTCTTGTTCGGCCTGCTCTTCCTCGTTTCGCTGTACGGGATCGTGGCGGAAGCCTAACGGCACCCGCTGCGGGCACGCCGCCACGATGATGGATCTTGCGCAGATCTACGCTCCCGTCCGCGAGGATCTGGCGACCCTGGAGCGCCTCTTACAAGATACGCTGTCCCAGGACGAGCCGTTCATCGGCGAACTGGTGACGCACGTCCTCAGGACCAGAGGAAAACAACTCCGGCCGGCGATGGTCTGCCTCAGCGCGCTGGCCTGCGCCGGAAACGCCGGCAGCGGCCCGTGCCTGGAGATCGCCGGCGCCACCGAGCTGATTCATCTGGCCTCCCTCATCCACGACGACGTGATCGATGCCGCCGCCGTGCGGCGCGGACAGGCCTCCGTGAACGCGGTGTGGGGAAACCAGGTGGCCGTGCTCCTGGGGGACTATCTGTTCAGCAAGGCCTTCCACATGCTGGCGCGCCTCCACGATGCCGACCTCGCCGCCGCGGTCGCCGGCGCGACCGTCAGGATGAGCCAGGCCGAGATCCAGCAGATCAAATACGGCAACACGCCCCACACCGATGAGCGGATCTACTTCGAGATCATCGCGGGGAAGACGGCGCACCTGTTCAGCGCGGCCTGCCGCTGCGGCGCGCTCACCGCCGGGCCCTCCGGGGCGCACGCGGCCGCGCTGGGGGAGTTCGGCCTGGAGTGGGGCATGGCGTTTCAGATCACCGATGATGCGCTGGATCTGGTCGGCACCGCCGAGCACGTCGGCAAGCCGATCGGCAGCGACATCCAGACGGGCAAGGTGACGCTGCCGATCATCCACGCGCTGGCGCACGCGCCGGAGGCCGACAGACGCCGGCTGGAGGAGATCCTCCGGAGCCCGAACGGCGACCGGGTCCCGCCCGAGGTGGGGGAGGTCACCGCGATCCTCGCCCGCTGCGGGGCGGTGGAGCACGCCTTCCAGGCGGCCCGGGTGCGCGCGGAGCGGGCCGCCGCGAGCCTGGCCCGGCTTCCGAGCTCGCCGGCCCGAGACAGCCTTGAGGCGCTGGTGCAGTTCGTCACGGTGCGGACCCGCTGATCGGTCTGGAACCTCTGTGTGCTGTAACTCGGTGGCGCCCCCGCGCGCTAGTGTGTATAATGGGCCCGGAGGTGCCGTATGTCCCCGAAGATGTGGGAACTCATCATTCTCCTCGCGATCGTGATCCTGCTGTTTGGCCCAAGCCGGCTGGCCGGTCTGGGCGGAGCCGTCGGCAAGGCCATGCGGGATTTCCGGGAAGCCACGAAGCCGGAGGAGCCGAAGGGCCCGGCTCCCGAAAAGGGGACGGGCGGGAAGACCTGATCTCCAGGCCGCGCCCACGGGGGGGCGGCCGCCGGGCAGGGCGGACTGGAGCGGCCGCGCCGCTCTTTTTTTGCGTGCCGCGAGCCTCGCCAACCAACGCGAACGATCGCGGTTGCCCCCTGCGGGGGCTCCAAACCGATGGAGCGATCCCAGCATATAGCGGTTGCCCCCTGCGGGGGCTCCAAACCGATGGAGAGATCCCAGCATGTAGTGGTTGGTGACGGCGTGACCGTGAGTGTCGAGTTCGATGGGGGGGATTCGTGGTCGCCCGACCCAGGCGGAGGCGCAACCCGTGGTGGATCCTGGCGGTGATCGTGATCGCGGGAGCGATGCTGGGGAACGTCCTCGCCGGCGCGGTGGGGCAGTTCACCTATCTGGCGTGGCTCGGCCGCTCGATCAGGGTTGGCCTGATCCCCCCGGGCATCGGCCAGGTCCAGCCGTTCGTGATCAATCTGCAGGTCCTGACCCTGACGCTCGGGCTCGCGGTTCGGTTGAACCTCGCGATCATCCTTGGTATACTTGTGGCGGCATTCGTGTTCCGGATGCTCTGACCGCGACGGTCCACACGATAGAGGGGGTGGGGACTGGCGCTCCTGGAAGGCTTGTCATCCTCGCCCCCACCAACGTACCCGGCTTGTTCTGAGGGGGGCAGCCCCGTCGCAGAGGGTACCTCAATAATGTCCTCACCCCTTGCTCCTCCGCGGGGACAACCGCCGGAGGCCGTGCGTCTTCCTCGGTCACCCCGGATGAAGGATTTGCCTGCCGAGCTGCGGCCCCGGGAACGCCTCCTCACCGAGGGGCCGGCGGCGCTCGGCGTGGCGGAACTGGTCGCGGTGCTCCTGCGGACGGGGTCCCGGCGGCGCAGCGCCCTGGAGGTTGCCACAGAGCTGCTCTGCCGGCACGGCAGCCTCGAGCGGCTCGCCGCGGCATCGCCCGCGGAATTGGGCCGGACCCCGGGGATGGGCCAGGTCAAGGCGCTCAATCTCCTGGCGGCGTTCGAACTCGGCCGGCGCCTTCGTGCTCTTCCCCCCACTGTGCGGCCCACGATCCGCGCCCCGGCCGATGTGGCCGCGCTCATCATGGGGGATCTCCGGTTCCGGGAGACCGAGCACTTCTGGGTCCTGCTGTTGAACACCAAGAATGAGGTGCTCGACCGGATCGAGGTCTCCGCGGGGGGCCTGGCCAGCTCTCCGGTGCACCCGCGGGAGGTGTTCAAGGCGGCCGTGCGGCGCGGCGCCGCCGGATTGGTCCTCGTCCACAACCACCCGTCGGGGGACCCCACCCCCAGCCGCGCGGACGTCGCGCTGACGGTCCGGCTTGGCCGCGCAGGGCGGGTATTGGGCATACCTATCATTGATCACGTCGTCATTGGGGACGGCCGGTACACCAGCCTTCGGGAGCAGGGCGTGGCCTTTGATTAGCGCGACCGCAAGGCACGCACCCGTGAGGCGCAGCTCGCGGACGCCCCTGACCGAATACGCCGGGGGCGCCGACGCGACTGGGGCCCGCGGGGAAGCAGAGAGGAGCGAGGAGGAGGCATGATATTTAATGGGATGCTGAGTCGGTTCACCCGGGACATGGGCGTGGACCTTGGAACCGCCAATACGCTGGTGTACGTGCGGCGAGAAGGGATCGTGCTGCGTGAACCTTCGGTGGTGGCCAAGCGGGTGGACGGTGGAGAGATCCTGGCCGTGGGGGACGAGGCGAAGAAGATGATCGGCCGGACCCCCGGCGATATCGTGGCCACGCGGCCCCTGCGAGACGGCGTCATCGCCGATTTCGACACCACCGCCGCGATGCTCGCCTACTTTATCCGCCACGCGCTCCACGGCCGCAGTTTCCTGCGCCCCCGGGTGATTGTGGGCATCCCCAGCGGGGTCACGGAGGTGGAGAAGCGGGCGGTCATCGACGCCACGCTCCAGGCCGGCGCCCGGGAGGCGTACCTGATCGAACAGCCGATGGCCGCGGCGATCGGCGCGGGGCTGCCCGTCTCGGATCCGGTCGGGAGCATGGTGGTCGACATCGGGGGGGGAACCACCGAGGTCGCCGTCATCGCCCTCGGCGGGATCGTGACCGCCCGGAGCCTCCGCATCGCGGGCGACGAGATGGACGAATCCATCATCCAGTACGCGCGGAAGGCGTATAATCTGCTGATCGGCGAGCGCACGTCGGAGGACATCAAGATCGCCGTCGGCTCGGCCTTCCCGCAGCGCGAAGAGCAGACGATCGAGGTGCGCGGCCGTGACTTGGTGTCGGGCCTGCCGAGAACCGTGCGGATGACCAGCACGGAGATCCGGGAAGCGATGGCCGAGCCCATCGCGGGGATCGTCGAAGCCGTGAAGATGACCCTGGAGCGGACACCCCCGGAACTCGCCGCCGATATCGTCGACCGCGGCATCGTCATGGCCGGCGGGGGATCGCTGCTTCGGGGGCTCGATCGCCTGCTCTCCGAGGAGACCGGCATGCCGGTCACGCTGACCGACGATCCCCTGAGCGCCGTTGTCCTCGGCACGGGGAAGGCGCTCGAGGAGATCGAGACCTATAAACGGTTTTCACAGGTGCTGATCACCAGCAAGAGGCTCTAGGAGCCGCCGTGCTGCTTGATGCTGTCGGCCGTCGCCGCCGGTTCGTGGTCTTTGTCGTTCTCTGCATCCTGTCCCTCGGTGTGCTGACCGATCAGGTCCGCGCCCCAGACAGGCGCCGGGCGGGATGGCTGGCGTTCGCCGTGGAGGGGGTGCTGGCGCCCCTCACCGCCGGCCTCTCCAGGATCGGCGATAAGGTCGGGGCGGCCCGGGCGATGCTGACCGAGATCGGCACCCTGCACGGAGAAAACGCCCGGCTGCGCATCGAGGTGGCGCGGCTCCGCGCGGAGAACGCGCAGCTCCAGGAGGCCTCGAAGGAAGCCCTGCGGCTTCGCAGCCTCCTGGCGTTCAAGCAGCAGCCCTACCACACCATCTCCGCGCGCGTGATCGGCCGCGATCCCAGCCACTGGTTCAGCACCGTGCTCATCGATCGGGGAGCGGCGGACGGGATTCGCCGGAACGATCCCGTCGTGACGAGCGAGGGGTTGGTGGGCCGCGTCATCGAGACCGCGGGGTCCTGGACCCGGGTGCTCCTGCTCCTGGATCCGCGCAGCGCGGCCGGCGTGCTGGTGGGGCAGTCCCGCGATGCGGGGGTCGCCGAAGGCCAGGGACAGCCCATGCTGCGGGTCAAGTATCTGTCCCGCGACTCCGACATCCGGCCGGGGGATCAGGTGGTGACCGCGGGGTTGGGCGAGATCTATCCCCGGGGGCTGCCCGTGGGCAGGGTGGTGAGCGTCTCGCGCACCGAAGCGGATCTGTTCCAGGAGGCGCTCGTCCGGCCGGACGCGGACCTCCGCCATCTCGAGGAGATGCTGATCCTCGTCTCCGCCGGGCAGGTCGCCCGATGATCCGGTACGCCGTGTACCTCCTCCTGGTGACGGCGTTGCTCGCGCTCCAGACGACCTGGCTCGCCGGCGCCGGGATCGGCGGCGCCGTGCCGGATCCCCTCGTCATCCTCATCATGATCGTGGGGCTCTTCCATGGGCCCGAAGAGGGCGCGGTGTTTGGCGCAGGCGTCGGGCTGCTCGAGGATGTCGTCACCGGCGCCCCGCTCGGCCTGGGGATGCTGGCCGATCTCTGCGTGGGATTTGCCGCCGGGCTCGGTGTGCGGATCATTTACATGGAAAATGTGTGGCTCCCTGTGCTCGGCGCGGCGGCGCTGACCGGGCTCCGGGTCATCGTGTGGGTCGGCGCCGCCCACCTCGTCGGGCTGCTGCAGCCGCCGCTGCTCGAGGTGCTGCGGGTGGTCCTCCTGGGAGCGTGCTATAATGGCCTCGTTGCGTTCCCACTGTATCACGGACTCCGCTCCCTCGACCGGGCGCTCGTCCGGTTTCGCGAGGAATCCCGCTAGGGAGCGCCCCTGAGATGGATCGAGAGCGCTTTGAACGCCGCCTGACCGTCCTCCTCGCGGTGATCGGCGGCATGCTCGCGGTGCTGGCCATCCGGCTCTGGCAGATCCAGATTGTGCAGGGGGAGTACTACCTCCGCCTCGCCGAGGAGAACCGCATCCGGGTGACGAGCATCACCGCGCCCCGCGGTCAGATTCGAGACCGGCAGGGGCGGTCGCTCACCCTCAACCGTCCGGCCTTCACGGTGTCGCTGGTGCCCACGGAGCTGCGGCACCCCGAACTGGTCATCCCCGAGGTCGCCCGCAGGCTCGGGATGAGCCCCCAGGAGGTCGCGGCCAGACTCGCCGCGATCCCGGATCGGCCCTACGAACCCGTGCGGGTGCGCCGCGACGTTCCCAAGGAAGCGATCGCCGCGCTCGAGGAGAACCGGATGGATCTCCCCGGCGTGCTGGTTCAGGTCGAGCCGGTGCGCGACTATCTTTTCGGCCCGCTCGCCGCCCACCTGCTGGGGTATCTGGGGGAGATCGGCGACCGCGAACTCCAGACGCTCCGGTCCCGCGGGTACGACGCCGGGGACCTGATCGGCAAAGACGGGATCGAGCGGATCTACGACGGTTATCTCAAGGGGCGGAACGGGCAGGTCCAGGAGGAGGTGGACGCCCAGGGCCGTCCCCTCAAGCGGCTCGCCACGGTGCCGCCGACGTCCGGCGACATCGTGGACCTGGGCATCGACCTCGACGTGCAGAAGGCCGCCGAGGAGGGCCTGGGGCCGCGCCTCGGGGCCGTGATCGCGATGGATCCGCGCGACGGGACGATCGTGGCCCTCGTGAGTCACCCGGCCTTCGATCCGAACCGGTTCGCGACGGGGATCCCCGTGAAGGAGTGGGACCGCCTGTTGCACGATCCGCAGCAGCCGCTGCTGGACCGGGCGATCCAGGGCGGCTATCCCATGGGCTCGGTGTTCAAGATCGTGACCGCGACGGCGGCCCTGGAGCTGGGGCTCGTGCAGGCGAACTCCTGGTTCAACTGCCCCGGGTACTACGCCCTGGGCAGCCGGATCTTCCACGATCACGAGGAGCACGGCGCGCTGAACTTCGTCGAGGCGATCGCGAAATCGTGCAACGTGGTCTTCTGGACCCTCGCGCGTCCCGTGGGACCCGATAACCTCGCCAAGTACGCCCGAATGTACGAGCTGGGGCAGACCACCGGGATCGATCTCCTCCAGGAGAGCGCCGGCGTCATTCCCGATCCGGACTGGAAGCAGCGCGTCTGGCAGCAGATGTGGTTTCCGGGCGACACCTTGAACACCGCGGTCGGCCAGGGCTACGTCCTCGCCACGCCCATGCAGGTCGCGCGCCTGCTGGCCGCCGTTGCCAACGGGGGCACCCTGGTGACGCCGCACCTGGTGACGCGGATCTCCTCGCCCGACGGCCGGCTCCTTCTCCGATTGGCGCCGCCTCCCTCCGGGCAGATTCACCTGAGCGCGCGGACCATGGGGGCGCTGCGCGCCGGCCTGGAGGCCGTCGTCACCCGGGGCACCGCCGCCTCGATCCAGATCCCGGGGCTGACGGTCGCCGGCAAGACCGGGACCGCGGAAAATCCCCACGGCATCCCGCACGCCTGGTTTGCCGGATACGCGCCCATCGATCATCCCACGCTCGTGGTGGTGGCCCTGGTCGAAAACGTGGGGTACGGCGCGGAGTTCGCCGTGCCGATCGTGCAGCGCGTGCTGCAGGCCGCGTTCGGGACCGGCCAGCCCGGCGCGCCGCACCCGGGCCCCGCGCCGGCGGGCGGGACGCGCCCGGACGACACGCACCCGTGAGCGCGGCGCTGACCGGCCCGCCGCTCCCCATCCCCACGGGGCCGGGCCGGTTTCTGCGGCAGGTGGACCTTCCCCTGCTCGGGACGACGCTGGCGCTCGCGGCGTTCGGTCTCATCATGGTCTACAGCAGCACCCACGTGTCGGCCCACCCGTTCCTGTATGTCCGCAGCCAGGCGCTGCACCTCGCCGTGGGCATGGTCGTCGGAGGCCTGCTGCTCGCGGTCGACTACCGCACCTTCGCGTCGGGCGCCCGCGTGCTGTACGTCGCCAACCTCCTCCTGCTCGCCGCGGTCCTCGTCGTCGGCCGGACGAGCCTGGGCGCTCAACGGTGGATCGCCCTCGGACCGCTCGGGCAGTTCCAGCCGTCCGAGCTGGCCAAGATCGTCATCGTGATCACGCTGGCCAAGCACCTCACCGACCGCCCGGGTCCCTACCGGTCCGTGTGGGAGCTCATGCCGTTTCTCGGGCACATCGCGCTGCCGATCCTGCTGATCTTCAGGCAGCCCGATCTCGGGACGGCGCTGGTGTACGGCGCCATCTTCGCCGGGATGCTCTACGCGGGCGGCGCGCGCCGGCGCGACCTCGCCGTCATCGGCGCGGGGGGCCTGCTGCTGGTCCCGGCCCTCTGGCATGTGCTCAAGGACTACCAG
>VBAK01000042.1 GCA_005882275.1 Candidatus Segetimicrobium genomatis
AGACGGTCAACTGCGCCTGCTGCCGGGACGACCCGGCCGCCCGGGTGCCGGGGATCCCCCACCACCTCTGCCGGCGGCGGCAGGGGCTGATCCCCCGGGTGCTCGGGCGCGTCCTCGACCGCCGCGCCTACTACAAGCGCCGCCGGGCGGAAACGAGCGGGGCGGAGCATCACCTCTACGACATGCGGCAGACGGCGCTCAAGTGGATCGGCGTGGTCTGCCTCGACGGCGGCACCCTTGTGCCTCACCGGCAGGGAGGTCGCTGGCGCATCGCGCCGATCCGCGAGATCGTCGAGGCGCATCTTCCAGGTGAATCAATGGGCGTCAAGCCGGTTGAGGACCTCTCCGTTGCCGGCATCGACCCCGCGCTCCGGACGTGCCTGAAGCCGGTCAACCAGGTCGTCAAAACCCCCGCACCGGCGCGGATGATTCGGGTCCGGCTCATGCGGGGACAAGAACTCCTCATGACGCCGAACCACTTGAACCCCATCCTGGACAACGAGCGGCTCCAACTCAAACGCGCCGACCAGTTGCGTGTAGGAGACCGGATACCGCTGTTGGCGTCCTGGGAGAGCCGGCGTCTGCTCGAGTCCTCGCTGGGATTCACCCGTGTCACGGCAGTCGACGAGATCCCCTACGCCGAGCGTTTCGTGTACTGCGTCGAGCTCGCCGGCGAGCCTGCCGCTTTTGTCGCGGCGGGCGGCGTGCTCACGCACAACTCCTTTGGCTACCAGGGCTACAAGAACGCGCGGTTCGGCCAGATCGAGGCCCACGAGTGCACGACCGCGCTGGGCCGGGAGATGCTCCTGCGCGCGAAGGACGTCGCGGAGTCGCAGGGCTACACCATGCTGCACGCTCTCGTGGACTCGGTCTGGCTGCAGCGGCCCGGGGCGACTCGCGCGGACTACGAGGCGCTGGCCCGCGGGATCGTCGATGCCACCGGCCTCCCCATCGCGGTGGAGGGCGTGTACCGGTGGATCGCGTTCGTCCCGTCGCGCACCCACCCGCTGGTCGGCGTCCCCAACCGCTACTTCGGGGTGTTCGAGGACGGCACGGAGAAGGTGCGGGGGCTGGAGCTGCGGCGGGGTGATGCCCCGCCGATCGTCGCGGCGATGCAGCGGCGGATGCTGGACCTCATCTTCCAGGCCGCGACCCTCGACGAGGCGCGCGCGCGGCTCCCGGCCGTCGCCGAGCTGCTGGAGGAACAGTGCGTCCGCCTCCGCCAGCACGAGGTCCGCGCGGAGGAACTGGTGATCCGGACCGTGCTCTCCCAGGATCCCCGCGAATACGAGCGGGGCATTCCTCAGGCGGTGGCCGCCCACCAGCTCGTCCAGGCCGGCGTCGCGCTGCACCCGGGGGAGGCGATCGACTACATCATCACCAACGCGGCCGCCAAGATCCCCGGAGAGCGCGCGGTCGCGTACGCGCGCCTTCCCTCGGACTGGTTCTACGACGCGGACCGGTACAGGGAGATGCTGCGCCGGGCCGCGGACACGCTCCTCGCGCCCTTCCGCGTCGTGGACCGCCGTCGCTAGACTAGACTAGCTGGCTCGCCGCCCTGAGCGGTCCGGCCGAACGGGGTCAGGGCGCGCCGGGATTGACAATGTCCCGCTGCCCCGTGGCAAACTGCCGCATTCGATCCTCGATCTCGGCGGCCGTCAGGATGCCGCGGTCGACGAGGAGTCTCTGCAGCGCCCCGAGCCAGCTCTCATAGTACGCCCGCCGCTCACCCTCCGGCCGGCGGTCGGAGGCGGCAATGGCCGCGATCAGCCGCGTTCGGAACGCCTCCCAGGCGAAGAGCCCCTCCTCCCCCAGCGCGACCGCGAGGCCGAAGGCGCGCCCCTCCCAGGGGGCCTGGAAGACGAGCTCGCCGTTGCGGCGAGGAGGGGCGCCGGGCCCTTCTGCGTCGATCCGGGGGCTCGCGGCCGCATTGTCGATGGAAGGTCTGCCGGCCTGGTTCATCTGTGAGTTCTCCTCAACGGGCGCGCGCGGGCGCCGCAACCCTGGCGACGCCGATCATAGAATCGCGGCTCACCAGCGTCGCCAGTTCGGCTTCGGTCATGCCCTCGGTACCCGCGGGGCGCTCCGGCAGCACCAGGTAGCGCTGCTCGGCGCTGCTGTCCCACACCCGGACCTCCACCGTCCCATCCAGCTCGAGGCCGAACTCGCGCAGGACGGCGCGGGGCTCGATCACCATGCGCGAGCGGTAGGCGGGCTCCTTGTACCAGGTCGGCGGCAGTCCCAGCACCGCCCAGGGATAGCACGAGCAGAGGGTGCAGACGACCGCGTTGTGCACCGCGGGCGTGTTCTCGACGACGACCAGGTTGTCCATGTGGATGCCCAGTTCGGCCAGCGCGGAGGCGGAGTCCGACAGCAGGCGCTGCTTGTAGGCGGGATCCGTCCAGGCGCGGGCCACGACCCTGGCGCCGATCATCGGCCCGATGTCTTTCTCGTAGCGTTCCACCAACTGGTCGATGGTGTCGGAAGAGAGCAGGCCCTTTTCGACCAGCAGCGATTCCAGGGCCGCCGTGAGCAACTGGGTCTGGGACACCTCACCCCCGTGGTGGTGCTCGGTCTCATGGTGATGCTCCGCCTCGTGGCGGTGCTCCGCGCCGTGACCACCGCCTCCTCCGTGATCGCGCATGAACGTCGCCTCCTCCCGGCCGCCTTCGTCAGGCGGGATCCAGGTAATTCTCCCAGAGATCGATGTAAACGCTGTCGCGCGGCGACGAGGCGTCGCCCCAGAGGTCCCGCGCCGCGAATCGCACCGAGTAGACGGGGGCCGGATGCGCGCCCCTGCCGTGCGCCTTGGTGTCGGGGAAATCGTAGACGCCGTGCACTCGATGGATGACCCCTGCCTTGCCCCGCACGTACCGGGGCAGGCGGGTGTGCCCCTGGACGTGCTGGTTTCTCGCCACCACCCGGTCGCCCGGCCTGAACCGGGGGGCGATGGCCTCCCGCGGCTGCTTTGGGGGACGCTCGATGTCCGCGAGAATCGCGGCGGCGAGAGCCGGATCGTCCCGGCGCGCCGGCGTCCGCACCCGCTCCGGCTCCCGCCCGAGTTTGTGGAGCATCGCGTCGATCTCGGAAGCCGTCACGACACCCTTTTCCACCAGCAGGATCCTGAGCGCCGCCAGCCGGAGCGCGTAGTACACGGACGCCAGATATTGGGCCGGGGGAATAGACTCCACCGCGCGCCGCATTTCGTCAAGGTTGAAAGTATGCCGTCCCCGGGTGAGGGCCGTCATCATCGCAAACACGCGCCCCTCCCAGGGCGCGTGAAAGGGCGATGATCCCTCTTCCCGGCGGACCGGGCCGAACCCGTGCATGCCCCCCATATCGTGCACACCGTTCATGGGCCGTCCTCCCGGCGCGCCGCCTCAGGGCTGCAGTTTATCGGGCGCGAAAAATTTTCCTGCATCAACGGGGCCGGCCGCCGCCCGGCCGGCTCACGAGCGGGCCGCAACCTTGGGCACGGCCGGAATCCCCAGCCCGGCCGCTCCGCACGGTGAGGCGATCAGCGTGGGCGCGTACCGCCGGATCATCTCAACCCCCAGCTTGGCCCGCCTCACGCGCTCGCGCGTCAGGGCGACCGCGGTCGATTCCAGGTGAGTGCCGCTCGGATAGATGTTTGGCGCGTTCCGCAGGCCGAACTTGACGTACACCGGGGACGCCACCCGGATGAGCTCCGGGATCTCGTAGTGGCGGATGAAGCCTCCGAGGTCGTCCGGGGCCTCGACGTACACATCGAGGGGGATGTCGACCGCCTGCCGGATGGCGGCGATCTGCGCCAGGGTCAGGTCGGTGGGGATGTTGTACGTCCCGGCGCCCAACCGCTCCATCACGGCGATCGCCGCGGGGTTGGCGCTGCCCATCATGACCGAGACCTTGAGGACGAGATCGGACGGCAGCATCCCGGCCCGCTTGGCCTCCCCCAGGATCCACAGCAGCCCCTCGTCGGCGACCAGGACGCTGCGGATGCCCAGCGCGCACGCCCGGCGCACGTCCTCCACGGCAAACACCAGTTGGTCGGCGCCGCGAATGCGGGGAGCCACCACGCGCCCGGCGCCCGACGCGGCAGTGGCGCCCACATCCCATCCCGCCCTCGGCCCGACGAACAGGCTCACCTCCATGCCGCGCTCCCGGCCGAGCCGGGCCATGTCGGTGATCTCCTCGTCGGTCAGGAGCATGATCCCGCTGCCCTGGGAGATGCGCTGAATCACGATGCCGTACCGGTCGGCCTCTTCGATCACCGCGCGCAGCGCCGCGGGACCTTCGCAGCTGGGGATCTCGATCCGGTACTGGGCGCCGTCCGGGAACCGCTTATCCGAGGAGGGCAGATCGTGCCGGTCGCCCTGGGGCAGGTGAAGCCGAGCCAGGATCTCTCGTGCCTGCTGCATTGCCGTCGCCTCCCTGGAACCGTTAATGAAAAATCATCCCGCCGCTGACATTGATCGCCTGCCCGGTCATATAGCCCGAGTCCGGGGAGCAGAGGAACGCCACGACCCCCGCCACGTCGTCGGGCTGCCCGAGCCGGCCGAGCGGGGTGTTCTGGAGGCGCATCTTCGTGAAGCTGCCGGCCGCGAACCCCACCTGGGGTCCTTCCTCGTAGTCGATCTGGCGCCACATCGGCGTTTCGATCGGCGCGGGGCAGACGCAGTTCACGTGGATGCGCTCCGGCGCAAAAGCCACCGCCAGGCTCCGGGTCAGCGCGATCACGCCCGCCTTGCTGACCCCGTAGGGGGCCCACCAGGGCGTCGCCAGTTTGCCGGCGATGGAGGCGATGTTCACGATGCGGCCTCCTCCGGCCGCCGCGAGGTGCGGGCGCGCCGCCACGCAGGCGAAGAACACGGCTTTGCAGTTGATGTTCATGATCGCGTCCCAGTCCGCCTCGGTGACATCCTCGGGACGGTGGACCCGCACGATCCCGGCGTTGTTGATGAGGATGTCCAGCCGGCCAAATGTCTCGAGGGCCGCCGCGACGAACCGCCGGCGCCCCTCCGTGGTGCCGAC
>VBAK01000043.1 GCA_005882275.1 Candidatus Segetimicrobium genomatis
ATCCTGCTGCTGTTCCTGGCCGAGCGCGCGCTCAAGCAGGAGTATCTCGCGGCCGGCCTCGGGAAGATGTGAGGGCGATCGGTGCCGCCTGAGCTCCTGCGCAGCCGCCGGGGCGCCCCCCACGTCTCCGCCCACCGCGGCGCGTCCGCGCACGCCCCGGAGAACACCCTCGCCGCGCTCGAGGCGGCGTGGCGGGCCGGCGCGACCCTGGCCGAGATCGACGTCCGGCTCACGCGGGACGGCCACGTCGTCTTGATGCACGACCCCACCGTCGACCGCACCACGACGGGCCGCGGCCGCGTCAAGGATCTGACCCTCGAGGCGCTGCGGGCGCTCGACGCCGGCGGCTGGTTCGGCCCGCAGTTCCGCGGCGAGCGCGTCCCGACGCTGCGCGAGGTCCTGGACTGGGCCCGGGGCAAGCTCGTGCTGCTCGTCGAGCTCAAGAACGTCCCCTTCCGGGAGATGCCGCTGGTCGACCGCACGATCGAGCTCGTCGACGAGACGGGGGCGGAGGACGGCGTCGTGCTGGGCGGGTTCGACCACCCCGTGCTGCGGGACATCAAACGGCGGCGGCCCCGCTGGCCGCTCGAGATGATGTACACCGCCCGCCTCGCCGACCCGGCCGGCGCCGCCCGGGCGGCGGGGGCGTCGCTCGTCTCCCTCGAGCCCGAGTTCGTCCTCCCGGAGGACATCGGGCTGCTGCACCAGGCGGGCGTCGCCGCCCTGACGACCCTCGAACGCCCCGAGGAGGCGCCGCGGCTCCTCTCCTGGGGGATCGACGCGCTGGAGTCCGGCGATCCCGCCATGGTCGTCGCGGCGATCCGCGCGGCGAAGACCGGTGCCTGAGCGCGGGCCGGGAGCGCCCGGCGTGCCTGATCTCTCCGACCTGCTCAACCTCGCGGTGGAGGCGGCCCGCGCGGGCGGCGCGGTCCTCCGGGCGCGCTACGGCCGGCCCGGGCGGATCACGATGAAGCCCCACGGGGCCGGCCCGGTGTCCGAGGCCGACCTGGCCAGCGAGGCGGCGATTCTGGCGCGCCTCCGCACGACGCCGATCCCGGTGCTGTCCGAGGAAGCGGGGGGCGCCGGCTCCGGCCGGCGCTGGATCGTGGATCCCCTGGACGGCACCGGGAACTTCATCCGTCACCTGCCGTGGTTCGGCGTGGGGGTGGCGCTCGCCACCGACGACGCCGTGGAGCTCGGCGTCGTGTACGTGCCGATCACGGACGAATTGTTCGCGGCGGCGCGCGGGCGGGGGGCGACGCTCAACGGCGGCCGCATCCGCGTCTCTGAGACGGGGTCGCTCGCCCAGAGCTGCATCGTCACGTCGATCGATCAGGGGATGTGCGCCGTGCCGGCGAACATCCGGCGGTTCGCCCGGGTGGCCGCCCGGGTGGCGGAAATGGTGAGCCCGAACGCGGCCCTGGTCGACCTCGCGTACGTCGCCGCCGGCAGAACGGACGGGTTTTGGGAGGACGGTCTCGCGCCGTGGGACATGGCCGCGGGCAGCGTCCTCGTGGAGGAGGCCGGCGGGACGGCATCCCAGGTGGACGGAACGCCGCTCCGCCTCGGCCGCCCGGGGATCGCGGCCGCCAACCGCCGGATTCACGCCGAGCTGATCGCCGCGCTCGCGGACTGATGGCGCCCGCGCGGGACCAGATGGGCTTCGAGCTGCCGCCCCGGTCCGTGTTCGAGCCGCCGAGCTATCCCAACATCTGGTTCTACGTGCGCGACACGCTCGTGCCGTCCCATGCCGGGGCGGTGGAGCTGGTGACCGGCTGGCTGCGCGATCGCTGCGGCCTCGTGAACGACTTCACCGGCTTCAAGCCGCCCGAGGCGTCGGACGCGCAGGCCCGCCTCCGCGGGCTGCAGCCGTGGCCGGACGCCCCCGACGCCGCGCGCAGCCACGCGCACGACCTGCACATCCGGTATTACTACGTTGCGCTGCGCCAGACGCGGTGCGAGCGGGCGGCGTCGCCGGCGGGTGCGGGCCAAGGCGACTACTTCCGGCTCGCGGGCAGCGTGCACTACGAGGTCGAAGACGAGCACCCGCTCCACCCGTACGACGACGGCTGCCCGTACTGCGGCCGGACGGGGACGTACGCCGGCGCGGACGATCTCTTCGCCGGCGTCCACGAGCCCCTGGGGCTCGAGCTCCTCTGCCGCGGCACGATCCGGGGGGAGCGCGTCACGCTGGCCGACGGCCGCCCGATGACGCCCTTGACCGCGCTGGGGGAACGCTACGCGGTGGTGATTCACCGCCTGCGGCCGTCGCGGCCGGACATGAATATCGTCGACCTGGCCGTGGTCCTCATCGGCCCGAAGCGCGGGGCCCCATGAGGCCGGGGGCATGATCGTGGGCGCGTGCGCCTGGACCTACGGCGCGGCGCCGCTCGCCGAGACGCTCGAGCGGATCGCCGCGGCCGGGTGCGACGGCGTCGAGTTGCCCGGGGAGCCCGACCAGATCCGCTCCGCGGACGCCCGCGCCCTCCTGGCGCGTCACCGGCTCACGCCGGTTGCGCTCACCGCCTCGTGCTCCGCGGAGGCGCGCCGCGATCTCGCGCATCCCGATCCCGCCGTCCGCCGGGACGCGGTCGCCTACGTCGTGCGCTGCCTGGGCTTCGCCGCCGAGTGCGGCATCCCGCTGGTCCAGATCCTCCCGTCCGCGGAAACCCGCCTGGCGCCGCTCGCCGCCCGGGAGGACGAATGGCGCTGGTCGGTCGAGGGCGTGCGGGCGGCCGCCCGCGAGGCGGAGCGGCTCGGCGTCCGCCTCGCCGTCGAGCCCGTCAACCGCTACGAGGCGTACCTCGTCACGTCCATGGAAGCGGCCCTGGCGTACCTGGATGCGGCCGCCTCGCCCTGGGTGGGCGCGACCCTCGATCTCTTCCACGCGAACATCGAGGAGCCGACCATCCCCGGCGCGATCCGGGCGGCGGGTCCCCGGCTGTGGCACGTGCACGTTGCGGACACGAACCGGGAGGGTCTGGGACGGGGGCACCTCGATCTGGACGGGTGCCTGGGCGCGCTGCGCGGCGTCGGGTACGCCGGCGCGCTGGTCCTGGAGGTCGTGCCGCCGGGCCCGGATCCGTTCCGGCCGATCACGGATGAGCGTTCCGCCGCGATCCTCGACGGGTTTCTCCGCGATTCGGTGACCCGGCTTCGGGCCGCGCTGCTTCGCCGGTGGGCGCCGGCCTGACGCCTCGGGAGGCCGGGGCGGCTGGATCGGGGCGGGGGCCGGTGGAGGTCAGCGCTTCTGCAGCGTGGTCGTGACCGTCGTGCCTCTGCCGGGCACGGAGGAGATCTCGAACTCGTCCATCAGCTTTCGCACGCGCGACAGGGCCATCGTCCGGGACCTATCCACCACCCCGGGGCCCTCGTCGCTTGCCACGACGACGATCTTGGTCCTCCCGCCGCCGGCGGTGGCGAGCACGATCTGGCCGCGCCTCGCGTATTGTAATATATTCCGCGCCAGTTCCGAGATCGCCGCCGCGATCAGGGTCGCGTCCATGAGCGAAAATCCGAGCCCGGCCGCGAGCGCGCGCCCGCGCTGGCGGGCGGTGACGATGTCGACGTCTGTGACGATGGACACCGCAATCTCCTGCCCCACCGGCCGTAGAGCGTTCGTCACGCGATCGTGGCCGTTATCTGCTGTCCAGACGCGCGGGTGCAATTGGTGCATGGAAGGATCCTTTTGGGTCCCCCTTCTTCCGGAATCTCGCCTAGAGCATAGACCCCACTTTGCTTCCAGGGTAATAGGGTAAAAGACCGATACATATCTAGGAAAACTCCTCATTGAGATCAATCCGGCAGGAGGCAATTGAGGCTATTTGGTAGGCAGTTTGGGGCAGGCTTGACGGTCGGGGGATTGCGTTTAGGGCTCGTCGACTCGCGCGGCTCCTGAGACCTGGCCGGTCAGCGTTTCCACCGCTTGATGGTGACCGTCGTGCCCTTCCGGGGCTCGGAGATGATCTCGAACTCGTCCATCAGCCGGCGCACGCCCGACAGGCCCAACCCCAGGCCGCCGGAGGTGGAATGGCCCCCCGCGATGGCCTGGGGGACGTCCGCGATCCCAGGACCATCGTCGCGGGCCACGACGACGACCCCCGGCCTGCCGGAGCCATTTTGGACCGACAGCCAGATTTCGCCGCGCTTGGCGTAGAGCACGATATTCCGCGCCAGCTCCGAGATCGCCGTCGCGATCAGGGTGGCCTCCGTGGGGGAGTATCCGAGCCGGACCGCCAGCGTGCGCCCCCACTGGCGGGCGGTGACGATGTCGAGGTCCGACGCGATCGGCACCGTGATCTCCTGATCCGCCGGCCGGGTCGGCGACTTCGCTGCTTCTGCCCCGCGGGACACCATCATGCGCGGCGTCCGGGATTCGAGATGGCGCGGCGTGCCGACGGCTTGGTCTGGTGGTCCAGGTGGGCGAGTCCTCCCTCGAGGTCGAGCGCGGCGGTCACCCCCTCGAGCCGCACCCCGAGCTGGGTCATGGCGAAGGCCACCTCGGGTTGGATGCCGACGATCACCGTCTCGGCCCCGCGCAGGCGCGTCATATGCGCCAGGTCGCGCAGCGTCCGCACGGCGAACGAGTCCATCACGTCCAGCGCGGTCACATCGATGATGACGCCGCGGGAGCGATACTCGCCCACCTGCGTCACCAGCGCGTCGCGCAGGTGCTTGAGGTCCTCGTCCGTGAGCGCGGCCTGGATGCTCGCGATGAGGTAGTCCCGCTGCTTGAGGATGGATACCTTCATGTCGCTCCCCTATTCCTCGACCGCCGGCGCCGCGTCCCGGACCGGGGCCACCCGGTAGCCCAAGAGCCGCTCGGCTTCCTCGATGCCGCCCTGCATGTCCCCCACGGTGTTCATCTTCCCCAGGTCCACGCCGATGTTCACCAGCGTCTGGGCGATCTCGGGCGACAGGCCGGTCACGATCACCGTGGCGCCCAAGAGGCGCGCCGCCTCCACCGTCTGCACCAGGTGGTTCGCCACCGTGGCGTCCATCGCCGGCACGCCGGTGATGTCCATCACCACCACCTTGGCCCGGTTCACCCGGATGCCGTGCAGCAGCTGCTCGGTCAGCTGCCGCGCCCGCTGGGGGTCGATGATGCCGATGATCGGCAGG
>VBAK01000044.1 GCA_005882275.1 Candidatus Segetimicrobium genomatis
AAGCGGCTCCAGGCGCTGGAGCCGGCATTGAAGACGCGCCTCCTCGGCCGCTGGACCAACCCGGTCGACGGGCTGGTGATCGAGATCAGCTCGATCGATCTCGCCTCCGGGCAGATCCGGGGCAAAGTCTCCCCGACTTCGGGCCCGGCGGCTGCGAACGAGCACGAGCTCATCGGCTGGGTGAGCGCCGCGGCGCACAAGGAGTCGTACGACAACGTGGTGCCGGTCACCTTCAGCACCACGCTCTACGAGTACGGAACGCTGCCGGTGTGGGCGGGGTTCCTGCGCGACGACAAGCTCGTCACCATGCACTATCTCGTGTGGCCGAACCGCCCCTACTCCTGGGATCACATCTCGACGTTCCAGGAGACCTGGACGCGCCTGCCGTGACGGGCTCGATGCGCCCCTCCGTGTACAGCGCCCGTTACGACACGGTGGCGATCACCCTCCACTGGGCGATCGCGGCGCTCATCGTGCTGGATTTCCTGCTGGCGATGTCATTCAGCCAGTTCAATCCGGGAGACGCGCTGTACTTGCGCGATGCCTACTCGCTCCACATGTCGTGCGGCGCGTTGATTCTCCCCCTGACTGTGGCGCGGCTGCTGTGGAGGCTGGCGCACCGCCGGCCACCGCTCCCCGACATGCCGTGGCTGCTGCGCGCTCTGGCGCGTGCCTCCCACTTTCTGCTGTACGTGTTCATGATCGCGGCACCCGCGAGCGGCTGGCTCGTGCTGTCACTGCGCCACCAGCGCACCAGCGTGTTCGGCCTGTTCACGTGGGCCTGGCCGACACTGCCGGCGCTTGCCTCGATGCCGCACGCGCAGCGACAGCTCTGGCACGATGAGCTCCTGCCGCTGCACACCCGTCTCTCGTATCTCGGCATGACTTTGCTCGTCCCGCACGTCCTCGCCGCGCTCTGGCATCACCTCATCCGCCACGACGACGTGCTGTCGCGCATGCTGCCGCGGATCGCCGCCGAGCGCCGCGGCGCCCGCAGCAGCCCCTAAAGAGGAGGCGCTATGGATCTGCGCATGAGGCTCGTAGCGGTTGTCCTGGCGGCGTCATCCGCGGCCACGGCCGCGCCCGTGACGTATAAGATCGACCCGAACCATACGCATCCGCTCGTCGAGCTCGATCACTTCGCGGGGCTCTCCACCTGGCGCGGTCTGTTCAAGACCACGAGCGGCACGATCACCGTCGATCGCGAGCACGCCACCGGCACGGTGGAAGTCGTGGTCGATACCGCCAGCATCGACTTCGGCCACGACAAGCTCAACCAGATCGCGGTGCGTACGAAGATCGGCGACTGGAACGGCCTGGATGTCGAGAATTTCCCCACCGCTTCCTTTCACGGCGCCCTCGGCGGCTTCCGGGACGGGGCGCCGACACGGGTCGAGGGTGAGCTGACGCTGCGCGGCGTGACGCGGCCACTCAACTTGCGCATCGAGTCGTTCAAGTGCATCCCCGATCACCCGATCGTCAAGCGCGAGGTGTGCGGCGCGGACGCCTTCGGCACTTTCAACCGCGCGGACTTCGGCATCAACACGGGTGTGCAATACGGCTTCAGGCAGGAGGTCACATTGCGGATCCAGGTGGAGGCGATCCGACAGGATTGAGCTCCCATGGACGCTGACGCTCGCACCACGGCTACCGTTGCCGCAGACGGCGCCGCTCGCGTGCGGCGCACCTCGGCGTCATGGGTGGCCGGTGGGCTCGTTTGCGCAGCCCTGCTCATCGCGGGGCTCGCGGCACGGCGCCCGGCGAGCGATGCCCGCACGGCGGGCGCCAGCTCATCGCCACCGGCGCTGGCAGTCCCCATCGTGCCGGTACGAGTGCGGGCGATGCCCGTGGTGCTTGAGGCGACGGGGTTCGTGGTCTCGGAGCACACCGTCCAGGTGCGTCCGCAGATCTCGGGTCTCCTCAAGCGGGTGTTTTTCACCGAGGGCGATCCGGTCAGGCTCGGTCAGCGCCTGTTCCTCATCGATCCGGCGCCCCTTCAGGCGGAGCTCGACTCGGCACGCGCAGCGCGCGACAGCACGCGTGCCAATCTCGAGCGCCTGCAGGGACTGGTGCAGGGCAATTACGTGACGCCACAGGAATTCATCAATGCCCGCGCCAGTGCCGAGCAGGCGGCGGCGGCGTACCGGCGCGCCGCGATCACCCTCTCCTACACCGACATCCGCGCGGCCGTCGCCGGACGCTCCGGCGGCCTCACGGTGCGCGCGGGAAACCTCGTGGCGCCAACCGACGCGGCTCCGCTGGTGACCATCAACCAGACCCGCCCGATCGAGGTGCAGTTCAGCCTCGCGCAGCAGTTCCTGCCGCGCCTGCGCTCAGCGCAGGCCGGAGGCGCGCTCGGGGTAGTCGTCCTGCGCGAAGACGGGGCGGGCGAGCTCGACCACGGCTCCGTGGTCTTCATGGACAACGCGGTCAATGCGAGCACCGGCACGCTCACACTCAAGGCGCGAGTGCCCAATGAGCGCGAGCAGCTCTGGCCGGGTCAGTTCGTGACCGTGCGTGTGCAGCTCGCGCTCGAGCCGCACGCGCTGATCGTGCCGGAGACCGCGGTCCAGACGGGCCCCGCGGGCAACTACGTGTACGTGGTGGTCGCGGGACGCGCGACCAAGCGTGCCGTGAGCGTCGACCGGCACCAGGATGATCTGGCGGTGATCGCAACGGGCGTGAAGGACGGCGAGCAGGTCGTCGAGCGGGTGCCGACAAGTCTGCGTCCCGGCATGGTGGTGAGGGAGAGCGCGCCAGCGCCGCCGCGGGCGCGTATCGGGCTGTCGGGTGCAGGCACATGAACCCGTGCGCACCCTTCATCCGCCGTCCGGTGATGACCGGTGTCCTCTCAGCGGCGCTGGTCATCTTCGGTGCCGTGGCGTACCGGCATCTGCCGGTGAGCGAGCTGCCGAACATCGACTATCCCACCATCGCGGTGTTCGCCAACCTTCCGGGAGCGAGCGCGAGGGTCATGGCGGCTTCCGTGGCGGCGCCGCTCGAGCGGCGCTTCAGCAGCATTCCCGGGCTCACCTCCATGAGCTCGGGCAGCACCATCGGCAGCAGCGTCATCACGCTGCAGTTCGCGCTCACCCGCAACATCGATGCTGCTGCTCAGGACGTGCAGACGGCGATCTCGCAGAGCATCGACCGCCTCCCCGCCGGCATGCCGACGCCACCGGTGCTCGCGAAGATCAACCCGGGCGACTACGGCATCCTCTACCTGGCGCTCACCTCCGAGACTCTCCCCCTCACGAAACTCGACGAGTACGCGCGCACGCGCGTGGCCGAGCGCATCGCGCAGGTCCCGGGGGTCGCGCAGGTCGGTCGCATCGGTACCTATGAGTACGCCGCCCGCGTCTACGTCAATCCCTACGCGCTGTCGGCGCGCGGACTCACGCTCGATGCGATCAGCGAGGCGATCCGCCGCAACAATTCCAGCCTGCCGACCGGCACGCTCCATGCCGGGGCGCGCACCTACACGGTGGAGAGCGACGGTCAGCTGGTGACTGCCGACGCGTACAACCGCCTCATTGTCGCCGATCGGAACGGCGCGCCCGTCCACCTGAGCGACATCGGCTACGCGCTCGATGGCATCGAGGAGGACCGGCAGCTCACGACGTTCAGTGAAAGCGGTCCGGGCGAGCCGCTCCTGCGCCCGGCCGTGTGGTTGTCGGTCAGGCGGCAACCCGGTGCCAACACGGTGGCGGTCGCCGAGCAGGTACGGGCACTGCTTCCCGAGCTCACGCGGCGCGCACCGGGCGACACCGCGCTGCATCTGCTGTTCGACCGCGCTGATTTTATTCGCGCCTGCATCGTCGATGTCGAGAGGACCCTCCTCGCGGCAGTCGCGCTCGTCGTCGCCGTCATGTTCCTGTTCCTGCGGAGCTTGCGCGCGACGCTGATCACGGCGCTCACCTTGCCGGTGTCGCTGATCGGCACGGTGGCGGCCATGCGGGTGCTCGGGTTCAGTCTGGACAACCTGTCGCTCATGGCGCTGACGCTCTCGGTCGGCTTCGTGGTGGACGATGCGGTGGTGGTGCTCGAGAACATCGCCCGCTACCGGGAGCAGGGCCAGCCGCCGCTCGCGGCTGCGCTCACCGGGAGCCGCGAGATCGTGTTCACCGTGGTGTCGATGACGCTCTCGCTCGCCGCGGTGTTCATTCCGCTCTTTTTCATGGGCGGGATCACCGGCCGGCTGTTCGGCGAGTTCGCCGCGACCGTGGCCATTGCGATTCTGATTTCGGGCGCCGTGTCGCTCACCCTGACGCCGATGCTCTGCAGCCGCTTGCTCGGCGAGCCGCGCGGCTTCGCTGCGCGGCTTTCCGGGCCAGCTCGCGGCTTCGAGCGCATCCGCGACGCCTACGTGGCATCGCTCGGCTGGGCGGTGGAGCACTGGCGCGCGATGCTCGCGGTGAGCGCCCTGATGCTGGCACTGACCGTGTGGCTGTTCGCCGAGGTGCCGAAGGGATTCATCCCGGCCGAGGACACGGGGCTCGTGATCGCCTTGACCCGCGCGCCCGAGGGAACGACCTTCGAGCGGCTGAATGCCCTCGAGCAGCAGGTGGCCGAAACGGTGCAGAGGAACCCCGCGGTGGCCGCCGTACTTTCGAACGCCGGCCAGGGCTTCAACGAGACCGGCGGCCACAACGTCGGCGTGCTGTTCATGGGGCTCAAGCCCCGCGGCGCGCGTGCCCCCGCTGGCGAGGTGCGCCAGCAGCTGCGCGCGGCCGTCGCCTCCATCTCCGGCCTGCAGGTGTTTGTCGAGAATCCGAGTGCGGTCAACCTCGGCACGACCGGGGGAAACGCGCAATACCAGTTCGTCCTGCAAAGCAGCGCCACCGAGGTGCTGTACGCGGTGGCGCCGGAATTCGAGCGGCGCATGGCCGAGCTTGCGGGGCTGCGTGATGTGAGCAGTGACCTCGAGCTCAACAACCCGCAGCTCCGGGTCGTCATCCACCGCGAAGCGGCCGCCGCGCTCGGCGTCACGGCGCAGCAGGTACAGAGTGCTCTCGAGGCTGCTTACGGGGGCCAGCAGATCAGCACCATTTACGGCGACGTCAGCCAGTACTGGGTGCTGCTGCAGCTCGCACCCCGCTACCAGACCGACAGCGACGCGCTGAGCGCGCTCTACCTGCAGGGCGCCAAGGGGAGCCTCGTTCCGCTGCGTGCGGTCGCCGACGTGACCCCGGGCGTCGGGCCTCTCAAGATCAACCATTCCGGACAGCTGCCCTCGGTCGCGCTGTCCTTCAACCTGGAGCCCGGCGTCTCGCTCGGGGAGGTAACGCCCCGCATCGAGGCGCTGGCGCGCGCAACGCTCCCGCCGGATGTGAGCGGCGCCTTCGCCGGCAACGTCCAGGCGTTCCAGGAGTCCATGGCGGGCATGCCACTGCTGCTCGGCCTGACGATCCTGATCATCTACCTCGTGCTCGCCATGCTCTACGAGCACCTCGGCCATCCTTTGACCATCCTCACCGCGCTGCCGCTCGCCATGGTCGGAGCGCTGCTGTCGCTGATCGCCTTTCGCCAGGAGCTCAACATCTTCAGCTTCGTCGGCCTCATCATGCTGGTCGGATTGGTCAAGAAGAACGGCATCATCATGGTGGACTTCGCCCTGCAACTGCGCCGCGAGCATGGGCTGACGCCGCGCGCGGCGATCATCGAGGCGTGCCGCATCCGCTTTCGTCCCATCATGATGACGACCGCCGCGGCGATCCTGGGCACCTTGCCGATCGCCCTCGGTCTCGGCAACGGTGCCGAGGCGCGGCGGGCCCTCGGGATCGCTGCCGTGGGGGGGCTGGTGCTGTCGCAGCTCCTCACGCTCTACATCACACCCGCCTTCTACGTGGCGATGGAGCGCCTCAGCATGGTCGTCGTCGGTGGCCGGCCGCTCGCGGCCGCCGCATGCCCGGAACGCAACCCGGCGCACGAATAACCACCCGTGCTTGACCTTGCGCGCATCCCCCGGTGATACTCGGTCGCAGCATGTCGTACCAGGTTGTCAGCAGCGCGCGTCTTTGGCGGTGGCGCACTTCATGACGGAGTGGGCTGACGGTTAGCTTTGTTTCGCGCGACTTAAAGACGGTTCTACGGCACACCAGAAACCCATCTCCGGATGACCCCGGGGATGGGTTTTTTGTTTGGAGTTCGCATTGCAGCCACCATTCGACATAACCGGTGACCTCGACACGCCGGTGTCGGCGT
>VBAK01000045.1 GCA_005882275.1 Candidatus Segetimicrobium genomatis
TCCCGACTCTCGGCGAAGCCTACTGGAGCCTCGCCAACCTCAAGACCTTTCGCTTCAGCGACGAGGAGGCGCGCGCCATGCGCGCGGCGCTCGGACGCAAGGATCTGGCAGACGACGATCGCGTGCATTTCGAATTCGCGCTCGGCAAGACGCTGGAGGATGCCAGATCCTACGAGGAATCCTTTGCGCACTATGCCGCAGGGAATGCGTTGCGTCGCAGGTCGCACCCGTACAGTGCCGACGATAATGCCGATCTCATCCGCCGCCTGAAGGAGCTGTTCACGGCCGATTTCTTTGCCGCCCGCTCGGGCTGGGGCTGCCCGGCTCCGGACCCGATATTCATCGTCGGACTTCCGCGGGCCGGATCCACACTGCTCGAGCAGATCCTCGCCAGTCACTCCCTGGTCGAAGGGACCATGGAGCTCCCGGACGTTCCGCGGATCGTCCATGAGCTCAATGCGCGCGCGCGCGAGGCAGGTCCGCGCTTTCCAGAAATGCTGGCTGGGCTCGACCGCGACGCACTGCACGCGCTCGGCGCCGGCTACCTCGAGTCGACCCGCGTGCAGCGCAAGACGCGGGCGCCCTTCTTCATAGACAAGAATCCCAACAATTGGCTGTACGTGGGTCTGATTCAGCTCATGCTGCCGAACGCGAGGATCGTCGACGCCCGGCGGCATCCGCTCGCCTGCGGCTTCTCCTGCTTCAAGCAGCACTTTGCGCGCGGTCAGAGCTTTAGCTACGACCTCGAGGACCTCGGCCGCTACTACCGCGACTACGTCGAGCTGATGGCGCACTTCGAGCGCACTCTTCCGAACAGGATCCACCGAGTCCTCTACGAGTCCATCGTCGCCGACACGGAACCCGAGGTGCGGCGCCTGCTCGCCTACTGCAAGCTGCCTTTCGAGGCGGGGTGCCTCAGGTTCTACGAGAACCCGCGCGCGGTACGCACGGCGAGCTCCGAGCAGGTACGCCAGCCGATCTTCGACGAAGGGCTCGAGCACTGGCGCAACTACGACCCCTGGCTCGGTCCTCTGAAGGAGGCCCTGGGCCCGGTTCTCAGCGAATACCCGGCGGTGCCGGCGTCAATTTGAAATCCCGCACGCGCTTGGCGTAGCCTTAGGCTGTCCGGGGCTTGCATAAAAACCACAAGGGGGCTCGATCGATGAGTCGTAGCAAACGTCGCAAATTGACGCGGGAGCTGGCCTGCAAGCACCGCACGATCCTCCGCACGGGAATTCCTGTTGCGTCAGCGCTACTCGTAGCGATGCCGGCCGCCTACGCGCAGCAGGCACCGGCGACGGCGGGTGCGACAGCCGGCGGCCTCGAGGAAGTCGTGGTGACCGCGCAGAAGCGCGTCGAGAACCTGCAGGACGTGCCGATCAGCGTCCAGGTGCTCGACACCGCGAAGCTCGATCAGCTCAACATCGCCAATATCGACGACTACGTGAAGTTCGCGCCGGGCATCGCCTACGTGCGCGGCGAGGGACAGGGAGGCAACGGCGAGCCGGGCGAGTCCCACATCTACATCCGCGGCGTAGTGAGCGGGGGTACCAATCACTCCGGCTCCCAACCGAGCGTGGGCGAGTACCTGGATGAGCAGCCGGTCACGACCATCGACGGCAACGTCGACGTTCATATCTACGACATTCAGCGCATCGAGGTCCTCGAGGGCCCGCAAGGCACTCTCTACGGTGCAAGCTCGGAGTCCGGCACGGTGCGCATCATCACCAACAAGCCCGACCCGACGAAGTTTTCCGGGAGCATCGACCTGCAGGGCAATCAGATCCTGCATCACGGCAACGGCCACGAACTCGAAGGCTACGTGAACATCCCGCTGAGCTCGAATGCGGCGATCCGACTGGTGGGCTGGGACGAGTCCGATGGGGGCTACATCAGCAATGTCTCCGGGACCAACGCCAGCGCGTGCATCGTAAACGGGATCCGGACTTTCCCGACCTGGAACAAAACGCCGGGCTCCGCGTGTCCTCCGGTAGGTACCGTCGGTGCGGGTGCGATCACGAACGCACCTTGGGCGAAACCGGACTACAACCCGGTGCAGACCCGGGGCGGCCGCGGAGCACTCCGCTGGAATATCGGGGACAACTGGTCCATCACGCCGACCGTCATGGCGCAGACCGTTACGACGGAAGGCTTCTTTGCCTTTGACCCCGGCGTCGGCGATTTGCAACTCGCGCACTTCTCTCCCGAGAACTCATCCGACTCATGGCAGCAGAGTGCTCTGACCATCGAGGGCAAGATCAGCAACTTCGATCTCGTTTACTCGGGCGGCTATTTCAAGCGCGTCACACACTCGCTCGCCGATTACAGCGACTATTCGGTGTTCTACGACCGCGTCTACGGCTCAGGTATCTACTGGACCGGAAACAGCGGCAACCCGATCATGCCCCAGGAGCTGGTCAACAGCCGGCACGACTACGAGAAGTGGAGTCACGAGCTGCGCGTGAGCACCCCCGTGCAGCTGCCCGTCAAGGGGACCTTCGGTGTCTTCGTCCAGCGCCAGCTGCACAACATCTTCGAGCAGTACACGATGCCAGGCTACGGGTACGTGAATCCGTACGGCTCCCCGCTGAATCCGGCGGGCTTGTCGGACGCGTATTCGATACCGACCCTGTTCCAGACCATCTGGCTCACCGACGAGACCCGTGTCGATCGGGACCAGGCGGCATTCGCCCAGGTCACATGGGATATGACCAGTAAGCTGTCGCTGACCGGGGGAATTCGCGCCTACAAGTTCGACAACACCCTGGATGGCTTCTTTGGGTATAACCAGAACTACAGCAGCCACACGGGCATGGTGAACTGCTTCAAGGATGCCGCCGGCAACTTCATTCCGACCCCCGTCAAGTTCGCACCCTGCACTGACCTGGCGAAGCGCATCGCTGATCACGGCACCGTGCCGCGAGTCAATCTCACGTACAAAGTCACGCCGGACGCGATGGTGTACGCGACCTACTCGAAGGGTTTCCGGCCCGGGGGCGTGAACCGCACCGCCCAGGCGAACATAGGCCCGTATACCACCGATTACTTGAAGAACTACGAGATCGGCTGGAAGACGCAGTTCTTCAACCGTCACCTGCGTTGGAACGGCGCCGCCTTCTGGGAGGACTGGAACAACTTCCAGTTTTCCTTCCTGGGCGTCAACAGCGTCACCATCATCAAGAACGGCCCCGATGCCCGCCTCACGGGTCTGGAGAGCAACATCGACTGGGTGCCAACGCAGAACTTGGTCACGAGTCTCAATTTTCAGTGGATCAATGCGCACGTGACTCAGAAGGTCTGCTCCCAAGGGCCGCCTTGCGCGGACCAGTATGGCGTTCCCACGGTGCATACTCTCCCGGATGGCTCAACGGTCAACAGCTATCTGTGGGCTAGCAACGGTACAAAGCTGCCGATCACCCCGAATTTCAAGGGAAGCCTGGTTGTGCGGTACAACCTGCCACAGATTGGCGGATGGGAGCCGTTTGCACAGGGCGACTGGACCTATCAGGCCTCGTCCTCAGTTCAGCTGCGCGTCGATCAGTCGGCTGTCGTCGGACAGATGCCTGCGTACGGGTTAGCCGACTTCAGGTTCGGCGCCGTGCACGACAAGCTGACCGCCGAGTTCTACCTGACGAACGCGTTCGACCGGCGCGCACAGCTCTCACGCTTCACGCAAACGGCTCCCACCTACTTCACCGGGGCGCCGACGCCGGTCGATACGCAGGCGTACATCATTCCGGCGCAGCCGCGTACGATCGGTCTGAGGATATCGCAGAAGTTCTGAGCATCGGGCACGGTATCCGGCGCCGCCCAACGCCGGCGCGCTGCAAGGTCACCCCGCCGCCAGTGTGCGCCCGATCGCCCCGGTGAGCTTCTCGACGAGCTCCGCGAGCTCCGGCTCGCTGGCGTTGAAGGGCGGCGCCACGATGACGGTGTCGCCACTCGCGCCGTCGACGTTGCCCGCGCAGGGATAGATGATGAGCCCGTCCTCGAGCGCGCCTCGCCCGATCGACTGGCTCAAGGCCCGCTCGGCCGGAAACGGCTCGCGCGTCGCGCGGTCGCGCACGAACTCGATCCCGATCAGGTAGCCCCGCCCGCGCACGTCACCCACGGCGTGGAATCGCCCGAGCGCTGCACCGAGCTCACGGCGCAGCGTCTCGCCGCGGCTGCGGACCCGCTCGACGAGGGACTCGCGCTCGATGATCCGCTGGACGGCAAGTGCGGCGGCGCACGCGGTGGTGTGTCCCGAGTAGGTGTGTCCGGTCATGATCGCCCCGTGCCGGGAGAGGATCGTGGCCCCGATTTCCTTGCGCAGGATCGTCGCGGCGAGCGGGATGTAGCCCCCCGCCAGACCCTTTCCGACCGCCATCACATCAGGGACGACTCCGTCGTGCTCGAGCGCGCGCCAGGTGCCGCAGCGACCCGCCCCGCTCATCACCTCGTCCGCGATGATGAGCACCCCGTGCCGGTCACAGACCG
>VBAK01000046.1 GCA_005882275.1 Candidatus Segetimicrobium genomatis
TGCGGGCCCAGTCGGCGCGGCCGATCAGATGCCGGGCCCGCGGGAATCGGGCCGCATCCCGGCCCTCCCGCTCGACCGTCACGCCGCCGAAGTGGTCGCCGTGCGCGTGGGTGATCAAGACGTGGGTGACCTCCCCGGCCCGGACGCCGAGCGCCTCGAGGGCGCGCTCCAGGCCGGGAGACCGCCGGACGCCCGGCCACCGCGCGGCGAACCTCCGCTGCCACGCGGAGTCCGGGTCATCGAGTCCAGGGTCGATGAGGATCGAGGCGTTCCCGATTCGGATATGAGCAAGGTTCAGGCCAATCGTGATCGCGCCGTCCGCCCCGACCTCCGGCACGGCGCGCCGCCACTCCGCCTCGGGGGCGACGAACTTCGGCGCCCACGACATCGAGCCTTCCGAAATGATGGTCACGGCGGCGTCGCCGATCTTGCGGGTCGCGGTGAAGCCGCCCGGCGGCGTCATCTGCCCGCCTCGAGCCCAGCCAGAAGGCTCTTGGAGACCTTGCACACCATCGTGTAGGCCGGGTCGTACATGTTTCCCAGTTCATACCGAACGCACTGCCCCAGCAAGAGGTGCGCGCCCCGCGCGTCCAGGCCGTAGTCCTCCTGCAGCCACCGGACCATCTCCGTTGTGGCATGCTGGACGCACTGGTCCAGAGGCCGGGCGTTCCCCACGGTCATGATTTCATCCGCGCTCTCCGCCCTGGGCCATTGAAGCGCCTTGCCCTTTACCAGCCGGACCGTGAACTGGATGTCGAACGAAATCTCGATGCCCGTCCCCACGATCTCCCCGTCCCCCTGCAGGGCGTGCCCGTCGCCCACGTGAAAGAGAGCCCCGGGGACAAACACGGGAAAGTGCACCGTGACGCCCTCGACGAAGCCGCGGTAGTCCATGTTTCCCCCGTGCGTGGAAGAGGTAGCTGTGGAGATCGCCTGCCCCCTGGGCGGCGCCACGCCGAAGCAGCCCACCATGGGCCGCAGCGGCAGCGTCAACCGGCCCAGCGCCGTCCTCGGCTCAACGAGGGTGGCTGTGCCCGCTTCCTGGTCGATCTCCCATCGGGCGGGCGCTTCGTCGGGAGCCTGCTTCACGGTTTCCGGCTCGAGCACGTTGGGGGCGATCGCGCTGGCGCTCCACCCGAATTTCCGGTTCGGCCTGAGCCGGTCGAAGGTGACGGAGAGCATGTCCCCCGGCTCCGCTCCCTCGACAAAGAACGGTCCCGTCTGCGGATTGCCCCGCTCGGTCACCTGCTTCCCCGTCGCATCCATCCCGCGCGCGTCCACCGTCGTCGTGATCACGGTGCTCCCGGAGGCGATGGTCAGGACCGGCGCGTGCGTGCCGATGGAGGTATGGTACACTCGTGGCTCAAATCGATGGACGCTCATTGAAGGCTCCCTCGAGTGGCTTGCCCCGGGCAGGACACGCTCTCACCTGTGCGCCTTGTGCCGCGCCCCGCTAGAGCAAAAACTCGCCCCGCCCACGATCAACCGCCGCGTCGCCGACCGTGACGCGCTCGACCCCCGTCTCGGAGAAGTTGATCTCCCGCGCCAGCGGCTGCAGGCGCAGTCACTCCTTCCTATGCGCAGACCTTCATTCCTCCTCGGGGGCCGCGGAGGGCTCTTTGGAGAATCCCCGGCGCGTGGTTCACAGCGAGCGACCCGCTCGACTATACTGGATGTACCGGCGCTCGTCCGAACGGTGCATCCTGTAGGATAGCCCGGGATGTGAGCAGAGGAGGAATGGTCCATGAGCCTGTTCGTCGTTCAACACCGCCACGAGGCCAATCGCTGCCCGGCCGGCGACCCTAAAATGGCACAAATGCTCCTCAAGCACCTGTCGCCTCAAAGCACCAAGAGCTACGGCCTGACGATCCGCGCGGATGCGGTGGTCAACAATGCCCACACGTTCGTCATGATCGTTGAGGGGCCGGACCGCGAGAGCGTGAACCGTTTCATGCAGCCATTCGCCCAGGCCGGAACGGTTGAGATCCTTCCCGCCTCGACCTGCGAAGCCGTCGTCACCCGTGGGGGATGCGCGGCAGGGGGATGAGATGAAAGGGCTGAGGCGGGATCCCGAACGAACCGAACTGCGGGCGCTGCGGCGCCGGATTCCCCTCGAGGGGGCGCGGATCCTCGAGGTCGGGTGCGGCGACGGACGGCTGACTCGGAGAATCGCCCCTCTGGCTCGAGCGGTCGTGGCGACTGACCCGAACGAGGCCTTCATCGCCCGGGCCAAAGCGCTGACACCCGCCTCGTTGCGGGAGAAAGTCCGATATCGGGTGGCGGCGGCCGAAACCCTCAGGCTCCCCGGCCGGCGCTTCGACGTCGCGGTCCTCTCATGGTCCCTCTGATGAATCGCACCTTCGGGCATGGTCCATGCCCTGACACAGATCCACCGGGCAATCCGGCCGGACGGCATCGTGGTAGACCTCCGGCCGGATCGATTCGCCGGCCCTCGCCAGCCCCGGCCTCAACTTCCCCGAATCTGCTGGGCGTCGAATGGGCGGGAGCGTCCCCAGGGCACCCTCGACAAGACGCCGGAAAATCTTCAGAGACATCGCGCCGCGACACGCGCGGTGAAGCGGATCGTGCAGCGCGGGCTGTACCGGCTGGAGGGAGCCGAAACCTTCCAGTTCCGCTACCATTTCCAAACCCTCGGCGTCTTCGAATGGCGGCTCAGAACTGTCTGGAAGGACAGCTTCCTGCGGCCGTCCCTCTACCGCCGGCTGCAAGCGCTTCAGCAGCGCTCCCGGACGGGGCACATCGTGGTGATCGAGCCCGTGCGCCTGAGCATCCTGAGAAAGCGATAGCATCCAGGGCAACCTGAGCGAGCCTGCTTCCCCGGGTCATCACTTCCCCCCTTCCCTTGCCGGCGCCGCTTCGAGGAGAGGTAGGGCACGATCAGGACGATCACCGCCGAAGCCAGAAGAAAAACAAAGATCCAGGGCGTGGGCCGGATGAACATGATGCTCAGCGCGGCCGCGGTGCCAAAATTCGTAATGAACGTACTGGCCATGATCAGCTTGCCGATCGGTAAGTTCGTCAGCCCGGTGTCCACCTCAGCGCCGGCGAGGAACGTGAGCACGATGCTTCCGAAACCGGCCAAATAGTCGATCCACGGTGTGGTGTGAACACTCAGGAGGTTACCGGCCACGACCCCCAGGACGATCTCGATGAGGGCGACTGAGATGCCCGCCTCGACAGAGAGGAGCGATCCTGCGAAGATCAGGAGCCCCATGACCATCGCGATCCACGCGTCCACCACTAAGCGTCCCTCCTGTCCAAAAATACAACACGCGGCTCCCACGCCGTGTGGGCAGGAGCCGCGCACGAAAAAAGCCCCTACCCTCTCGTATGGGTAGAGGCTATCAGCCGAACTGCTCGGCGGTTTAGGCGAGCCTCATCGCCTTCATCGGTGAATGTAGCATTCCCCCGAACCCGGTGTCAATCACTCTCGGGCAGGGAGCGCTCCGCCGCAACACGAACTCGCCACCGTGATCGGCCCCGTCCTCGGCGCTCAGACCCTGCTCGGGCTCGCCGTCTTTCTCGCCGTCATAGGCCTCGCGATCTCTCGACCAAAGGGTCTCAACGAAGCGTGGCCTGCGGCCGGCGGCGTTGCCGCGTTGCTCGCCCTCGGGCTGCTTTCCCGTGCCGACCTCGTGGGTGCGGCCCGCGAGACGGCCGGCGTCCTGCTCTTCCTGTTTGGGATGATGCTGCTCTCGACGGCGTTGGAGATGGCCGGCGTCTTCGCCTGGGCTGCGTCCTATGCCGTTCGGGCGAGCGGCGGGAGCAGCCGGCGGCTCCTCGTCAACGTCTTCATTCTGGGCGCGGTCGTTACCGCGCTGCTCTCGTTGGACGTCACCGTGATCATCCTCACCCCGGTCGTCTACGCCACGGTCCTGGCGCTGCGGGTCGACCCGCTTCCCTACCTGTACGCCTGCACGTTCGTCGCGAACACCGGATCTCTGGTGTTTCCGATGAGCAACCTGACGAACCTGCTGATCGTCGACCGGCTCAGGGTGCCGTTCTGGCAGTTCTCCCGCATCATGGCCTTCCCCGAAGTGGCCGCCGTCGCGGCCAACGTCGCGATCTTCCTCTGGGTGTTCCGCGATCGTCTCCCACGCATGCTCCCGGCCGCAACCTCGTTCCCGACAACAGCCGGACCCGCCGGCACGCGGTTCTTCAAGGTTTCCCTTGTGATCTTCGGGTTCGTGCTCGCCGCCCTCTTCCTGGCCGGGCTGGCCGAGCGGCCGCTGTGGCCGGTTGCCCTCACAGGAGGCGCCGCGCTTGCCGTCGCGGCCGCCACAACCGGAGGGCGAGAGCCGCGGGAGATCGCGGCGGGGATTTCCTGGCCCCTCTTCCCATTCGTGTGGGGGATGGCGACAATTGTTCGAGGCATCGAGCACGCCGGTCTCACCACGGGCATCGCGGGCCTCATCCTCGGCCACGCCGCAGGCCCGCTCGGCGCGGTCGCCATCACAGGAGCCACCGCCGCTTTGGGGGCCAACGTGTTCAACAACATCCCGATGGCCCTCGTAATGCTTGCGGTCCTCGTTGGAGCGCCCCGCGCCCGGATCCCGCTCTTGACCGCATCGGCCCTGGCCGGCCTGAATATCGGCCCGGCGCTGACGACCGTGGGCTCCCTCGCCACGATGCTGTGGCTCACCTTCGCGCGGCGGCAGGGAGTGGAGGTCCCCGCCCTGGAATACCTCCGCGTCAGTGTGGTGACCGTGCCGCTCGTCCTCGTCGCGGCGCTGGCCGCGCTCGTGCTGGGGGAGCTCCTTCGGTGAGACGTGTGCTCGTCGCGGTCAGTGGGCTCCTCCTCTCGGAATTCCTGCACCGTGTGCTGAGCCAGCTCGACTGGGCCGATGCCGCCCTCTACCTCCTCCATGTCGTCGACACCCGCCCGCTCGGCGAGTTCGGACTCGCGGCGGGGTCGCTCCCAGCACGTGCCGGGCGGGCTGCGGCGCGTTTGCGCGAGATGGGGGCGCTCGGCGCCGAGGCAGGCCAGCGCATGCTCGGAGAG
>VBAK01000047.1 GCA_005882275.1 Candidatus Segetimicrobium genomatis
GGGATCGTTCAGCGTGTACCCCGTGGCCCAGACGCCGAGGTGCCCTTCACCGAAGAAGACCGTGACCGCGTAGAGGCTCCTGCGGGCCAGGAAGCGGCCGGCGGGCCCCCGGGGGGAATCGAGCGTCAAGGTGGCATACTGGTAATACGCCTGGTGCCCCGCGACCCGGGCCCGACCATCCTTCACGATGGTGTACCCGGATTCGCTCAGCCACTGGGTCTGAGACCGCCTG
This sequence comes from Candidatus Segetimicrobium genomatis, assembly GCA_005882275.1. Taxonomy (GTDB): domain Bacteria; phylum Sysuimicrobiota; class Sysuimicrobiia; order Sysuimicrobiales; family Segetimicrobiaceae; genus Segetimicrobium; species Segetimicrobium genomatis. The sequence goes on from VBAK01000047.1 coordinate 233, forward strand.
AATCTCGCCAGCAGCGAAAACGCCGTGCCGGAAAACTCATCGGGGAGCATGATGGTCATCACCGACAGCGCGGGGAGGTGCTGACGCTCCCGCGGCGCCGTGGCGCTGACCATCGACAGGGGATTCTCGGAGGCGCGCGCCTGCCGTGTGTCCGGGACCGCGGCTCGGCGCGAGACGACTTCCCAATCCCCAGGGAAGCTGATCGTGAACCAGCCTTTGGCGTCGGTGACCGGCCACATCCCGGACTGGGCCCCGACCGGGAACACCGACGCCAGCACGACCGCGCCGCAGATCAGAACGATCAGCCTTCGGTGTCTCATCGCGGGGAGAGTATACCATCGGCGCGGCCCGATAATTCGCCTCCGAACGCGAACTATCACTTCGGCCGGGGGAGATTTAACCGTTCGGACCAACGCGGACCCACCGTCCAGACGATCAACGGTTCGGGCAACCCTCTGAATTACGTACGCGAAACCTCGGCGGAGCCGCAGCGAAACCGACAGGCCCGCGTCCCTTCCTCGCGGAATAGACCGGGAAACGATCGTGAAGGCCGATCGACGCGAAGAGCAGAGCAAAGGAGTCTTCCCTGATGGCATCATATACCAGCCTCGTTTCGACAAAAGCGAAAAGGCTGTAGGGGGGTAGTCGGTCGTAGGGGGGTAGTCAGAATGAGACTGCTGGCAGTCATGGTCATGCTGGTCGTTCTGGGCCTGCCCGGGGCGGCGTTCGCCCGTCCGGTGGCCGACAGTGCCCTGCCGGCCTGCCCGAGCCTGCGGTACCTGGGCGAGGCGAGCCTCGGGCTGGCCAAGGCGGCGTTGCGGGACGCCCGGGGGGATCGCCCGAAGGCGGTCGCCCTCTACCGCGCCAGGAGCGCGGGCCTGCGGGAGCAACTGCTCGGGCGGACGAGTCCGATCTGCCAGCGGGCGCTGGAGATCCTGGCCAGTCGGGTGCTGTGGCACGAGGACGTGTGGGCGGACCCAGATTGGGACCATGATCGGTCGGTCGAGTTGGCTGAGCACGAGGCCAAGGAGGCCGAGCGGCGCGGCGAGGCGATGCAGGACACGGGGCACATCCTGGAGATTGCGGGCGCCGTCGCCGTGGTCGCGGGGCGGTCGCCCGTGTCGGCCGTGGTCGGCGGCGTCACGGGAATCGTCGGCATGGTCATGAACTTTGTCGGCGGCAAGATGGCCGACGCGGGCCGCCAGCGGGAGCACGAACTGGAGCACGAAGGGAGCCAGCAGCGGTGAACCTCAACGAGAAGGTGTTGACGCGGGCGGACAGGATGATCCTGGGGGGCGCGCTACTGACCCTCGCGCTCCTGCACGTCTTGGGCACCGCCAGCCCGTGGTCGTGGCTCACGCTGGCCGTGGCGGTTGGCGTATTGGTGCTTGGCGTATGGCGACTCTGGCAACTGTTCAAAGAGGCGGCGGCGCGCCGACGCGGGCCAGCAAGCAGAGCGTGAAAGAAGCGGCCAGCGATGAACCTCAACGAGAAGGTCCTGCCGTGTGACGGCTCGGCCATCTGTTCAAGGTTAGCGGAGTGATGCGGTGCCCGAGACGCCGCCGGCCCAGTGGATCCGGCTCTGGCAGATCCTCAGAGACCTCGACGAGCAGGCGAAGCGGCTCCGGTCTCTCTCCCAGCACGAGCCGCTGGCCCAGCCCACGCCCGGCTATCCTCGGGCCGGCACCCACCGGTCGCACGCCGGCGAGGTTCGGGAGACGCTGGAGGGCATCCGCGCCCGGCTCGAGGAACTGCGCGCCGCGGTCCCCGCGGCGGTTGCTCCGACCCTGGACCTCCCCGGGATCGCCGCGGACGAGCAGCCCCGCGCGCTCGCGCAGCGCCTCGAGCCCCTGATCCGCCTCGCGTCGGGCCTCAATGAACAGGCGTTTCAGCCGGCGCCGCCGCTGCCTCCGCATTCGCCGCCGTACCTTGTCGAGCCGCCGGGGCACGATCTGGCGGGCACGAAGGCCGTGCAGCTGGCCATCGGCATCGAGGGCCTGGCCGAGGCCGTGCGAAACGTCATGCTCGCCGCCGCCAACGCTCGATAGCGCGACGAAAAGCTTCCGGCCGGGATCGGCGAACGGATCCCGGCCGGTCTGCCGTGCCGGCGACAGAGGGGAGATCGCCGGCACAACGCTGTCCACGATTGGGAACGCCGGACGGCTATCCCGGCTTGAGCGCACCGGCCCGCGGCTTGATGACGTCCACGCCGGGGAACCGACCGCCGAGAATGGCCTGGCTGCCGATCTCGTCCGGTGTGACGACCCCGGGGTCACACTCGACGCGGGTCGCTCACCTTGCCAAGCGCGCGGCCGTCCGGAAAAGTTCCCGAGAAACCACAAGACCAGGCACGTGGCCTGGTCTTGGGTCCCCCTGCGGGTCTGACGGGTCGGGCAGGCGCCTTTAGATGTCCACCGTGTCGAGCATCTGCCCCAGCTCCTTGCGCAGGTCGGGCGTGTTGGTGTGCCCGTGGGTCTTCACGGCATGCGTGGCCGCCGCTTCGATCAAGTCCTGGCGCTGCGACTGCGGCGCCATGAGCACCAGCTGGCAGTTCTTCTCGCTGGGAAACTTCCCGCAGTTGGCCACCACCCACGTCCCTTTCTTCAGGCTCAATTGCTTAAGATCCATCTCCGACACCTCCGTTTCGATTTTTGGTGCGTGTTGGTCCCGGGCAAGCCAGCGGAATAAATTGCCCATCAGGTGGATCGCTTCGAAGTGCGCCTCGGCATCCTCTCCGGCGAGGATCTCGGCTTCCGCGCCCCAATAGAGATCCCCGATCACCCGGCCCAGCACTTCCGGGTCGGCCTGTCCGGCGATGCCGTACTGCGCCAGCGCCTGCCTGGAGAGACCGGTGACGAGACGCCGCCAGTGGGCGATCATCTGCGTCACGCGCGTCTGGATCCGAGCATTGCTCAGGGCCTGCCCTCTCAACTCCCACAGCGCCCGCACGTACCCCGACCGCACGTCCGTTTTGAAATACTCGAGCGCCTGGGCCCAGATCTGCTCGAACGATCCGGCCTCCGCGTACATGGTCCGCTGACGGGCGAGGAGGCGCTCGTTGACGAAGTCGAGCACCTCCAGCATGAGGTTCTCTTTGCTCCCATAGTAGTAGTGGAGCAGGCTCTGGTTGACCCCGGCGCCCTCGGCGATCTTGCGCATCGAGATCTGTGTGTAGCCCACCTCCACGAGCGTCCGGTAGGCCGCCCCGAGGATCTTCTCCCGGGTGGACGCGCTCTCGGGGGCGGCCGCGGCAGGGCCGGTCATGCGGTTCGGCCCCTGCCGGCGGGCGGCCGGTCCTACGTGCTTGGAAATGGCACGATCCCCGCGAGATGGAGCGCCGCCCACAGCACGAGCGCGGCCCCGACCGGCGCGGTCAGGTACCGGCCCCAGCGCGTCGTGCGTTCCGCGGCCATCAGGGCGCCCAGGGCCAGCATCCAGCCGAGATTGGCGCCGCCGACGGCGAACATCAGCAGCATCAGCGTCCAGCAGCAGCCCAGGCAAAACAACCCGTGGCGCACCCCGAGCCGCAGGGCGTCGGATCCGGCATCGCGGCCGCGCCAGTGCTCGACGAGGAACGAGTAAGGGGACCGGCACTTCTCCAGGCACATGTGCTTGAGGGGCGTAAACTGGTACACCCCCGCCGCCAGCAGGATCGCCGCGGCGATCCACGCCGACCCGGCCGCCAGCTGGGGGATCTCCGCCACCGCCTGGTGAATCCAGACGTCCCCCCGGTACGCCGCGGCCCCGAAGAGCGCCCAGACGGCCACGTAGCCGAGGCCGAGCCGCGCCACCAGCCCGCCGCGGTCGGGGCGTCCCGCGACCATGCGGCGAAAGAGGTTGACCAGCGGCAGGCTGCTCGGCAGCATCATCGCCACGGTCATGAGGGTCCAGCCGAAGACGAACACGGCCAGCCGCGAGGGCGGGGACAGGGGTCCCACACCGATCCCTCGGTGGCTGAGCAGCCCGGCGAACGGCGAGGCCCCCCACACGGCGAGCACCAGCCACGCGAACGCCACGAGGGCCCACAGCGACAGACGATACCATCGGGCATCGTCGGGCGTGCGCATGGCCCCGATCACGCGCGGCTCCCTCGGGCGTCCTGCGCGCCGGTCACGGCCGCATCTCCGCGGCCGTCTCCCGCGCTACCCCTCGAACGAGAACTCGCCGAGGATCGCGTTGCGCCCGCTGAACTCCCATGCCATCTTGTGCTCGGGGATGCTGACCTTGTTGCGTGTCGCCTTGCCCACGTAGGCCGGCGCTCCGGGGATCGTGCTGAAGATGGTGTCGACGAGCTTGGTGGGCCGTCCCTTGGCGTCCACGTAGGGAGCCATCTCGGCGTAGGCGGCGGTGCCGATCCGAATCGTGCCCTTGCCCTCCACCACGCGAAACTCGATCGGCGCATCGTAGACGCCGAGCACTTCGCCGATCAGCGGCGCGAGGTCGGCGAGCGGGCCTCCCAGCTTGCCCGTGTGCACCGCCAGCATCGCTTCCTTTTGCTTGGGGGTGGCTTTGGAGTCCACGTGCACGACCGCCTTCCAGTTCCCCTTCAGGATGTTGCCCGGGATGTGCGCGACGAGCGCGAAGGTCAGGCCCGCCACATCGATGTCGTTGATGTGCCCCTTGTCATAATGCCAGCACACGATCGTGTCGCACGTGCCGCCGTCCGGATCGTCGCCAACCCAGCACGGACACAACCCTCCACACGAGCAGACCTCGAGCAGCTTCCCTTGGAGCGAATATCCCATATCGGCCA
>VBAK01000093.1 GCA_005882275.1 Candidatus Segetimicrobium genomatis
CAGCTCGTGCGAGAGCATCGGGTCGTAATCCCACCCCTTCGGGCACGGGTCGAGCGAGTGGATGAAGGTCGGTCCTCCGATGCTCAGCGCCTTCCGGATCCGGTTCATGAAGTCCACCGCGTAGCTGGCGCACACCGTGCCCACGTACCGGCACTCGGGGTGCCCGGCCGCAAGCATCGCCGCCATGTTCTTCTTCCACCGCTTGTGCAGGATTCGCTTCGCCTTCCCGTGCGGGCTGAACGTGGTGTTGGCGCCGTACGGGGTGCTGCCGGAGGCCTGGATATCCGTGTTGGCGTACGACTCGTTATCGTACAGCAGGATCAGGTGGTTGTAATCCATGTGCTGCAGGGCGCCGGAGATCGCGGACAGCCCCATGTCGGCCCCGCCGCCGTCGCCGCAGAACGAGATGACGTTGATCGGCTCGCGCTTGATCTTTCCCTTCCGCATCAGCGCCCGGTAGCCGGCCGCCGTCCCGACCGCCGCCGACCCCGAGGAACCCAGCTGCGTGTGCATCCACGGCACCACCCAGGAGGTGCTGTAGTAGGTGGTGTTCGCGACATACATGCACCCGGTGCTGCCGAGCACCACCGTGCGCGGCCCGGCGGCCTTCACCATCAGCTTCATGACCAGCGCCGACTCGCAGCCCTGGCAGGTGCGGTGGCCCGAGGTGAAATACTCCTCGATGGGCGCCTTCTTCACGCCCTTGATCGGCTCCAGGACCGGGATCGGTGAGTCCAGCGTCGCTGCGTGAGGCTTATCCATCGCTCATCCCTCCTAGGCCCGTACGCCGATCCACTGCGTGTCCATCGGGGTCTTCCCGGTCTCGGCCGCCCTGCGGGTCTGCTCGATCATCTCTTTCACCGCCGGGATCGTCACCTCGCGGCCGCCCAGCCCGGCGATGAAGCTCACCACCGGCGGGCGCCGGTCTTGCCCGTACAGGACCGACCGGATCTCGTTGGCCAGGACGCCGCTGTTGAACGGCGAGCCCATCGAGAAGTCCCGGTCAATCACCCCCACCGCCGCGAAGCGCGACAGCAGCTGCCCGAGCCGCTCATAGTCGAACGGCCGGAACCACCGGACGCGCACGAACCCGACCTTCTGCCCCTGTTCGCGCAGCTTCCGGATGACCACCTTGACGGGCATGGAGAGCGTTCCCATGCCGAGCAGCACGATCTCCGCGTCGTCGGTCTGGTACTCCTCGAAGAACGGGTTGCCGTCGCCCCGGCCGAAGATCCGCCGGAAGTCCCGGTACGCCTCCTCGATGACCCCTCGCGCGTTCCGCATCGCCTCGTCGGTCTGGCGCCGGATCTCCATCAGCCAGTCCTCGTTGACCTGCGGGGCGATCGTGATCGGGTTGTCGGGGTGCAGCCGGAGATCGCCGCGGTTATATGGAGGGAGGAACTCGTCGACCCAGACCTGCGGCGGGATCTTGACCAGCGTCTGGGAGTGGGTCAGGAATGCCCCGTCCGTGCTGATCGCGCAGGGGAGGAACACGCGGCGATCCTCCGCCACCCGATAGGCGATCAGGGTGGTGTCCAGAGCCTCCTGGGCCGTGTCCACCCAGACGTGCATCCACCCCAGGTCCCGAGCCGCCAGCGCGTCGTTGTGCTCCGTCCCGAATGCCCCGGGGTCGTCCAGCGCCCGGTTGCCGACCATGGCGACCAAGGGGAGGCGCAGGGCCGGGGTCACGGCGATCGCCTCGAACGCGTAGCACCACCCGACCCCGCTGGAGCCGCACATCGCCCGTGCCCCGACCGCTTCGGCGTGCTTGGCGATCTCGAACTGGCTGTGCTCGCTCTCCGCCACGATGTATTCGGCGTCCTGCTCGCCGTTGGCGATCTGCTTGGCGACGTACTGCATCAAGGTGTCGTACGGCCGGATCGGGTAGGCGGTCAGCACGTCCACGTCGGCGAGCCTGGTGGCGACCGCCACCGCCTCGCTTCCGCTGATCAACGCCTCCTGTTCAGCCGCCGCGACTCGGACCGCGGTTGCCGCATCCCCATCCATTACTCTTCACCCCCCTCAGCGCCTGCGCCCATCTGCTTCCGCCCTCCCGGACCCGCACTCCCCTTCTCCGGGGTGCCGGCCGCCGGGCCCATCTTGGCAACCTGCTCCTGGTACTGCCCCAGGTACCGGAACCCGTGGGACCGCTCAGGCCGGTGGGCGATCTTGGCGTCGACCCAGGCCTTGTAGCCCGCTTTGTCCGTCTTGAACATCTCCCACTGGCTCTTGTTGTCGCCGAACGCCGCCTCGTTGACCATCGTCACGCAGTCATCCACGGGGCAGACCGCCTCGCAGACCCCGCAGCCGCAGCAGGCCTCGGCGTTGAGGTCGTACGTCCCGTCCGGCATGACGTCGAAGCAGGAATCGGGGCACTGCAGCCAGCAGAGCGTGCACTTGATGCACTTGTCGAAGTCGATCACCGGGCGCATCGTGCGGGTGGAGAACTTCTTGAAGTAGGGATTCCGCGCCGGCCGGTAGCCGCCGATCTCGTCGCCAAACTTGATCGGCTCGCCGAGCCGGATGCCGTCGATCGTCACGCCCTCGCGCATCGTCTTCCACCCCGGCAGGTCGAACTTGTACGGGACCTCCGGGTTGCCCTCGCCGGGCCGGACCGTCCGCGCCGTCACCTGCTCGAAGGAGCGCCGCGCGGACTTGGCCTTCAGATCGTCCTTCCACTCCTCCTTGATCGCCGCGAGCACGCTGTCCAGGCTGACCAGTTCCGGGCAGACCTTCGGCAGCGCCCCCAGGATGCGGACGTCGGTGTGGTCGTCCTTGTAGACCCAGAGGCCGGAAAAGCTGGGGATCGCCTGGAGGACGGCGAGGCGGTAGGGGTGCGTCTTGGTGTGGCAGAATTTGATGAGCTCTTCGGCCGGGAGCATCGAGGTCACGATCAGCGTCCCCTGCTCGCGGATCTTCTGGTTGATGGGCTGCAGGCCGTACCAGGCCCAGGACTCCACGCCTTTGCACATCATGTCGTCGACGTTGATCGTCACGTCGGTCTGCTCCGGCTCGTACTGGGCCATGCTGAGCTGGAGCTCTTCTTCGTTCGGAGCCACGATGGCGAAGTTCTTGGCGGGGATGCCGTTGCGCTCCGGCGAGTCGCCGTACCGGCCGAACGCAATCCCGATCTTGCCTTCCTTCCGGGCGGCCAGCACGATGCCCCGGCAGATGTTCTTCGCGAGCGTCTTCTGGAAGATCCCCCGGTAGATGACCTCTACCGAGATGGTACGAGCCATCGCACACCCCCCGCCGGGTTCACGCCCCGGCCGTCGTTGTCGCAGGGGCGCCGCTTCGGGCGCCCGGCAAGCGGGAAAACAGCACCTGCTCGATCTCTTCGATGTGCCGCAGCATCGCCTCCGCCGCCGCGCCCGGATCTCGATCGCGGATCGCGGACAGGACACGGCGGTGCCCGTCGAGGGACTTCTCGGCCCGGCCGGGCCCCTGCAGCGACCGCGCGCGGCTGTCCTGGAGGAGATCCATCACCACGTCGATGACGCGGAGGACGACCTGGTTCTTCGCGGCCGTGGCGATCCGGTAGTGAAAGGCGTTGTCTTCCGCAATGGCGATCTCCCCGGCCCGGATCCGATCCGCCTGCCGCTCCAGGATCGCTTCCAGGGATCTGAGGTCTTCGTCCGAGGCGCGGAGCGCCGCCGCGCGGGCCAGCGGGGGCTCCAGCATCCTGCGCATGTCGAAGAGGTCCGCGGTGAGATCCTTCGAGGCGGCGAGGGCGTCGGCCAGGGGGCTCACGATCGCGTCGATGGGGATCTGCGTGACCACCGTCCCCTCGCCGTGGCGGGGCTCCACCAGCCCACGCATCTCAAGGACACGGAGTGCGTCCCGGACCGAGGTCCGGCTGACCCCGAACATCTCGGCCAGCTCGCGCTCGGGGGGCAGCCGGTCGCCGGGCTTCAGCCGGCCGGCGACGATCAAGCGATGAATCTGGGAGGCGACTTCAGCGTAGACTTTGGTCCGCCGGATGGGTTCGAGCTCCTCGCGGATCGGCCTCGCGGTATCCTGCGAGATCTGCGCGCCCCCCTGCCCCGATTCCGTGGATCGAACGCCTTCGCTCATCGCCGAGGTGAAACTGGCCCAGTGGTTGGACCAATACCTGAGGTTATTGTAGGAGGGCGGAACAGTTCATGTCAAGTTTGCGGTAGGCTGCGGGAATAGGATCCCAAAAAAACGAGGACCCGCTGAGGAGAGCGGGTCACCGCGACAAGCCGGACTGTATTTTTTGGAAGGGCCGGTGACCTTCCTATGCACGCACCCGGATCGAACGTCGCCTGATTCCCAAGAGGGCCGGCAGCGCGGCGCCGAGAAGCAGCCCCGTCGACGGCTCGGGCACAGTTCCGATATCGCTGTAGACCATCAGACTACCGTTGCCGCTCGCAAATCTGAGCGAGAGTGTCGCACCATTACAGGTCGCTTCCCCGCCCGGCTCGTTTTCGGGCCCGAATCCGGCGGGGCAGGCAACGGTCACTTCTTGAGTTTGTCCTGCGCCCGATGTGGCCGGCATGCCGCTCTCACCATCGGAAACCAGGGTCACAAGCCCTCCCGTACTAATCTGGACATTGTCACTTACCAACCCTCCTTGAATCAGATCAACGTTCACAGAAGAGGATGGACCCGGGGACATTGTGCACTCATACTTCTCCGGACTAAACAGGAAACCGGGGGTCTCAGAGATGGAGAAGTTGGGGCTGGATCCACCACAGGTGGCAATCGCCGCGGACGCCACGCCCGGAAGCATAAGACTTGCGCCTGCCAGCAGGCCACACACTCCCAGGAAGCACAAAAACCGGCTCATAACTCCCCTCCCCTCGATCATCCAAGCCGAGCGTACCGGATGATTCAATCGAACGCTATCCTTCAACAGAAGGATCTTGGACCTCGTCTTTTCGATTCACGCCTTTGGCGCCCGGTATTATCCCACCAAACAGGCTTTAGGCCCCCTCCCTTCGCAGGAATCGCCTCCCGGCCCGGCCAAGCCCCTGAGCGGGCGGCAATCTGCCCAGATTCCTTCAAAGGGGGAGGCGCATGCTGGACTTCTTTGGCCATTACGCAGCCTGGGGGGCCCTTTTCTTGCGCTTGGGAGCGGGAATCACGTTGACCGTGCACGGACACCCGAAGCTCTTTGGCCCGCAGCCCGGACCGAAGGGGTTCGCGCAGTACCTGAAGAGCCTCGGCATCGGCGGGCCGGAGACCATGGCCTACGTTGTCGCGATCGCCGAGTTCGTCGGAGGGATCTGCCTGATCGTCGGGTTTCTTACGCGCCTAGCGGCGCTGGTGATCGCCATCGAGTTCCTGGTGATCATCCTCAAGGTGAAATGGTCCAAGGGCTTTCTCATGTCAGGCGGCGGCTGGGAATGGGACTGGGCGCTGCTGACCATGGCGATCTCGCTCCTGCTGACCGGCCCCGGCCGGTTGTCGCTGGATAACGTGATCCACACCGGACTGTAAACTCGGGCCGGCCATGCCCCGCGGGCGGCCGCAGCGGATCGCGCTCGTGACCGGGGCCAACCGCGGCATCGGCTTCGAGACGTGCCGCCAGCTTGCCGGCGCGGGGCTGCGCGTGATCCTCACCAGCCGGGACCCGGCCAAGGGGCGGCGGGCCGCCGACCTCCTGCGGAGGGAGGGAAAGGACGTCGCCTGGGAGCCGCTCGACGTCACCGACTCGAAGAGCGTCAAGCGCCTCCTCGATGCCGTCCGCCGGGGGTTCGGGCGGCTGGACGTGCTGGTGAACAACGCCGCAGTCTACCTCGATGAAGATGTCAGCGTCTTCGAGGTCGACGACGCGACCGTGCGGGCGACGCTCGAGACGAACTTCTACGGCCCGCTCGCAATGTGCCGGGCCTTCGTCCCGCTGATGCAGGCGCAGGGGTACGGGCGGGTGGTGAACGTCTCGTCGCGCGCCGGACAGCTCTCGGACATGACGGGCGGGACCGCCGCCTACAAAGTGTCCAAAGCCGCGCTGAACGCCCTCACGCGGATTGTGGCGGACGAGGTCAGGCCCGCGAATATCAAGGTCAATGCCGTCTGCCCCGGGTGGGTTCGAACAAAGATGGGAGGGCCGCGCGCCCCGCGCAGCCCCAAGCAGGCGGCCGAGACGATCGTCTGGCTGGCCACGCTCCCGGATCGGGGACCGACAGGAGGGTTCTTCCGCGATCGGAAGGCGATCGCCTGGTAAACCGCGCGTGCTATGATGTGAGCGTGGCGGTATCAACAGCTGAACGGCGCTCTCCATACCGCAAGGGTGACGAGGTCACCGTGACCGTCGACCGCATGGCCTACGGCGGCCGCGGGGTTGGGCGCGTCGACGGGTACGTGGTGTTCGTCTCGGACACCGCGCCCGGGGACCGCGTCCGCGCCCGCCTGTGGCGGGTCAAGTCCGGGTACGCGGAGGCGGATCTGGTGGCCGTGGAGTCCCCGTCGGTCCTGCGGACGGCGCCTCCCTGCCCCCACTTCGGACCGTGCGGAGGATGCGCCTGGCAGCACCTGGACTACGGGGCGCAGGTGACCGCCAAAGAAGACATCGTCCGCGAGAGCCTCACCCACCTCGCCGGCCTCCGCGACATCGAGGTCCTGCCCATTGTCCGGATGACCGACCCCTGGTACTACCGCAACAGGATGGAGTTTACGTTTCATTCGGACGGGACGCTCGGCCTGCACCGGCGGGGCGCGTTCGACAAGATCGTGCCGATCGAAACGTGCCTGCTTCAGTCTCCGGCGACGAACGAGATCCTTCGGATCGTGGGGGACTGGGCCCGCGAGCGCGGGCTCTCCCGGTACGACGCGCGCGCCCACACGGGCCTCCTCCGCCAGTTGGTCGTCCGCGAAGGCAAGCGCACGGGGGAGATCATGGTCGGGCTGGTCACGACCGCGCCGGAAGTGCCGGGCACCGACACGCTTGCGGCGCGCCTCACGACGGCGGTCCCCCGCATCACCGGCATCCTGCACGGGATCAATCCGGGCGTGTCGGACGGCCTCCCCTTGGCGCGGGTCTCCGTCGTCGCGGGGCGCCCCTACCTCAAGGAAGAACTCGCCGGATTCCAGTTCCACATCGGCCTGGAGACGTTCTTTCAGACGAACACCGTTCAGGCCGGGCGGCTCGTCGAGGTGGTCGAGGCCATGGCGGACCTGGCCGGCGGCGAAGCCGTGCTCGACCTCTACTGCGGGATCGGGACGTTCTCCCTCCCCCTCGCCCGCCGCGCGCGGCGGGTGTGCGGCATCGAGATCGCACCCCAGGCCGTCGAAGCGGCGCGGGAGAACGCCGCCCTCAACCAGGTGGCGAACGTCGAGTTCGTCGCCGGGGACGTGCGGCGGCTGCTGCCGGAGGTGGTCGGCCGGACCGGCCGGCCGCACCTGCTGGTCCTGGATCCTCCGCGAAGCGGCGCGGGCAGCCGGGTGATGCGGAAGATCGTCGACGCCGGCGCTCCGCGCATCGTGTACGTCTCGTGCAACCCGACCACGCTGGCGCCCGACCTGGCCGACCTCGTCCGCGGCGGATACGCGGTTCGCGCCGTGCAGCCGCTCGATCAGTTCCCCCACACCTACCACGTCGAGTGCGCGGTCCTCCTGGAGCGCGCCGGGCCGCCGCAGCCTGCATGACGAAGGGCGCGGCGGCGCTGCGGATGGCCCCCGTGCTCCGCGGCGAGCGCCGCCAGTTGTTCGCCATGGCCGACGAATACTGGCGGCAGATTCGCCCCACGGGCGACCATTTCGTCAACGATCCTGCCGCGCGCGAGAAATACTTCGATGCCGAGTTTTGGGACGAGCACGAGTCCAGGTTCTTGTGGTGGGCCAAACTCGACGAGACCGTGATCGGCTTTGCGAAGACCGAGCTGCTGCCGGACCCGGTCTGGGAACGGCTCGGCTACATCGGCGACTTTTACATCGCGGCGGAGTACCGCGGCCGGGGACACGGAAGAGAGTTTGCGCGCCTGCTCTACGACTGGTTCGCCCAGCAGGGCATCAAGTCCGTGAGGCTGTACGTTCGGACGGACAACCCGGGCGCGCTGGCGTTTTGGGAGAAGGAAGGGTTCGAAACCGCCAGATATCAGATGCGGAAGATGCTCCCGTAGCCGGGGACGGGCGGCCAGACCGGGGCCGGCGGGTCAGGGGGCGCCGGCGGTCCGGGCGAGGAGCGGCATCACGTCGACCCCCCGGAGCGTCCCGAGGCTGCCGCGCGCGCACGCCGGTTCGCTGAAACCCTGGCTGCCGTCCGGGGTCACGCCTCCTCCGGCGAGCAGCAGGGGGACCGGATCGTCCGAGTGGCTGTGCAGGGCGCACGGCGTGGCGTGGTCCGCGGTGACGGCGATGAGCACCTTGGTCAGATCGATCTGGGGCAGGAGCGTGCCGAAGAAGGCCCGGTCGATCGTCTCGATCACCGCCCGCTTCACTTCGGCCTCGCCATCGTGGCCCGGTTCGTCGGGGCCCTTGATGTGGATGTACAGCCCCGCAAACCGCGCGATCTCCCGCGCCGCCGTCCGGGCCCATTCGGCGTACACGGCCGCCTTGTCCTCCCCGCTCGGAGCGACCGGGATCACGGACATGCCGGTGAGCTGGGCGATCCCGCGCTCCACCGGCATCTCCACGAAGCACCCGAACCGGATGCCGGACCGCTCGGCGATCGGCGGCAGCGCGGGCAGATGATCGGCCGCGTCCCGGACGAGGATCAGGTTGGCGGGGAGCTTTCCCAGGGACCGCCGGCGCTCGTTCACCGGGTGGCGATCGAGCATCTCGTGCGCCTTCTGAGTGAATTCGTTGACGAGCGCCGCGGCGGCCTCGGCCTCCTCGCCGCCGTTCAGCGGCTGGCAGCGTTCCACCGTTGACCCGGGCTGGGCGCGGGCGACGCCCAGGCCTTCGACGCGCGCATAGGCGGGGTCGGTGTTCGAGATCTTCCCCGACAGCCGCCCGCCCCGCCGGCGGATCACCACGCCGCAGCGGTGCCCGATGCTGGCCCGCACCTCCAATTCGGCCGGCACGGCCGCAAGACGCAGATCGCGCGTCAGGGCGTCCGCGAGCATCCGGGCCTCCTCGGACGTGAGGTCGCGGCCCGCCCGGCGATCCAGAATCTGCATCCCTTTCCCGGTCGCGAAGTTCCCCCGGAGCGCCAGGTCGCCGTCGCGGAAAGGAATTCCGGCGCCGACCGCCTCGAAGACCCCCCGGCCGGTGTGGTACGTGAAGGGATCGTAGCCCAGGATCGCGATCACCGCGACGTCGGACTCGGGGGCGATCCCCACCCCGACGGTCTGAACCAGTCCGGTCCGGCCGCGGCGGGCGAGGGCGGTGAGCTGGGGCACCGCGGCGGCCTCGAGCGGCGTGCGGCCGCCGAGCGCGGGAATCGGCCGATCTCCCAGCCCATCGAGAATCACATAGAGCACCGGCCGCACGGGTCACCCTCTCAGGCGCAGCAAGAGATCGGGGCTGAGCATGCCGCGGGAGATCTCCTCCGCCGGACCTGTCAGCCGGATGGCGAAGTCCGCGGCCACATGGACCCGCAGGATCCCGCCCGCGCTGTGCACCGCCACGTCGGGCCCGGTGAAGCCCCGGCGGACGCAGGCGGCCGCGACGGCGCTGCTGCTGCTGCCGGACGCCATGGTCTCTCCGGCGCCGCGCTCCCAGATGCGGATCGTGACGCGGCCGGTCGAGTCCACCCGCACGAACTGCACGTTCGTCCGGCGCGGAAACATCGGATGGCGCTCCAGCCCCGGGCCCACGCGCGCGAGATCGATCGATTCCAGGTCGTCCACGAAGACGACGCAGTGCGGGTTGCCGACGGACACGCCGGTGAACCGGAACTCCTGCGAGTCCACCGAGATCACCTCGTCCACCACCTCCCGGTCGGGACCGGCCACCGGAATCTCGCGGCTGCGAAACGTCGCCCGGCCCATCTCCGCCGTGATCAGATGGATGCGCCGGCCGCGGAGCCGCAGGGTGACGGGCACGAGTCCGCCCCGCGTATCGACCGTAAACCGGGACCGGCGGGTGTAGCCGTGGTCCCACAGGCACTTCGCGAAGATCCGGACCCCGTTGCCGCTCTTCTCCGCCTCGCTCCCATCCGGATTGAAGACGCGCATGCCGAACTGCGCCCGGCCGGCCCGTTCGATCGTCAGGATGCCGTCCGAGCCGACGCCGCGGTTGCGGTGGCAGATCAGCCGCACCGCCGTCCGCGTCAACCGGAACGAGAGGGCCCGGGGATCCACGACGAGGTAGTCGTTGCCCAGGGCGTGCGACCTGACGTACTCGTTCCGGCGCAGGCGGGCCACGGGTCAGCCTCCCCGCTTCCGGTTCCGGCGACCCCGTTCCCGGCGGAGCGCGCTCCCGATGATGCGGTTGACCAGCTCGCTGAACTCGATCCCGGCCGCCGCGGCCGCCCTCGGCAGCAGGCTGCCGGAGGTGAGGCCCGGGATGGTGTTGACCTCGAGCAGCACGAGCGCGTCCCCGCGGAGGAACATGTCCGTCCGGGACATCCCCTCGCAGCCGAGCGCGCGGTGGGCGCGAAGGGCCAGCTGCTGCGCCTGTCGAGTCAGCGTCGGGCTGATGCGCGCCGGGACGATCTCTTCGCTCGCGCCGGGCTCGTACTTGGCCTCATAGGTGAAAAACTCGCGCTTGGGGACGATCTCGATCACCGGGAGCGGCATCGGAGCGCCGGTCTTCGGGTCCTCGAGGATGGCGCAGGTGAGCTCCGTCCCCCGCAGCTGCTCCTCGACCAGCACGAGATCGCCGTACTCGAGCGCGCGCTCCACCGCCGGCACCAGGCCCTCCGCCGTCTGCACGATGCTCACGCCGATGCTGGAGCCCTGGGCGTTGGGCTTCACCACACAGGGGTACCCAAGCTCCGAGGCCACCTGGGCCGCCACCTCGCCCCGGTTGCCCGGCCAGGCTCCTCCGTCGACCACCACGAACTTGGAGAAGGGCAGCCCGTTCGACATTCCCACCTGGCGGCTGCGCAGCTTGTCCATCGCCAGCGCGCTGGCCAGCACCCCCGACCCCGTATACGGAATGCCGAGCAGCTCGAGGAGCCCCTGGACCGTCCCATCTTCCCCGTAGGGACCGTGCAGGGCGATGAAGGCGAGATCGACCGTCCCGTCGCCCACGGCCTCCTCGATCCGCGCCAGCGCGCTCGAGCCCTTGGCCGCCGGCACGCGGCCGACCTGGACGGGGGCGCCGGGCCCGGCGAGCCGCAGCAGATCCGGACGGGGCAGGAATTTCCCCTCGCGGGTGATCTCGTAAGGAAGGGGATCGTACTGGCGCCGGTCGATCGCCTGCAGCACCTGCAGCCCGCTGGTCAGCGAGACATCGCGCTCGGGCGATGGCCCGCCCATCAGGATCGCGACGCGCAGCCGCTTTCCCTCCGGACCCTTCCCCTCCGGGCGCTTTCCCTCCGGCCGTGTTCCTCCGGACCGTTCGCCGCGGGGGGGTTTTCTCGCGGTCTCCTTGCCGGTGGGCCGGTCTCCGCCGGACCGGTCTCTGCCTGAAGGTGGACCCGCCTTCGACTCAGCCATAATTCCCCCGCATTTTCGGGGATAGAGGAGCAATCCCTGCCGATGCCGTACGGGTGAAGGCGATGTCTCTGCACGGAGTAATCTTCGATCTCGGAAGCACGCTCATCCACCGGACCGGCCTCGAACTCGAAAACGAAAAGTGCGGAGCCCTGGCGGAGTTTGCCCGAGCCGAGTGGGGATGCCGCGACCCCCAGCGGCTCGCCGCCCGCCTCCTCGAGATCCGCCTCGACGGGTGGCGCCGATCGAAAGAGGAGCTGGTCGAGCGCCTCGCGACCCACACGATTGCCCAGGCGTTCAAAGAGGCCGGGCTGCCCACCGACGACGCAACGCTGGGGAAGGCCGAGGCGGTCTTCTTCAAGCCGGAAGTCAGGGTGAGCCGCCTCTATCCGGGAGCCGTCGAAACGCTCGACGCGCTCCGCGGGATGGGGCTGCGACTCGGCATGATCAGCAACGCGACGAGCCACCGGTTGATTCTGGACATCACGGCCAGGCACCGGATCGACGGGTACTTCGACCCGCTCGTGACCTCGGCCGGGTTCGGGCGGGTCAAGCCGCATCCCTCGATCTTCACCTTTGTGCTCGACGCCTGGCAGGCGCCCGCCGGCGCGGTCGTGATGGTGGGCGACACCCTTGGGGCCGACATCCTGGGGGCGCACCAGGTGGGGATGCGGTCGATCCTCGTGGACATCGAGCCCAACCCCGCGAACGCCACATTCACCGGGCAGGCGGCCCCGACCGCTCGGGTCACGGCGCTTGAGGAGATCCCGCGCCTCGTCAGGCGCTGGACCGCGGGGGGCTGAGGGCGCATCCGGGACCAAGCGGCTGCCAGGCGCGAGGTCCCCGCAGGGCTCCCTACACTCGGTCGAGCGCCTGGTCCACGTCGGCGATCAGGTCGGCCAGATCCTCCACCCCCACCGATACGCGAATCAGCCCGTCGGCGATCCCGGCGGCGAGGCGCACCTCCCGGGGCATGTTGACGCTGGTGGTCGAGGCGGGATGGGTGACGAGCGTGCTCACGCCCCCGAGGCTGACCGCCAGTTTGGCGACGCGCAGGGCCTCGACACACCGGGCGCCGGCCGCGACGTCCCCGCGGACCTCCAGACTGAGCATCCCGCCAAACCCGCGCGTCATCTGGCGGGCGGCCACGGCGTGGCGGGGATGGCCGGGCAGCCCGGGATAGTGGACCCGCGCGACCTTCGGATGGTCCGCCAGATGCCGGGCGAGGGCCAGCGCGCTGGCGTTGTGCCGCTCCACCCGCAGTCCGAGGGTCATGAGCCCGCGAACGAGCAGGAAGGCGGCGAACGGATCGAGCACGCCGCCGAAGATCCGCATGGTTTTCACGCACCCCCGGATCAGGTCGCGTGATCCCACGATCACCCCAGCCGTGACGTCGTGGTGCCCCCCCAGGTACTTCGTGGCGCTGTGGCAGACGAGGTCGACGCCGAGCGCGAGCGGCGTCTGATTGTACGGCGTCGCGAACGTGTTGTCGGCGATGGTTCGGGCGCCGCGCGCCCGCGCCAGAGCCACCACCCCGGCGATGTCGATCACCCCGAGGAGCGGGTTGTTCGGCGTCTCGATGTACAGGAGCCGCGTGTTCGGACGGAGCGCGCGCTCGTAGGCGCCGACGTCCGGATCGTCGAGGAACGTGGCCTCCACGCCGTACCCCGGCAGCACGGAGTCGAACAGGCCGAACGTCGCCTGGTAGACGGCCTTGGGCGCCACCACGTGGTCGCCGGCGCGGAGAAGGCTCATCACCGCCGTCGCGATGGCGGCCATGCCGGACGAGGTGGCGAGCGCGGCCTCGCCTCCCTCCAGGAGCGCCATCTTCTGCTCGAAGAGGTCCGTGGTCGGATTGCCCCAGCGGGTGTAGAAATACCCCGGGCCCGTCTCCGCGCCCAGCCGCGCCCCTTCTTCGACGGTGTCGTACCGGAACGTCGCCGTCTGATACATCGGCGCGACCACCGATTTGTTGGCGTCGGGGATCTTCCCGCCGTGAATCGCCCGCGTGCTGAACCCCAATTCGCCTGCGCCCATCCGCCCACGCCTCCTCACGCGCCCTGCCGGGGTGGTTCTGCAACGCAAGGAGTTCCCCCCGCGCGGCCCCGAACCCCTGCCCATGCCCATCGGCGCCCACGTCTCCATCGCCGGGAAGATCTACGACGCGATCCCCCGGGCCCGGGCGCTGGGATGCGAGTGCCTCCAGATCTTCTATGGGAGTCCTCGCCAGTGGCGCCTCGTCTCCTACCCCTTCGGGGATCTGGCGGAGTTCCGCCGGAGGAGGGCTGAGGCCGGACTCGACCCGCTGGTCGCCCACGCCCCGTATCTCGTGAACCTCGGATCGGCGGATCCTCGCCTGCGGCAGCGCTCGATCGCCGCGCTGGCGCACGCGCTCCAGGGGATGGATGTCCTCCGGGGGCTCGCGGTGATCTCCCATGTCGGCAGCGCCATGGGCCGCCCCTGGCCGGAGGCCCGGGCGCGGGTCGTTCAGGCGATCCGCTCGGCCCTCCGGGAAAGCGCGCGCGCGCTCATCCTGCTCGAGGGGAGCGCGGGAGGGAGCCTCGGCGGGACCTTCGAGGAGTTGCGGGAGATCCTGGACGAAACGGGCGAGGACCGCCGGCTCGGCATCTGCCTCGACTCGGCGCATCTTTTTGCCGCGGGATGGGATCTCCGCACCCCGGCCGGCGTCTCCGCGATGGTCGAGGCCTGCGACCGGACGGTGGGACTCCGGCGGCTGCGGGCGCTCCATGTGAACGATTCCAAGGCCCCCCTGGGGTCCCACCTCGACCGTCATGAAAATATCGGCGAAGGGACGATCGGGCGGGCGGGCTTCCGGGCGATCTTCGTCCATCCGGCGCTCCGCGACCTCCCGAGCTTCATCGAGACGCCGGGGTTCGACCGCGCGGGCCCGGATCGGAAGAACGTGCAGCGCCTCAAGCGCCTCCGGGCCGAGGCCCGCCGCGCCGAGGCGCACGGGGGGACCGCCGCTTCCGCGGCGGGATCACAAAGGCGGCGGCGCGAAGAGGCGGCGGCCAGGTGAAATGCGCCGCGCACCCCGACCGAAGCGCGCTCGGCTACTGCTCGAGGTGCGGGAAGGCGCTCTGCAAGGACTGTCTGGTGAGGCTCAGCGCGGGAAACTTCTGCGAGGCCTGCGCCAACGATCCGCAGGGCCGCATGAGCCGGCCGAAGCGGCGGTTCCCGTGGTGGACGATCGCCCTCATCGTGATGGGCGTGGCGGCGGCGGCCTCAATCCTTCGATCGGTCATTCACTGAAGCCCCGCGCGCGCCGATACGGGTGAAGAGGGCCTCCAGCACGAGCCGTGGGTTGACGTTCAGACGCAGCGCGGCCTTGGCCTGTTCGATCGCGTCCACCGTCCCCCGGAGGTTCTCTCCGCGCGCACGATCCGCCCAGCCGGCCACGTCTCGCTCGCAGTCGAGATTGGCGAGGAGCGCGGGATCGCCTGCGGTCTGCCAGACCACGAGATCGCGGAACCACCACAGGGCGGTGTCGAGCCAGCGTTCCAGATCGTCCTTCCGCCGGGAGACGGCCTCCGCCGCGTCGATCGCCACAATGACGTCGCCCCGCTCCACGGCCCGCAGCGTCTGGAGGACCTCCGCCCGGCGCTCGAACGGCTCCTCCCCCGCCGCCGCGGCCGCGAGCGCGGCGCCGGCCCGGCCGCCGGCGAGGGCGGCGAGGTAGCGCGCGCGGGCGGGGGGGACGCCGGCCCGCGCGGTCAGCGCCTGCGCGATCTCCGCCGCGGGCACCAGGGCGAACCGGACCAACTGGGCGCGGGACACGATGGTGGGGACCAGCGCTTCGGTGGATTCCGAGATCAGGATGATCACGCTGTGGGACGGAGGCTCCTCCAGCACCTTGAGCAGGCTGTTCGCCGCCTCCGCCCGCATCTGCTCGGTGTCTTCGATGATGAACACCTTCCACTTCGCTTCGTAGGGGGGATACGCCGCCTCGCGTTTGAGGTCCCGCACCTGATCGATGGCGACCGCGCGCCGCTCGCCTCCGGTCTCGGTCCGCCCGGGGACGATGATCCGGAGGTCGGGGTGCGTCGCCCCCGCCACTTTGCGGCAGG
>VBAK01000094.1 GCA_005882275.1 Candidatus Segetimicrobium genomatis
CGAGGCAGGGCGAATTTGCCTCGCCGCCGTAAGCGCACGGTAAGCGCAAGAATCGCCCCGTTTTCGCTTTTAACTTGGAAATCCAGGCATTTTCGACTGTGCTTATAAGCGCAAACCAAAATGCAGTTGAGATCCCGGGTGTGGTGCGGAACAGGTTCGCATTCGGGTGGTCACGATTCGCACCGGCGTTGCACACTCGTTGCGGGCGGCGAGCACCGCGGCATCGAGTCCTCGGTCGCCAACCTGCGGGCGTCATGACGGGGACAGGCCACGAGATAAGGATCAGCGGAGAATCTGTATCAACTGCTGCACTGAAATTGCACGGCGTAGAGGTGCCGCGCGTCATGCGCCCTGGACAAACAGCAACTTGCCCGCCGTGCAGACGGATACGCAATCCGATGGTCGAGAGGGAACCGCCGTCCGACAACATTCGCAGAAAATCTCGCGAGCCACCCACGATCGAGCAGCAACGTGCCAAGTTCATCGGGGCAGGATTTGCTCTGTTACTGCAGTGCCCCAGAGTGCTCGATTGAAGTAGACGTTGCGCTGCAGCAACGTGATTCCCAGCACCCGCGACGGACGCCACGGCTCTAACTCAGTTGGGAAACTTCAGCGCACGCTCAATCGCCTGGAAGCGCGGCTCTTTGCGCAAGGGGTCCAGGAGCGGGTCGGTCTTGAGGTACTCGAGGCCCGGGTCCTGCAGCCGCAGCGCCGTGTCGAGTATTTCGAGCGCCTTCGCCAGATTGCCCCACTGCGCGTAGACCGTGGCGTACTGGTAGGCCCCCCCGGCTTCGCTCACTACTGCCTTCCATTTCGCAAGCACGGCTTCCGCATCGGCGTGCCGGCCGAGCTTGTCATAGATCACCGCGAGGCACCGTTGACTCGCCCAGTAATCCAGCTTCGTCTCGCATGAAACGCGCGCGCTCTGCAGATCCCCGAGCCCGTAATACGCGAGCCCGCGAGACCCGTAGGTCTCCTTAAAGTCGGGGTCAAGACTGATGACTTCTGCGTAAGCCGCAACCGCCTCCTTATAGCGGCGTGCCGCATACAGCGTCTCGGCGAGCGCACCATGGCTTGAGCGAGCGAGCGGGTCGAGCACGACGGCGCGGCGGGCGGCGGCAACGCCTGCATCCAAGCGCCCCATGTAGGCTGCAAATATGCCGCTTAGTCGCAAAACCTCTGCATTGCCCGGCGCGAGCGCGAGGGCGCGCTCGTACGCTTCACTCGCCTGCGTGAAGTCGAGGGTGTTGTCCGCAACGAACGCCAATGCGAGGTGGGCCTGGGCCAGATCCGGCGCGAGCGCGAGCGCCTGGCGCGCATCCGCCTGCGCCTTGCCAAAGCCTTCACGCGCCGCCGCTTCGGTCGTGGCATGCCCGGCGACATCAGAAAGGGCGATCGATCGGCCGGCTAAGGCGAGCGCATAGTGCGGATCCAGGCGGATCGCTTCCGTGTACGCGGCAATCGCGGTTGGGATGTCTTTGGCTTCGTGTATCGAGCTATACGCCTTGGCCCCGCGTAGATAGGCATCGAAGGCGGCCGGATTGCGCGTCCCGCCGAGCTCGACTTTGGCCGCAACATCGCCGAGGAGCGTAACTTTGAGAGCGCCGGCCACCGCGGTGGCAATCTCGGTCTGAAGTTTCAGCACATCGCCTAAGTCCCGGTCATAGGTCTTCGACCACAGGTGAAAGCCCGTGACGGCATTGATCAACTGCGCGGTGATGCGGATGGTGTGCGCCGAGCGTCGGACGCTCCCTTCGAGGATTGCGCCGACATTCAGCTTGTGCGCAACGGTGACAATGTCCGGATGCTCTTTGAACGAGAACGACGAGGTGCGAGCCGCAACCTGCAATCCGTCGATCTCGGCAAGGGAATTAAGCAATTCTTCCGTCAACCCATCGGAGAAGTATTCCTGCTCCTTGTCGCCGCTGAGATTCACGAACGGAAGCACCGCGATCGAGTGCGCTGGCGGAGCGAAGGCGGGCGGTGTGGCCGGTGCCGGTGCACCGTCCTTGCGCGAGGCCGCGCTCTGAGCCTGCGACTCAACCCCGGATATGGGTTGAGAGGCGGACAAGTGTTTCGATATCCAGAACTTATCGACGACAAAGTACGCCAGCGCCACGGCGAGCACGGCAATGATCGCGCGATCTAGCCGCCGTCCGGTGAGCTTTCGTATTGATTGACCGTGCGGGACTTCAACCGTCGGCTTCAAGCCCTCGGGGGTAATCTCGTATGCCCACGCGAAGATAACCGCCGCCGGGAAACCGAGGGCCATGATCATCACGAAAAGCCGATTCGCCCAGGCCGGCACCTCCAGCATGTGAAAAATGACATGCACGGGTTCCAGGATCAGCCAGCAGACAACTAGGTACAGGGCTGCGACGCGAAAGACGTTGCGCTGCTTCAGCTGCCCGAACAGCCGGGAATGCAGCGGGAGATCGGTGCGAGAGCGAGTGGCCCCACTCGACGGATCGGCGCGGTCTTCTTCTGCAGTCATCGTGGCGCGGCGCAGGAACGGCTAAGGACTAGCATGCGCTTGCATGGCTGACAATGGCAAAAATCACCCGGGGGAGTGCAAGCCAGGGCTACTGGCGGAATAGACCGGGATTCTTGTGGTAGCGGGGGCAGTATCAATTCATCGAAGATTCTGAAACCCTCGCCGACAATGCCGGCGCTAATCGCTCAACCGTTTCGCGTACGATGCCTTTGTACCAACTTCTAGCGTAGGGGCTGAAAACTATCTTTTGTGTGAGGTTCGCCGGCCAAGGAATCGGCACCGAAAGTCGCGCGTCCGCTGGCGGGTCGACGTAGTCCCCGTTGCCCACTGATGCAATGTATCGCACGATGCGCACTTCACTCTCGTATTCAAATTCTTGCCGTTTGTGCATGGCTAAGCCGAATGCATTGCCGGGCTCGTAGGTTTCCTCTCGAAAATTCATACAGGTCACTTGCCCAACCATAGGCACGGCTTTGTTTATGTCGGCTTTTGTTGGTCCAGCCGTGACCACGGCGCTGAACATATCCTTGTACGGAAGCGCGATCGCTATTCCGTTATCGGTTCCACAATAGATTCTCCACATTGCTTCCAACTCATAGTTACCGAGTCGCCAGCAACTGACATACATTGTCTTGCGTGCCGACGGCGACCACACGCGAAAGTTCTTGAGGTGAGCTTCGATGTCTTCGTGTCTTACAACGTCGTTTTTTCTGAGCCACCTGATAAAGGCATCCTGCGCCTTTTTGGGGTACGTACCTTCGAACATGGCCTCCGAAATGGAGCAGCTGCCGGCCTGACGGGGTTCCTTAAGGTGGCGTCGCGCCCCGAGTGGGGGCGAGTCACAGTCAAGCCTCCCTGACCGTCCCTCGCTTGTCTTCCTCCGGGTGGCCGCGCGGCGGAGGTCAAATTGCTGGTATTACCCTAGTCCACGCCGGCTGTTTGAAAGCCGTAGCGTTTGCCACCGAGGCGACCTGACTCGCTGCGCCGATTGTCTCGGCACGATCTGGGATTGGTGCGGGGCGAGCGCTTGAAGCGCTGTGCTGCACTGCGGTTGCCGGAAAGTCCTTAATGCGGTCAGTCCGCGACGGACGGATAATAGTGATTTCCGCGGCAACAACCTCCGATCAACTACAGCCGCGAAAAAGGAGGTCGCCATGAATCGTCTCGCTTCCAGGATAATCCTTGCTTCCGTAATCGCCCTTGTGCTTCCGGCAGGCGTTTCGGCGCAGACTGCCAACCCGGTCAATGGCACTTGGAAGCTCAACCCCGAGAAGTCCACCGTTAAGGATGGGCGGGCGTTACCCCAGAGTGAGATCCGAAAATATGAAGCGTCCGCGGACACTCAGAACGGCGTCATCGACAGAACCGACGCTCAGGGCAAAACCTCTCGCATCGAGTACACGGCGAAATTCGACGGTAAGGATTATCCAATCACTGGGACTCCCGACGCCGATACGATTGCAGTCACCCGCGTGGATGCTTACGCCATCAAAGCTGTCGAGAAGAGAGCAGGGAAGCCTGTCATCCACATAACGCGCAATGTGGCCAAGGACGGGAAGTCGATGACTATTGAGTTTCGGGGTACGACCGCCAAAGGGGAAAAGATAGACCGCGTTCTGTTCTTCGATAAGCAGTAGGGGCTAACTAGTTGGGGCGCAGCCCGTCAGCGCGCCCCTTTCCCCTTTTCGCGGGCGGTGGTCGCGAAGGCGTGCAGCCTGGCGCCATCGCCCTGACCGGCTTGCTTCGCTGGAGGCATTTGCGCTGCGGTATGAACTCATACTCGGTCGGGAAAACTTCAGCGCCCGCTCGACCACTCTAGCGGGCACAACGGCTTCCGAGGAACTGACTTTCAGATAGAGCTAGGAGACTGCGAGCGCTTCAGAACACCGCCGCCGACCGCATCGAGCTGAACGCCGAGCAGATCGAACGGCTGAACAATCTCGCGCCGGCCGCCGGCGAGCGTCACAACGAAGAAAGTATGGCCGTGATCGACCGTTGACCACGCCGCGGGGCCTGCTGGCGTGTTGTTCGAGAAGGAACGCTGAACGAGCGCTCCAGCAGCTGAAGCAAGGGCGCGCAAGCTCTGCTGGTTTGCTCGCCACAATACATTCTCGCGCGCGGGAGATTTGCGGGAATCTCTTCTGCACGTCGATGCACTTTCAGGCACTTAGCTGCAACGGCCGTCTGCCCAGAAGTCTAAAAATCAGATACTTGCTCATAATGCCGGGGTCGAGGGTTCGAGTCCCTCCCTTTCCACCAATCGATCCCTGTCAGGATGCGATCGGCTAATCCTCGCGGGGTCCGGCATCGCGTGCCCAGTGCAGCCACATGGCGGCGGTCCAGGAGAAATCGTCACCACCGATTCCGCGGCCGGTTCGCGGGCAGAAGTACTCGTACATGCCGGCCTGCTCGATCAGCCGGCGGGTGTCGGTGCGAATTCGCTCACCCCAGTGCGCATGTCCGGAGGCGTTGAGACCGCTGCCGATGAGATGGTTGACGACCGCCCACACCGGACCACGCCAGTAGCGGATCGAATCGAATCTCGGGTCGTCGGGATCCAGGCTGGGTACGAGGTACTTCGCGCGGCTCGCGATCCGCTCCAGATGCTCGAGCAGCCGACGACTGCGGTCATCGCGACGGACGCCCGCGTAGAAAGACAGGAAGGCAGCACTGGTCACGATGCCCGAGGATTGGCCAGTGATCAGGTCTCGCGAGCAATACGCGCCTACCCGCTCATCCCACAACCAGGAGACGCCGTCCTCCGCCTGCGCGACGCTGCGCTTCAGCTCCTCGACGTGCTCATCACGGCCCAGAGCCTCGGCTAGCACGAGAAGATCGCGATTCGCGCGCAGCAGTATCATGGTCGTGCCGACATCGATGACGCGAAACGGACTCTCCCGCCCTATGCGCGGGTGGTTCCAGCCGAGCCCGCGCCCGTATTGCACCAGCGCCACGTAGCGGTCGTAGTCGAGCTTTGTCGGCCGTACGCTCTGGTCGAGATGGCTCGTATCGAGCCGCTCGTACGCGCCCACGTGCGAGACGTCGATGGCCTGCGACGGCGCATCCCACTCCGGGGAGTTGTCCCTGCCGGATTCCCAGGGATGCACGATGAGGACCAGACCCCGGTCCAGCGGACCCCGCACCCCGCCAAACCACCGATGCCACGCGAGCAGTTTCGGGAAGAGCTTCTCCAGACGCGGCCGAAAGCGAGCCTGGTCGCCCCGTTCCCACAACGTGCGCACCGTGCTGGCGGCGACGGGCGGCTGCGTGATGCCGGAGGTGCGCGGTGTCCGGCCTGTTGCCCAGACCGCCGGCCCGGGGAAATAACCCGCGTCGTCCTTCCAGAAGATGATGTGCGGCAGAAATCCGTCTTCCCACTGCCCCTCGAACAGCGACTCGATCTCGCGCCATGCGCGATCCAAGTCGAATGCAGCGAACCCGAGCGACGCGAAGGCAGAATCCCAGTTCCACTGGAACGGGTACACGCGGCCGTTCGGCACGGTGTAGGTCCCCCGATCGTTGCGAAGCAGAATCGCGCGCGCCCGGTGGTCGAGCTCCTCCACGGTCACCGGCTTACTGTACCGCGCTGGCATCGATTCGAGAATAGGTTATCAAAAACGTTTTTGTCAATGAAATATGCCGCCCGCGCGGCAGCACCGAGCGGCTTGGATTAGACTTGGGTGCGGTGGCGATCTGCGAGGGCTGCTGACCGATATGTCGATAGTGCTGCTCGCCCGTGACCTCGGGCTCTCGATCTCCACCGTTTCGCGAGCGCTCAACGGGTACCACGATGTCGCGCCAGCCACCAAACAGCGCGTCCTCAAGCGCGCACGCGAAATCGGTTACCGGCCCAACCCGGGCGCGCGGCGCCTGAAGTCCGGCAGGAGTTCTTTGGTCGGGGTCATCCTGCCTGCTGCCAGCGACGGTGTGCGGTTCGTCGATTCAGTCGCCTCGAGCCTGCTGGGAGGCGTGGAGGTCGAGCTCGAGAATGGAGGCTACGGGCTCATCGCGACGATGCAGACCCGCAATGATCTCGAGCGCGAGGCGGCGCTGTACGAGAATTTCATCAAGGGCAGCTGGGTGGATGCGCTGCTGCTGGTGCGCACGAGAGTCGCCGACCCCCGGGTCGAGCTGGTGCGCAAGGCGCACATTCCCTTTGTGACGTACGGACGCACTGAAACGGCCGAGCCCTACGCGTGGGTCGATACCGACAACGAGAAGGCGTTCTACCTGGCGACCCTGCGGCAGATCGAGTTCGGTCACGAGCGGATCGCGCTCCTCAATGGTCCCCTCGAATACAACTTCGTGCGGCTGCGCGAAAAGGGCTATACCCGCGCGCTCGCCAAGCATCGCATCGCCCCCGATCGACTGCTGATGTTGAACGGTGACTTAAGCGAAGTCAGCGGCTACGCCCTGTGCCGCTCGCTGCTGGTATCGGCGGTACCGCCGACCGCCATCGTGTGCGCCACCGACGCGATGGCGATCGGCGCCATCGCGGCGTGCCGCGAGCGCGGCATGGCAGTCGGCCGCGAGATATCGATTGCCGGGTACGGCAACTCGAGTGCCTCGGGATTCTGCGATCCGCCCTTGACCACGATCGACCACGCTGTATTCGAGAACGGCCGTCACATCGGCCAGAGTCTGTTGCGGCTGCTGCGCGCGGAGGCCAAGCCGGCAGACATCCATTACCTGGAGCCTGTCGTGTTGGTGCCGCGCAAGTCCGATTGCCAGCGCAAGTGATGCCGCCCTCCGGCGCACGGCCCGCCGGATTGCGCCGCATTGACAGAAACGTTTTTGGAGCACTAGTATTCCAGCGTGGCGGCGCACCGACGCCCCGACAGAGTTGGCGGAGAATCCTTGGAAGCCGGCGGCGGTGCGCGGTCGTGGCCTTGGGCAAAAAAGACTTTTAGAGACCCGCCGCGGGCACTGCGAGCCGAAGGGGGAACATACATGGGCAACTCGAAGCCGTACTTGAGTCGGAGGTCCGCGGCCGCCATGGCTGTTTCCATGGGCACCGTGGCCGTGGGCCTTTTTGCGGGTCCGGCCGCAGCGCAGACCACATCGTCCGCTTCCCGGACTGATTCCACGTCGGACACCGAGTCGCAGACTCTGCAAACCGTGATCGTGACGGGGACCAGCCAGGCGCGCGCCGACTTGCGGACGCCGCTGGTGGCCACGAGCATCTCCTCGGACCGGTTGACCCTGCTCGCTTCGAACAGCGCGGCCGACGTTCTCACCACCGTTCCGGCTCTCAAGGCCGAGGGCGGCGGTGGCGAAGTGGCCGCCAACATATTCGTCGCGGGGCTGCCCTCGGGCGGGCAGTATCAGTTCACGCCGTTGGAGTTCAACGGAATGCCGGTCATCAGCAGCATGGGCCTGAATTCGTCGGCGCCCGATGTCTACTATCGACCCGACCTCGGAGTGGAGCGACTGGAGTTCGTGCGCGGCGGCGTGTCGAACCTGTTCGGCGGCGGCGGCATCGGCGGGGTCATCAACTTCATCGACAAGACGGGCTCGGACACGGCGGAAGGCGCCACTCAGGTCGAGGTTTCGGACCAGAATCGCGTCCGCGCCGACTTTGCCGCCCGCGGGCCGCTGGCGACCGGTCTGTACTATGCGTTCTCAGGCTTTTATCGCTATGACCATGGCCCGCTGGATTCGGGCTTTCCCACCAGGGGCTATCAGCTGCGCGGCAACCTCAAGCGGGAACTCTCCTCCGGCGAGGTCAAGCTTTACCTCCAGGCGATCGACGACCAGGACCAGTTCTACGGCGACATCCCCTTGACGGGGAACGGGCACGAGCTCGCGCGCGGCAATGACGGGCGCACGATTTCCACGACGGAGACGGCCGCGCTCGATTCGATGTCGTTCCTAACTCCCTACGGAACCTTCCATACGCAGGTCGCAGGCGGCGCGGCGACCCGAGGCGGCGCTGCCGGCGTCGACTTCAAGATGGACCTCGGCGAGGGTTGGGGACTCAATGGGCGTGCGAACTTTGCGAGCTATCGCCACACCTTCGCTCTGTTCGCCGGCGGGGACAACATTACCAATCTGCCGACGACCCAGGCGGCGTTCCTGCAATCCTACGGCTACAATCCGGTCAGCAACGGCGGCGCGTACACCGGGACGTTCACTTATGCCGATACCGGAGCACCGGTTCCCGCGAGCTATCTCCTCTGGGGAGATCGCGTTACCGACCGTCACCGTCCTCTGACGACGGCCACGGGCGAGATCAATCTCACGAAGAATATTGCGGTGCATGACTGGGCCCACCACCTCACGCTCGGGGGCTTCTTCGGTGACACCAGCGCTGCAGACTACGACATCACCTATTCTTACATCGGCGATTTCACCAATGCGCCGCGCTTGATCGACGTCACGGTGACCAATACGCTCACCAACGCTCAGACCATCGTCTCGCGTGGCGGCATGGTCGACGCCGGACTCGGATACACGAACAATCACAACAGCGCGAGGCGTACCGCGGGCTACCTCGCCGACCAGATGGAAGTCGGCAACTGGGTGCTCGATATCGGGGGGCGCTTCGAGACGCTGGTCGGCCATGTCACGCGCGAGCAGAGCTCGACCGTCACGACCGATACGACTGCGAACCTGTCCCCGCGGCTGTCGCAGGTGACCTGGGGCAACGGCCAATATCTCGGCGGGACAGTCGACCCTTCAGCGTGGGCGCTGGCGGGTGGCGCACTCTATCGGCTCGACGAGCGTCGCAGCCTGTTCGTCAATGCCTCCCGCGGCTTCTTCATGCCGCAGCTCAATACCGTGCAGATCGACACCCACAATGACGTTCAATCCTTCGAGGCCGAAATCATCAAGCAGACCGAGGCAGGGTTCAAGTTCTCCGGGACCCGTGTCTCCGCGACGCTCGCCGGCTTTTACTCCACCTTGTCGAACCGCCGTAACATCAACCTGATCAACGGTCCAACGCCCGGCAGCCCACCCAGCGAGATCGTCAATCTCATCTCCTCGAGGTCCTACGGAGCGGAAGGCACTTTCAACGTTCGCCTGACGAGCGCTGTGGCCTTCGAGAGCAACGCGACCTACGAGCACGACGTCTACACCGAGTACAGCCCGATCGCCGCGTGCAAGGATTGCGTCGGCAACTTCCTGCAGCGTCAGCCGAATGTGTTGGTAAACGCCGGGCTCTATGTCCGATACCGCGGCTTCGACGGGTCGTTTTACGACTCCTACACGGGCCGGACGTTTACCTCGGACTTGAACAACATCGAGCTGCCGAGCTACCACATCTTCAGGCTCGATCTCGGCTACGCCCGTACGTTCACGGGCGGCGCGCGCGCGCGGCTCGGCCTGACTGTTTACAATCTGTTCGACAACCAGGCGGTGTCCGAAGGCTCGCCCCGCCAGGGCACGCTGCAGAACGCGGGGCAGGCATACTTCATAGGCCGCCAGGTGCTGCCGAGGCGCATCGCCGCTCGGTTGAGCTATGACTTCTAGCCCGCGGCCCGGGCCGCGGGCGCTGCCGGGACGCGTGCCTCGTTGAGGCCGCCGAGCCCGCCGCGCGAGCTTCCTCGGGCATGAACGCGCTCGACTACGGAATCGTTGCGCTGTACATCGGCGCCATGATCTGGCTCGGCGTGCGCTTCAAGAAGAATGCGGCCCGCGGCGACTATTTTCTGGGCGGCAGAACCTTCGGATGGTTTCCGCTCGGCATGTCGACGATGGCGACGCAATTGTCGGCCGTCAGCTTCGTGTCGGCGCCGGCGTTCGTCGGTTTGCGCAAGGGCGGCGGCCTGCAGTGGCTCACGTTCGAGCTCGGCGTGCCGCTCGCGATGATCGCCACCCTGACTCTCATCGGCCCGATGCTGCATCGCTCGGGCGTGGTGAGCGTGTATTCTTTCCTGGAGAAGCGCTTCGGCTGGGAGTCGCGCGCGCTGCTGAGCTCGCTGTTCCTCGTGAGTCGCGCCTTCGCCGCGGGCGTCTACACCTACGTCATCGGCCTGGTGCTGTCGTCGATTCTACACGTGCCGTTCTGGGAGACGATGTTGGTTCTGGGCGCTGTCACGATCGTCTATTCGCTCGAGGGCGGCCTGAAAGCGATCGTCTACAGCGAGGTCGCGCAGATGACCATCAAATTCCTCGGCATCGTCACGATCATGGTGAGCGCGCTGTACTACATCGGCGGCTGGCAGGGCTTCCTGAGTCATCTCGATCGCAGCCGTCTGCGGGTGATCGACTTCGGCAACTGGGGCTTCGACGGGCGCGAATACGGGTTTTGGCCGATGTTGCTGGGCGGCCTGTTCCTGTACGCCTCGTACTACGGTACCGACCAGACTCAGGCGCAGCGCATACTCGCGGCGCGTGATCAGGCGACCGTCACGCGCCTGCTGATGTTCAACGGCTTGTTCCGCTTTCCGGTCACCCTGGCGTATTGCTTCGGCGGACTGGTGCTCGGCGCCTTCGCCTTGAGCGATCCGGGCTTCAGCCGGCGGATACCGCCGGACAAGCCGGATCTGATGATTCCGCTGTTCATCGGCGGCTATCTGCCGCACGGGGTGGTGGGTGTGCTCGTCGTGGCCTTGATCGCTGCCTGGATGTCGGCCTACAGCTCCGCGCTCAATTCGCTCACCGCCGTGACGATGGAGGATTTCATCGATCGCCGGCTGCCCACGCCTGCGCACCGCTATGTGCCCTACAGCAAAGCGGTGTTGCTGTCGTGGGGCGTCGTGACGATCATCTGCGGCTTCTTCTCGAGCAGGATCGCGGCCACGGCCATCGAGGCCATCAATAAGATCGGCTCGCTGTTCTACGGCCCGATCCTGGGGATATTTCTGCTGGCCGCGGTGCGCTGGATCACTCCGGCGGCGGCGAACATCGCGGTCGTCGTGGGGGTGGGCGTCAATCTGATTCTGTGGTTGTTTTTCAAGAGCGTCTTCTGGTTCTGGTGGAATGCCATCGGCGGCGTGACGACGCTGCTGGCCGCTGCGGCCTTGAGTCTCTTGTGGCCCACGCTTCCGCCGGCGCACATCGAGCGGCCAGCGACGCCCGAGCCATTCCCCTGGCGCCAGAGCGCCGTGCTGCTGGTCTTCTTCGTGTGCATGCTGGCGTTCTGCCTGCTTCTGCCGCGGATGTTTTGAGCATGCG
Organism: Candidatus Segetimicrobium genomatis; assembly: GCA_005882275.1. Lineage (GTDB taxonomy): Bacteria > Sysuimicrobiota > Sysuimicrobiia > Sysuimicrobiales > Segetimicrobiaceae > Segetimicrobium > Segetimicrobium genomatis. The sequence continues at coordinate 11,615 of VBAK01000094.1, forward strand.
CTTCAGAATGAAATCGGCAGCCGTGTGCTGCTGGCCGCTGGCGGCGCTGCTGCTCGGGCCGCGGATCGCTCAGGCCGCAGCACTTGCTGATTTCCAGTTGAGCGCCACCGAGCAGAATTTCGCGCTGTATTTCCCGACCTATCTCGCGAATGGTTTCTTTTCCGCCCAATCCTCGCTGCGCGGCACGGACGCCACGCTGGCGCAGATGGTGGGGCTCATGGACTACACTCCGGGCGATGTCTCGCGGCCGGCGGCGATTCCGAGCTGGACGGAGATCGATTACTTCGATGGCGCCGCGTGGCTGAATCAGACCGCGGTCACGCCGGCCGTGTTGCAGCACTATCGGCAGACACTCGACATGCGGGACGGAGTGCTGACGACCCGCTATGTTTGGAGGAATGGCGGCCATTTCAGCCGCATTGCGGTCACCACGTTTGTGAGCGAGACTGCGACCCGTCTCGCCGCCACGAGTCTGAGTATCACTCCCGATTTTGCCGGCCAGGTACGTTTGCGCTTCACTTTGCGGCCTTGGCCCGCCCCCGCGCACCGCTTCGCGCTCGCGAAACTGAGCCTGCCTGAGACCAAGCAGGCGGTCGCCGCCGCGTACCGACTTGCCCTGCCCAGTCAGACCGCACTGCTCAGTCAGGTGCTCAAGCCGCCGACCCCCACTGCGGCCAACCGCGCCGCGATCTGGTACCCGGGCGAGGTCGAAATTCAATCCACCGGGGCATCGGAAGCGGAGCGGCTACTGTGGATCCGTGGCCGTGCAGTGAACGGAGCCGAGATGGCCGAAGCCGCCGCGATAGCGCTGCCCGAGGGGCTGCGCGGACTGCGGGTAAAGGTTGCACACTCGCCGCAGCTCGTCGCCTTGGAGATCGAGATGACGGTCGAGCAGGGCCGCTCATACACCTTCACCAAGTATGTGGCCGTCGGGCGCGACCTGGCGGGCGGGTCGATCGAAGAGGAGGTGCACGGCGCCAAGGCTGCGCGCGCCGCCACCCTGGACACCCTGCTCGCGAATCATCGGACCGCCTGGCACGACCTGTGGAAGTCCGACATTCTCGTCGATGGCGATCCAGATCTGCAGCGGGCAATTCATTCCGATCTGTTCTACCTCCTCGAGAATACTTCGGTGGACACCGACTGGCCGATCGCTGCGTGCGGCTTCAGCCCCAATTACTTCTATCATGTCTTCTGGGATAACGACTCCTGGGATTTCCCGCCCCTGCTGCTGTTGCACCCTGAGCGTGCGAAGTCGCAGGTGATGTTCCGCTATCGAACCCTGGCCGCGGCCGAGGCGCGCGCTCGCGCATACGGTTACCAAGGCGCGATGTTTCCGTGGGAAGCGGATCCGGGCAGGGGCACCGACGAAACACCGTATTTCGCCCACGAGAACGCCGACCAGGAAATCCACGTAAACGCTGATGTGGCAATCGCGCAGTGGCAGTATTACCTGGCGAGCGGGGATCTGGACTGGTTGCGCCGATACGGGTACCCGGTGATCCGGGCCACGGCCGAATTCTGGGCGAGCCGCGTTGTCTATCGGCCGGAAAAGGATCGCTATGAGATCCTGCACGTCACCTCGCCCGACGAGGCCTATACGAATGTCGCCAACGATTCCTTCACGAACGCGGCCGCGCAGCGCAATCTGCTGATTGCGACCGCTGCCGCGAAGGTCCTGGGTGTGACCCCGGAGGCGAAATGGGAGCAGATCGCCCAGCAGCTCTACATTCCCTTCTCCCGCCAAGAGCAGCGCCACCTGGATTTCGACGAATCGATCCCGCACGACAAGCACACCTGGATGGGCAGTTCGATCTCCTGGCTGGGCTATCCGCAACTCGATCTGCCCATGAGCGAGCAAGTGCGGCGCAATGACTTCAGGTTCGCGGTGCGCTCGCTGCGTGAGCTGACACCGGATGCCAACGCGATGTTGCTCGCGATGCTGTCCGTCGAGGCCGCGGAGCTGGGCGATGAGGCCGGCTCCTACAAATGGCTGCAGGGCAATGAGGGAGGATTTCTCAAGCCGCCCTTCAACGTGCGCAGCGAGACTGTGTTGAACAACACCACCTATATCCTGGCAACCTCGGGAGGTTTTCTGCAGAACTTCCTGTACGGATTCACCGGCCTGCGCATCACCGACGGCGGTCTCGCGCCCGGCTTCAAGCCGGTCCTCCCCGCCGCCTGGAAGGCCGTGACTCTCAAGAACATCTTCTTCCGCGCGCAGCGATTCGACTATGTCCTCAGCCGGGATCCCTCCGGCAAGGTGCAGGCAAGCCGGCATCCGGTTCGGTGAGGCCGCGGCGCTTCACGCGCGTCGCCGCCTTGGAGTCCGGCTTCGTCGACGAGCGCCTCGGCTCGTCCCGTTGCCGGCAGCCTGCTGGCACAATTGGAGTGAATCGACCCACAGCTTCGACGGCAGCACGGTCCGCTACTAAAGCCGGGCGCGTTTTAGCGCTCGGTGGTCGCGGCGAGCCCGGCGGATGTAACCGCCCAAGAAGACTCCCCGGGCTGCACGAGCGCGCGTGAATTTCGCGTGATTCTCCTGTGCCCAACCGTGCTCTTTGGTGCCCAAATGCCGGGGTCGAGGGTTCGAGTCCCTCCCTTTCCACCAGTCAGATCAGCGCAGTAGCGGCCCATTCGTAGAGTGGCAAGCCGCCGTAAGCGCATGGTAAGCGCAGAAGGCCAACCTTCGCCCCGCTTTCAATCGGGGAATCCAAGCCATCACGAGCGCGCTTATGCCACAACGCCGCCTGCTCTAACACGTGCTCTAAGCGCGAGCAGTTCCGCGCCGTGCCGAATCGATGGCGGCGATGTCGATCTTTTTCATTTTCATCATCGCCTCGAACGCTCGCTTGGCGGCCGCACGGTCGGGATCGGTCGTTGCGTCCAGCAGCGTCCGCGGGGTGATCTGCCAGGACAAGCCCCATCTGTCCTTGCACCATCCGCACGCGCTCTCGGTGCCGCCGTTGTTGACGATCGCGTTCCAGTAGCGGTCCGTCTCGGCCTGGTTGTCCGTGACGATCTGAAATGAAAAGGCTTCAGAGTGCTTGAACGCCGGCCCGCCATTGAGGCCGAGGCAGGGCACTCCTAGCACCGTAAACTCGACCGTGAGCACCTGTCCCTGTTTGCCGTCCGGGTAATCGCTCGGGGCGTGGTGGATCGCTGTCACGGCGCTGTCTGGAAAGACCTGAGCGTAGAACTTGGCCGCGTCCTCTGCCGTGCCGTCATACCAAAGACAAATCACGTTCTTGGGCATCGTCTGTCTCCGTTCGTGCGTCACAGAGCGACCCGTCTAGGCTACAACGAAACAGCGAGCCAGTTCGACGGTCGGCCTAAGCGATGCGATTGGGGCGCGAGGCTCCTACGCATCGTCGCTGCCGGCGATGCGTTCCTTGAATACATGCAGCGAGTTGCGCCACCAATCCGCCGCCCGCTGCAGCGTAGCTTCCTCGGGAAACCCGTGCCTCGCAGCATGCCTCCGCGGAATCGTGTCCCAGGCGCGGTGCTCAATCGATATTCGTGTTTCCGCGCCGACTGGCTCGAAGCAAACCTCGACCTCGGTGGAGTGCTCCGCAGAGAAATTCGCCTGGCGCCAGGCGAACACCAGCCGTTTGCCCGGCTCCCAGACCGAAATGCGCCCGATCTCAAACGTAGAGCCGTCTTCGAACGTCGTGAGCAGGCGGCCTCCCTCGCCGGGCTCGAAGGCGAGCCGGCCATCGCCGGTGTCACTCACTCTGAAGAGGCCGCTCGGCTGCCACCACGAGGCGATTTCCTGGGTGAACACTTTGAACGCCCGCATCGGATCGGCAGAAACGCGCAGAGCGAGAAAAACCTTCGATGTCATTTCCGGCTCTTCTGCACGCGCGCTTTGAATGCCGCCAGCTGACGGCTCCACAGCGCCTCGGTTTCCTCCAGCCACAGTTTCAGGTCCGCCATGGGCTTCGGCTTCAAGCGATAAATCCGCACGCGCGAGTCGAATTCGTCCCGATCCTCCTCGACCAGTCCGCTCTCGCGCAGCTTCTTCAGATGCCGGCTCATCAGCGGAAATGCGATCTTCGCGGCCTCCGCTAACTCGCCTGCCCGCCGCGGTCGCTCACGCAGCAAATCCACCACGCGTCGGCGGCAAGGGTCACCCAGGGCAGCGAGCGTACGATCTAAGTCGTGCGCGCTCACTTCAACGGCTTGAACTTGAACCCCGTCGCTTGCTCCATCTGCGCCGCGGAGACCTGTTTGACCCCCTGCGAGAACGTCCAGTGATGGCCCTCGAGGTCGATTGCCATGTAGGTGCGGTCGCCGTAGAACTGGTCAGCGGGCTCCATCGCGATTTTCGCGCCGCCTTGACGCGCACGCTCGCAATGATCGTCAAGACCGCTGGTCAGCCGTACGTGCACGCGCTGCGTGTTGCTGCCGCCAACAGATTCCGGACTCTTGGCCCAAGTGGCGAACTCAGTGCCGACCATGATGACTCCGTCATCATGGGTCATCTCCGCATGCAGGATGTTGTCCTTGGAGTCGGTAAGCACTTCGCTTGGCTCGAAGCCGAAGGCCTTCTGCAGCCATTTCAGCGCAGCGCGATTGTCCTTATAGATAATCGAGGGAATGAATGCGGGTCGTCGAGGTGCCGTGGTGGCCATGAAAGCTCCATGCTTATCAATATGGTCAATATTTATCAAATTAGTAAATCATGTGCAAGAGAGGCATCGTAAGTCGACGCGATATTCCACGGGGCAGCGTTGGGCAAATTTTCTTAATGCCGGGGTCGAGGGTTGCCGTTCTGACCTGCCGAAGTCTGCGGCCCTGGATGTCGTGGGATTGAAGGGACCTGGCGCGAACGTGCACGAGCGCGAGCACGGCGGAAGGTGAGCGGTCGCCTCGACTTGGCGGGAAGCCAAGCTTTCATGCCACCCATATTTGGCTTTTGATACAGTGGCTTAGGCCATTTCAAGCCGACTTAGTCTTTTTCTTGCCATATAAATACGTCATAAAAACAATAGATTGTATAATTTCATGCCAAATAGATTCCTATCGTGCCAAATCCGATCATTCCATGCCCAAGCAAGTTACTGAAAACGAGCTCCAGCGGATTGAAGACATGCTTCTGCGGTTCCCCGCTGGCCTCTCGCTCGTCGAGCTGCGGAACGAGCTGAGCGGCTCGATCAGCCGCCGCACTCTCAGTCGGAGAATTTCGGACTTGCTCGTCGCGGGCCGCATTCATCGGCGCGGCGAGGGGAGAGCAACCCGGTATCTACACGGCGCGGCGCTTGCAAGACAAGAACGCCAGCACGTTCAGCGCGAAGGACGAACCAGTGGTGCCCTCCCTGCTGCCAGCGCCAGCGCGCCGGCCACGCGACCTGAAGCAGCCGGACAATTCGAGACGCCCGACGGTGTCGTGACGATCGACCTCTCGCCGGTCGCACGCGACATCCTCGAGTACGTCTCAAAGCCCGCCGCCGCCCGCACACCGCGAGGCTACGAACGCCGCGTGCTCGATGGGTACGTCCCAAATCAGACCGCATACATCCCCGACAAGCTCAAAGTTCATCTGCACAAGATCGGTAAGCCCATCGTGGCCGAGCGAGCAGCCGGCACGTTCGCGCGCGACATACTCAACCGCTTCCTGATCGATCTCTCATGGGCATCGAGTCGCCTGGAAGGCAATACCTATAGCCGGCTCGATACCGAGCGCCTCATTCAATTCGGCCAAGAGGCGGAGGGCAAGGACGCGAAAGAGACTCAAATGATCCTGAACCACAAGGCAGCCATCGAGCTGCTCGTCAAAGAGAGCTCAGGCGATATCGGGATCAACGCTTTCACGTTGTTCAATCTGCATTCGCTGCTTTCGGAAAACCTGATGGCGGACCCGGAAGCATCGGGGCGGCTGCGTCGCAGGCCAGTTGAAATAGGCGGCAGCGTGTATACCCCACCTGCAATTCCGCAGCTCATCGAGGAATGCTTCCGGCAGATCCTTGCGAAGGCGACCGCAATCGGGGATCCCTTTGAACGAGCCTTCTTCGTCATGGTGCACCTGCCGTACCTGCAGCCATTCGAGGACGTCAACAAGCGCGTCTCGCGCCTGGCCGCGAACATTCCCTTAATTCAAGCCGATCTCTGCCCGTTGTCCTTTGTCGACCTGCCCGAACGCGCCTACATCTCCGGGACATTAGGCGTGTACGAAATGACCCGCGTAGAACTGCTTCGGGACATGTTCGTGTGGGCCTATGAACGCTCGTGCCAGAAGTACGTTGTCATTCGAGACTCAGTTGCCGAGCCAGACCTCTTTCGCATGAGGTACCGCAATGCTCTGATTGATGTAGTCGGTGAAATCGTACGGGAACGGAAACGACCCACCGAGGATGAAGTTCGTGCGCTCGCCGAACGGCTCGTTGAACCGCATGACGTACCGAGATTCGTTGAATTGGTGACTCAGGACTTCCGGCGGATCAATGAGGGTAACATTGCTCGATACCGGATCCGGCTTACGGACTACTGGGCGTGGCTTAACGCGCTCAAGGCGAACGCTGAGCGCTGAAACCTTCATCGCGCACCGAGTACCGCGGCTCGAGATCACCCCAGAGCTTCGGCGGCTTGTGATCATTGCTCCGCTCGCGCAGCAGTTGATCGGCCACGTTGGAGAGCGCCTCGCGACGATCACCGCCGTTACGGCTTCAAGGAGTCCGCCCCAGAGCACGAGGTGACCACCGACCGTACCGACGTCCGCACGCGCATACCGCTGGTTGTGCCTCGTGGGACAACTCCGGCGTCGGCTCGACAGTTGCGGCGCATCGCGACCCAGAACTCGACATCCATAAGCTGCCCGGCAATTGTCGATTCGAGCCGTCTCCGTACGTCGTCAGGGAAGGATCGTGGAAGGACACTGGTATGCCTTCGCCCTATCGTTGGGTAATTGTCGGACTTGGCGGGCTGATGGGTTGCGTCGCCATCGGAGCGATGTTCTCGCTTGCCGTCCTTCTGGGGCCGATTTCGGCCGCCACCGGCTGGAGCCGCGCGGCCATCTCGAGCGCCATGACGCTGGACTTCCTCGTCATGGGGTTCGCAGGATTTGCCTGGGGCGCAGCGAGTGACCGCCTGGGCACCCGCGTCGTCGTGCTCACGGGGGCGATCATTCTCGGCGCCGGACTGTGGCTCGCGAGCCGCGCAACCTCCCCTCTAATGTTCCAGCTTGGGTTCGGCGTGTTCGTCGGCGTGGCGTGCGGCGCATTCATCGCGCCGATGATCGCCGCCGTGACGGCATGGTTCGACACCCAGCGAGCGCTCGCGGTGTCCCTTGTCTCAGCAGGCATGGGTATGGCACCCATGACGATGTCGCCGTTTGCAGCCTGGCTCGTCTCACACTACGACTGGCGCACAGCCTTGGCTGTCCTCGGGTGTCTCGCCTGGGTGTTTCTGATTCCCGCGGCGCTGCTGGTGCGGCAGCCGCCCAGGACAGATCACGCCACTGCTGCGGCAGCCATGGACGCCGGAAGACCCGTGCCGCGCGTGAAGGCTGCGCTCCTTTCCGTCCCGTTCATTGTTCTGGGAATGACGTTCTTTCTCTGCTGTGCGGCTCATTCCGGTCCGCTCTTCCATTTCGTGAGCTATGCGATCACCTGTGGTGTGCCGATGATGGCGGCCGTGAGTATCTACAGCGTCGAAGGGCTCGCGGGACTCGGTGGCCGACTGCTCCTCGGAGTTGCTGCGGACAGGCTGGGCGTGAAGCCGGTGTTGATCGGTGGTCTGTTTGTCCAGTCGCTCGCAATTCAGGGCTATATGCTCGCGAGCCGACAGAGCGAGTTCTACCTGCTCGGCATCGTGTTCGGAACCGCGTACAGCGGAGTCATGCCGCTCTACGCCGTGCTCGCCCGCGAATACTTCGACCAGCGCATCATGGGGACGGTGTTCGGTGCCGCCATCATGCTTTCCAGCGTGGGCATGGCCCTTGGGCCCGTGGCGGGTGGTTGGATTTTCGACACCTATCACGACTATCGCTGGCTATATCTGAGCTCCACGGCCATCGCGCTCGCAGCCACCGCGGTTGCATTCACATTTCCGCCTTTGCCGCGCGCCCAGCCCAAGCTCATAATGCCGGGGTCGAGGGTTCGAGTCCCTCCCTTTCCACCAATCAAATCAGCGTGATACCGACGGACGCCAAATCTGCCTGTTCGCCGTAAGCGCATGGTAAGCGCAGAAAGTCGACCCCCTGCCGATTTTGATCGGGAAATCCAGGCGTTTTCGACTGTGCTTATAAGCGCAAACCAAAATGCTCCTGAGGTCTTGAGGCCATCTTAGTAGTCGAGTAACAGCCAGCTGCCGAAACGCCTTCCCACTTCAAGCGCATGCTGAGTGCAAGAACTGGCTTTTCGTTAAGTTTTGCGACGGCTTCGCGTCGCTGATCGGGCGCAAGGTGTGCATAGCGCAGGGACATGCCGACGGAGCTGTGACCCAGAAGGTCGC
>VBAK01000122.1 GCA_005882275.1 Candidatus Segetimicrobium genomatis
GCGCGCTTCCACCTGCGCGAGCGCGCCGGGATCGGTGAGGTCGGCCGCGAGCACCTCGGCGTGCGCGTTCGCCTCGCGCCGCAGCCGTTCGGCCAGCGCTTCCAGTCGGTCCCGCCGTCGGGCGACCAGGACGACGTCGTACCCGTCGCGCGCCAATCGCTCGGCGTACGCCGCGCCGATGCCGGCGGACGCCCCGGTGATCAATGCGCGTGGTCTGGAGCGAGGACCCGACATTCTCCATCCCTCCCGGA
>VBAK01000123.1 GCA_005882275.1 Candidatus Segetimicrobium genomatis
CAATTCCCCATGTGAGGCCGCGCTCTCCATCACGATGACGGTGTGCGCTCGTCGAGGGGCGGCCGGCGGGTCCACCAGCCGGCCGATTGTTCATAGAGATGGGCGGCCGCCAGCACGAGGCGGTCTTCGCCGCGCCGGCCGACGATCTGCAGCCCAACCGGCAGGCCGGAGTCCGTGAACCCGCACGGCACAGAAACCGCCGGCAGGCCGAGGAGATTGAACGGCGCCGTCGGCACGGTCCGCCGCCGCAGCACCTCCGACGAGTGGACCGCGTCGGCCGCCGCAATCGGCGGCGCCTCGGCGAAGGTCGCGGGCAGCACCAACAGGTCGACGCGGGCGAGCAACTCGTCGAATTCGAGCACCGCCGCCCGTCGCACCCGCTGCGCCTGCAGGTACTGGACCGACGGGATCGCGAGGCCCGCCAGCAGCCGCTCGCGCACGATGGGCCCGAAGTCCTGCGCGCGCGCGGCGAGCGTCTGTTGATGGTACGCTGACGCTTCCGCAAGACAGATCGTCCACCACGCGGCCACCATCTCCTCGAGCATCGGGAGGATGACCTCCTCCACCTCCGCGACCAGCGGCTGCAGCACGCGCACGGCCTCCCGCACGCACGCCGCCACATCCGCCGACGTCTCCTTGGCGAGCTGGCCGTCTACCGCGCCGAGACGCAGAGACCGGACGGCCGGAGCGGAGGCTTCGAGCGGGAGCCGGCCGCCGGCGCCGACAGGGGCCGGCGCCATGGAGGTGGGGTCGGCCGGATCGAACCCCGCCATCGCGTCCAGCAGGATTGCCGCGTCCTCGACCGTGCGCGCCATCGGACCGGCGTGGTCGAGCGACCAGGCCAGCGGAACGACGCCGGCGCGGCTGACCAGTCCGTAGGTGGGCTTGAGCCCCACGATGCCGCAGTGGGCGGCGGGATTTCGGATCGAGCCTCCGGTGTCGGTGCCCGTCGCGCCAAAGCACAGACCCCCGGCCACGGCCGCGCCGGACCCGCTGCTCGAGCCGCCGGTAAAGCGGTCCAGATTCCACGGGTTTCGCGGCGGACCGTAATCCGAGTGGATCGCCGCATACGCGAACTCGCTCATGTTGAGTTTGCCGAGGATCACCGCGCCGGCGTCGTGGAGCCGCCTGACCACACCGGCGTCCTCGGCGGGCACCCAGTCGCGCAGGATGCGGGACCCGCACGTCGTCCGCACGCCGGCCGTGGCAAAGAGGTCCTTGAGCGCGATCGGCACGCCGTGCAGCGGCCCGCGCGGGCGGCCGGCGGTGATCTCCCGCTCCGCGCGGCGGGCGGCGGCGAGCGCCCGGTCCGGCGTCAGGGTGATGAAGGCATTGAGCGTCCGGTCGAGGCGATCGATGCGCGCGAGACACGCCTCCGTCACCTCGACGGGCGAGACGTCGCGGCTCTGAATCGCCCTGGAGAGCGATCCGAGCGTGAACCCCCCCAGGAGGTCGCGGGTCACGCGCCGGCCCCCCCTCTGCCGGCCGCCATGACATGAACGGCGGCCACCGGCCGCCCGGGATGCGCCAGCGGTTCCAGCGTCGAGGCCGCGGCGCGGATCAGGCGCGGGCCGTCGGCCAGCGCGGTCTCGGCGAGCGGAAGCACACGCGCGAGCATCTCGTCATCGGCGGCGACGCCGGCCAGGCGCATCGCCGCGATCACGAACGCCTTCACCGATGGGCCGTCGATCGTCTCAGCGGCCATGCCGCGTCCTCCCGCGGTGCACCGTCACACCGGCCCCAGGCCCCGCAGGCGTGGATCGAGCACATCGCGCATGCGGTCGCCCAACAGGTTGAAGGCCAGCACCACGACGGTGATGGCCACGCCGGGGATGGTCGGCATCCACCAGGCCTGCCACACCAGGTCCTGTGAGTACCCGAGCATCTGCCCGAGGCTCGGGGTCGGCGGCTGGATGCCGAGGCCGAGGAAGCTCAGCGCCGCCTCCAACACGATCACCACCGGCAGGTGCAGGGTCGCCAGCACCAGCACCGTCGGAAGGACGTTCGGCAGCACGTGCTGCGCGAGAATACGGACGTCGGAGGCCCCGACCGCCCGCGCCGCCGCCGCGAACTCGCGGTCCCGTAAGGACAGGACCTCGGCGCGCACCACGCGCGCGTAGCCCGGCCACCCGGCGATCACGAGCACGCCCACGATCTGCAGCAGGCCCGAGCCGAGCACGGCGACCACGGCGACCGTGAGCAGGAGCGTCGGGATGGACAGCTGCGCGTCCACGAGGCGCATCAGCGCGACGTCGAGCCATCCGCCGCGGTATCCCGTCACCATGCCGACGGTGAGGCCCGCCAGCGTCGACAGCGGAACGACGGCCAGGGCGACGAGCAGCGAGATCCGGAGGCCGACGAGCAGCCGGCTGAACACGTCGCGCCCGAGCTGATCGGTGCCGAGCAGGTGGACGGCGCCACGCACCGGCGTCAGCGAGGGCGGATGCACGGTGAGGTCCAGATTCTGGGCCGCCGGGTCGTAGGGGGTCACCATCGAACCGACGAAGCCGGTCGCCAGCAGCACGGCCAGGAGTGCCGCGCCCACGGCCCCCGATGGGCTGCGCAGCAGCCGGCGAACCGGTGACGCCCGCGGCGCCCTAGGCGCGCTGCGCGGCGCTTCGAAGACGAGGGTCGACCCAGCCATAGAGCAGATCCACCGTGAGATTGACGGCGATGAAGACGGCCGCGCCCATGATCGTGGCGCCCTGCACGACCGGAAAATCGCGGCCCAGCACCGCCTGGACGGCCAGACGTCCCATGCCGGGCCACGCGAAGATGGACTCCACGATGAGGGCGCCGCCGAGCATCTGGCCGAAGTGGAGGCCCAGGACGGTCAGGACCGGCAGCGCGGCGTTGCGCAGCGCGTGCTTGAACAGCAGCACGCGGCCCGGCAGGCCCTTGGCGCGGCCGGTGCGGACGTAGTCCTGCGCCAGGACGTCGAGGAGGCTCGTCCGCGTGAGCCGGCTGACCTGCGCGGCATAGAACCCGCCGAGCACGAACGCGGGCATCACGAGATGGTCGAGGCCGCCGTAGCCCGAGACCGGCAGCCATCCCAGGTTGACCCCGAAGACAATGATGAGCAGCAGCCCCAGCCAGAAGCTCGGCATGCTCGTCCCGAACAGGGCGATCGTCATGGCGGCCGTATCGACGCCCGACCCGCGGCGGACGGCGGCCACCATGCCGAGCCCGACGCCGAGCAGCGTCGCCACCGCGAGGGCGGCGAGGGCCAGTTCGAACGTCGCGCCGAGGCGCTCGCCGATCAGCTCGGTCACCGGCAGTCCCTGGCGGTACGAATAGCCGAGATCACCGCGGGCGACCCGCGCGATGAAGCGTCCGTACTGCACGGAGAGCGGCCGGTCCAGCCCGTAGGCCTGCCGGATGCGCTCGATGTCCTGCGTCGTCGCGTCCTGCGTCACCAGCAGGGCCGCCGGATCGCCGCTGATGTGCAGCAGGACGAACACGATCGTGAGCACGCCGAGCATGGCGGTCAGCGAGAGCGCCAGCCGGCGGATCAGATACTGTCTCACGGCGTGAGGCTCGGCGCGCGTCGGCGGGACACCGACGGACCGCCGATCAGCGGGTCCACGACGCGTCGACCATCGTCAGTTGCAGGTCGGGCCGGGGCGTCCACTCCAGGTCGCGGCTCATGCCGTTGGCATTGGGCGCGGTAAAGAGCGTGATGGCCGGCACCTGGTCCTTGTACATCAACTGCAGGCGTTTGGAGATCTCGCGCAGGTTTGCCTCGTCGGGCGCCGCCTGCGCCGCCTCGACCAGCTGATTGAAGGGCGCGTACCCGGGCCGCCACTGCGACCATTCGCCGGGCGAGTAGAACGCGCGGAGCGGAATGATGGTGCTGATCCCGAAGAAATCGGTGAAGCGGGTGAACCAGCCGTCCTCGGGCAGCCTTCGGTCCAGCACCGCCCGCAGCTGCACGCCGATCTCCGTGATGGTCACCTTGGTGCGCACGCCGACGCGGCTCAACTGGTCGGCCAGGGCCAGGGCGATGTCCCGGTCGCCGGGGTACGTCCCGCTCGTCCCGCTGATGGTGAAGTCGAACCCGTTGGGATACCCCGCCTCGCGCAGCAGCGCGCGGGCCCGGTCGGGATCGTACGGGAACGGCGGGATGGACGCATCGCAGGCCTCCATCACCTCGGAACAGAACGTCGCCACCGGGGTGCCGACCTTGTGCATCACGCTGGCCAGAATCGCCTGGCGGTTGACCGCGTAGTTGAGCGACTGCCGCACCCGCGGGTCGGCCAGCGGCTTGTCCTTCGGGATGCTGACCAGGTTGTAGATGACGAAGAACACGCTGAGGCTCTTGCCGATCACGAGTTTGGTCTTCGAGGAGATCTGCAGGGGACTGAACAGTTCGGGCGGCAAGAGGTTGGCCAGCTGCACCGACCCGGCCAGCAGTTCGGCGACCCGCGGCGCGTCCGTGGGAATGACGCGGAAGACCACGCGGCTGATTCTGGGCCTGCCGCCCCAGTAGTCCGGATTGGCCTCCACCTCCACGCGGTCGTCTTTCACCCAGCGGACGAAGCGGTACGGCCCCGTCCCGACGGCGTGGCGGATGAGCGCCTCCTCGCCGTTGTGCTTGAGGTACCCCGGCGGCACGATCATCCCGTAGTACCCGAGGAATCGCGGCATCTCCGGCCACGGCTGCGACGTGGCAAATCGCACCGTGCTGTCGTCGACCACGGTCACCGCTTTGATCAGCTGCAGCGCGCCGGCGCCCGGCCAGTGCGTCTTGGGGTCGAGCATCCGGTCGAACGAGAACTTGACGGCGTCGGCATTGAAGGGCTCGCCGTCGTGAAACTTCACCCCTGTGCGCAGTGTGAACTCCCAGGTGGTGGGGTCGACGGCCCGCCACGACAGCGCCAGGCCCGGCTTGAGATTCAGGGCGGCGTCGCGGTGAACCAGCGTGTCGTAGATATTGGCCAGGACGGCAATCGTCGCGAGGCCGGTGTTCTTGGCCGGGTCGCCCGTGGCAATGTCGGCGCTTTGAGCCACGACCAGGGTGCGGGGCGTCTGCGCCTGCGTCGCCGCCCCCGGACCCACCGCGAGCACGAGCGCCGCGCCGGCGCAGACCGCACCGATCTTCCGCACGCTCCCGGCGATCATTGCGACCCCTCCCCCTTGACTTCGCCTCCCGCGGTTCGCGTCGACATGATGCGCCGCCTCCCTCTACCAGCCGGCGGCGGAACTCTCGCGGCGGGGGTCGGCTCCGCCTTCGAGCACGCCGCCGTCGCGGCGGCGGATCGCGCAGACCGCGGCCACCGAGGGCGCGACGTCGGGGAGCACCTCGACGGCATGGCCGAGGGCGGCGAGCCGGTCCCGTACGTCCGGGGCAATCCGGCCCTCGACGCGCAGCACCCCCGGTTCGTATGGGTGGGGGTGAAAGGACGACGGAAAACTCGCCGAGACGACCCGCGGCGCTTCGATGGCGGCCTGCACGTTCATCCCAAAGTCCAACACATTGCACACCACCTGGACCATCGCCTGGACCTGGGCATCGCCGCCGGGACAGCCGAAGGGCATCAGCGCCCGCCCCGATTGCATGAGCATGGCGGGATTCGGCGTCAGCCGCGGCCGCTTGCCGGGCGCGATCGCGGAGGGATGCCCCGGGGTGGTCCACAGCTGCGCCCCGCGCGTCGAGATGATCATTCCCAGGCCGTCGGCGAGCGGCGCGCTCAGGCCGGGGTCGGACGGCGTCGCGCAAAAGGCGTTGCCGTCGGCGTCCATCGCGCACACGAAGGCCGTATCGGCCTGCGCCGCGCCGGCGGCGGGAGCCGGAACGTACCCCGGAGGCCCCGAGCGCCCTTCATACCGCCACGGATTTCCGGGGAGCGGCAGTCCCGGACACGCCCGCGCCGGATCGATCAGGCGGCGCCGCTCGTCCGCGTACTCGGGATCGAGCAAACCCGTCATGGGCACGTCGACCTGATCCGGATCCCCGAAGAACGCTTCCCGGTCGGCGCACGCGACCTTGATCGCCTCGATGAGATAGTGCAGGTGCGCGGCGCTTCCCTGCCCCAGCTGCCGCAGGTGCTGGCCCTGGAGCACATTCAGGACCATGGGCAGGAGCGGTCCCTGCGACCACGGCCCGCAGGCATGCACCTCCACATCGCGGTACCGCGAGGAGACCGGCGGCCCGACCGCGACACGGTACGCCGCCAGATCCTCCGCATCCAACTCGCTTCCGGTCCGCTCGGCGTGCGCGGCGAGCTCGCGGGCGATCTCGCCTCGGTAGATCTCGTCCCGGGCCGCCCCGATGGCCGCCTCGCGTCCACGCTGCCTGGCGCCGTGTTCGACGTCGATGAGCCGCCTGAACAGGCCGCCCAGCTCCGGCTGCACCAGGACCTCGCCCGCCTGCGGCGGCCGGCCGTTGGGCAGGAACACCCGCGCGCTGGCGGGCCATTCACGCAGCCGCGGGGCCAGGTTGGCGATCGTACGGGCGAGGCGGTCGTAGACCGGGAATCCGTCGCACAACTCGCACGCCGGCGCCAGCACGTCGCGAAGTGAAAGGCGCCCGTACCGCGCCAGCGCGGTCAACCACGCATCCGGCGCCGCCGGCGTGACGTAGCGCGGCGCGCCGAGCGGCATGTCCCCACCGTACCGCTCGAGAAATCGTTCGAGGGTCAGCCGCCGCGGCCAGCATCCGACGCCGGCGATCGTCTCGGGCCGCGGCATCCCGGGCCGGAAAAACATGATCGGCGCGACGCCGCCAAAATCCGTCAGATGGCGTTCGAGGACGTTGAGCGCGATCCCGGCGGCCACCCCCGCGTCCGCAGCATTGCCGCCGAGCGCGAACATGCGCAGTCCGGCCATCGTGGCCAGGTAGTGCGTCGAGCTGACCACGTGTTTCGTGCCCAGGAATGCGGGCCTGCCTTGCGTGACGGAGAGCACCGGACCGGAGGCCCCGGTCATCAAGTCAAGCATCCCACACCTCGTCGAGGGGCTCGTGTATAGTACTTTTCGCACGGCAGCCTGCGAATCCCGCCATGCGTCGGCCTCCACTCGTCTCGCGCCGACGAGGAGAAGGAAAGCGGGCCACAGAAGAGCGCACCCCCAGATGACCCAGCCCCCCCTGGCCGTGGAGATGCGGGGGATCACGAAGCGGTTCCCCGGGTTGGTCGCCAACGACGCCGTCGATTTCCCCCTCGCCCGTGGGGAAATCCACGCCCTGCTCGGCGAGAACGGCGCCGGCAAATCGACGCTGATGAAGGTCCTCTACGGCTTCTACCGGCCCGATGCGGGGGAGATCCGCGTCCACGGCGCGCCGGTCCGGTTCCGGTCTCCGCGCGATGCCCTCGACGCCGGCCTCGGGATGGTGTTCCAGCAGTTCATGCTCGTCCCGTCGCTGTCCGTCACCGAGAACGTCCTCCTCAGCCTGCCGCCGGGCGGGATCCGCCTCGACGCCGGGCGCGCCGCCGTGGAAATCGGCGCCCTGGCCGTCCGGTACGGCATGGCGGTCGAGCCCGCGGCCCGCGTGTGGCAGCTGAGCGTGGGCGAGCAGCAGCGGGTCGAGATCCTCAAGCTCCTGGCGCGCGGGGCGGAGATCCTGATCCTCGACGAGCCGACCTCGGTGCTCACGCCTCAGGAAACCCGCGACCTCTTCGCCGCGCTCCGCCGCCTGGCCTCGGAAGGCCGGGCGGTGGTCATCATCACCCATAAGCTTCAGGAAGTCATGGCCGTCTCCGACCGCGTCACCGTGCTGCGGGGCGGCCGGCGCATCGCCACCGTCGCCACCGCGGACACGACGCCGCGGGCGCTGGCGCGCATGATGGTGGGGCGAGAGACGTTCGACCAGGTGCGCCGCGAGCCCGTTCCACCCGGGCCCGCGGTCTTAGAGGTGGAGAACCTCCGCGGTCTCAACGACCGCGGGCAGGCGGCTCTTCGCGGCGTGTCCTTGTCGGTCCGAGCGGGGGAGATCCTCGGCATCGCCGGGGTCGCGGGGAATGGGCAGCGCGAGCTCGGCGAGACGGTGGCCGGGCTCCGCCGTCCGACCGGGGGGCGCATCCGCATCGATGGGCGGGACCGCACACAGGCGTCGCCGCTCGCGGTCCTCACGAGCGGCGTGGGGCATGTCCCCGAAGACCGCCTGGGGACCGGGGTGGCGCCCAACCTCAGCGTTGCGGACAACCTGCTGCTCAAGGCGTACCGGGCGCCCCGGTTTGGCCGGGGCCCGTTCCTCGATCGCCGCGCGATTCTCGATCACGCGGAAGGGCTCATCGCCGAGTTCGGCATCCGCGCCTCCGGTCCCGACGCCCCGGCCCGGACGCTCTCCGGCGGCAACCTGCAGCGGCTGATCCTGGCCCGCGAGATCGGCAGCCGGCCGCGGCTGATCCTGGCGTTTCATCCCACCCGCGGGCTCGACGTCGGCGCAACCGAGACCGTCCATCGGATGATGCTGGCCCAGCGCCGCGCGGGAGTCGCCATCCTGCTGATCTCCGAGGACCTCGATGAGATCCTCGCGTTGAGCGACCGCATCGCGGTGATCTCCGCCGGCGAACTCGTCGACACGGTCGGGACCGCCGACGTCACCGTCGAGACCCTGGGCCTGATGATGGCCGGGGTGCGGCCGGCGGACGCCTCCGGCGCCCGTGACCGGCGGACGCCGTGATCGCGGTCGAGCCGCGCGCCGCCGCGGCGCGGTGGACCTCGTGGGCGGTCCCCGCGGCGTCGATCCTGGCGGCGTTCATCGTCGGGGCGGCGGTGCTCGGCCTCGCCGGGGTCGACCCCCGTGCCGCATACGGGGAGCTCCTCAGCGATCCCTTCGGCAGCGGCTTCGGGGTGACGGAAACGCTCGTCAAGGCGACGCCGCTGATCCTGACCGGCCTCGCGGTCCTGGTGCCGGCGCGGATGAGGCTGTGGAACATCGGGGCGGAGGGTCAGTTCCAGTTCGGCGCCATCGGCGCGGCCGCGGTGGCGCTGTTCACGCCGCTGGGGCGCTCGCCGGGAGCCGTGCCCGCCGTACTCCTCGCCGGCATGGCGGCCGGGGCGGCCTGGTGTCTCGTCCCGGCCGCGCTCCGCGCCTGGCTCCGGGTGAACGAGACGATCACCACGCTGCTTCTCAACTACGTCGCGCTTCTGTTCGTGGACGACCTGATCTACGGCCCGTGGAAGGATCCCGCCGGCCGCGGGTTCCCGCTCTCGGCGGCGTTCCCGGCCGCGGCGAGGCTCCCGGTGCTCATCCCGGGGACCCGCGTGCACCTGGGCTTTCTCCTCGCGCTCGCGGCCGCCGCTGCCGTGGCGGTCGTGCTCGGCCGCACCCGCTGGGGCTTCGAGATCCGGGTGATCGGCGACAACCCCGTCTGCGCGAGATACGCGGGCATCGACCTCGTCCGCAACACCCTGCTGGTGATGGGCCTCGCGGGCGCGCTCGCGGGGCTCGCCGGCGCGGGGGAGGCGTCGGCGATCGCCGGACGGCTGCAGCGCGGTCTCTCTCCCGGGTACGGCTACACGGGCATCATCGTCGCCTGGCTCGCCAAGCTCAATCCGATCGCCGCGGTCCTCGTCGCGGTCCTCCTGGGCGGGCTGTTTGTGGGGGGCGACGCCCTTCAGATCTCGCTCGGGCTGCCGATCGCCGTGGTCTACATGCTGCAGGGGCTCATCTTCTTCTTCGTCCTGGGCGGCGAGATCATCGTCGGGTACCGCGTGGTGATCCGCCGGAGGACGCCGGTGAAGATGAGCCCCGAGGCCTCGCGGTGACCCCTGTCTCGGTCGCGGTGCTCGCGGCGGCCGTCCGCGCGGGGACCCCGGTGCTGTTTGCCACCCTGGGCGAGATCTTCGCCGAGCGGGCGGGGATTCTCAACCTGGGCGTCGAGGGGATGATGCTCGTGGGCGCGCTCGCCGGGTTCGCCGCCACGGCCCGCACCGGCAACCCGTGGGCGGGCGCCGCGGCCGCCGGCCTCGTCGGGGGATGCCTCGGCCTGATCCATGCGCTGCTGACCGTCACGCTCCGCGCCAACCAGGTGGCGAGCGGGCTGGCGCTCACGATCTTCGGGACCGGCGTCTCGGCGTTCCTGGGGCGGGGCTACGTCGGCGTGCCGGCGTCCGGGTTTCAGACGGCCCCCCTGCCCCTGCTCAGCCGCCTCCCCGGGCTCGGGCCAATCCTCTTCCAGCAAGATCCCTTCGTCTACCTGAGCTTCGCCGCGGTCCCTATCGCCTGGTACGTCTTGTACCGGACCCGCTGGGGGCTCGAGATCCGCGCCGTGGGGGAGCGTCCCGAGGCGGCGGATGCGATGGGCGTGGACGTGGCCCGCGTCCGGTACGCCTGCGTGACGGCCGGAGGCATCCTGGCCGGGCTCGGCGGGGCCTTTCTGTCGACCGCGTACACGAGCATGTGGATCGAGAACATGACCGCCGGGCGCGGGTGGATCGCGGTGGCCCTCGTGATTTTCGCGACCTGGGATCCCCTGAGAGCCGTCGCGGGCGCCTACCTCTTCGGCGGCGTGAACGCCCTTCAGCTCCACATCCAGGCCATGGGGACCGGCCTCCCGACCTATCTCCTGCTCATGGCGCCGTACGTGTTTACGATCATCGTCCTCGTGGCGGCGACCCAGGAGACCGCCCGCAGGCGCCTCGGCGCGCCGGCGGCCCTAAGCGTGCCCTACTCCCGGACGGGCTGAGCGTGGAATGCCGCGTCCCGCGCCGGCGATCCGGCGCGGGACGCGAATTCCATGTATGGCGGCAGCGGCAGACGCCGGTCAGGGCACCGGCAGGTAGGGGCGCATCATTTCGTTGTCCTCGTGGTCGAGAATGTGGCAGTGCAGCACGTAGCCTGGCCCTTTCGTGGGGTCGAACGAATAGAGGTTCTGGCCCGGCTGGACACCGTTGACGGCGACGGCCTGTGGCGCCCAGCGGACGACGAAGCGGTTCACGAAGCCCGGGAACACCTTGATGGTATCCTTCCAGCCCGCTTCGCCGGGCAGCGGCGGCAGGACCGGTCCCGACAGGAACGGGCTGAAGGCCGGGTTGCCGCCCAGGGCCCCATCGGCGTTTGGCGTCAGGTAGTCGTGCGGCGGCCCGTAGCCTGGGATGATCGTCCCGGGCGGGTAGTTCACCAGCCCCCACCTGACGTTGCCGTTCGGGTTGACCTTGTACCCGAAGAACTTCCCGCCGGGGAACTGGGAGGCCCAGGCCGCCGTGTAAGTCGGCTCGCCCGTGTTTGGATCGACCGCGACCGCCTGACGGTTGATGAGCTGGAACTGGATGAGGTGGATGTGAATCGGGTGGGCGTCGACCGTTAGGTTGAGCCACTCCCAGACTTCCGTTGAGCCGACCCGCGGCAGTTCGGTCATCCAGATGCCCTGGCCGAACGTGTCCTGGCTGGAGCCCGGGACCGGAGTATCGGGAGGATTCCCGGCGCGATCGCGGATGCCCCGCCACTTGGTGTTGTTGATGAGGTCCTCGACCGGCTGGCCGTTGGGGCCTTCGAATTCGAACAGGACGAGCTGCCGCGTGTGGCTGGGCTGCACGCCGGGGGCCAGCCGTCCGGCGGACGGGTCCGCCAGACGCACGATGATCGGCTCCTGGTTTGGCCCGCCGCGCAGCGGGGCTCCGCTCGCCGGGTTGTACGTGGTGTCGCTGCCGGAGAGCGGCAGGGTGACCCGGAACTCCATGACCGCGCGCGTCGGGTCCGACGGATCCAGCGGGCTCCCGCTCGGGAAGGGGACCTGAGCATCGTTCGTCAGCGTGAAGCGCCTGCCGGACAGTCCCGTGAAGTCGAGGATGATATCGGCGCGCTCGGAAGGCGCGAGGAAGAGCCGCGTCGTCGGACTGGGATCGGTGGCGGGTGGCTCGACCAGGCCCGGCAGCTTAACCGGCCTGTCCAGAAGGCCGCCGTCGGTGCCGATCTGCCAGAGGGACGGCCCCTGGGCGCCGCTCGCCGAGTCGGCCAGCCCCATCCGGAAGAAGCGGGCGTTGGACGCGTTGACGATCCGGAAACGATAGCGGCGCGGCTCGACATTCAAATGGGGCCAGCTGCGTCCATTGACACAGATGACATCCCCGAAGAACTCCGGGATCCAGTACGGATGGAGGCCAGGATTCCCGGGCGGACCGTCAACGAGCGAGGGGTTGGCAGGGCTGTCCGGAAACAGCAACTGGCCGTTGGTGTCGAACTGGCGGTCCTGGATCATCAACTCGATCTCCTGCGGGCCGGCCGGGAGCCGCAGCGGGTTGTCCGATCTCCCGGTGTCGTACTGGTCGCGGATGAAATAGAAGGCGGCCAGCCCCGAGAACACGTTGATGCGTGTGATCCCAAGCGCGTGGTCGTGGAACCACAGCGTGGTGGCCTGCTGGTTGTTGGGATACTGGTACACCGCCGCGTTGGGGGCGGTCGCGACCAGGGTGCTGTACCCCCTCCCGTGGCGTCCATCGGGGGTGAACCAGGCCTCGGGAGCCCCGTCGAACGAGGACGAGTCCTCGGCCCCGTGGAGATGGACCACCGTCGGGATGGGCCCCTTGAAGGGATCGAACGAGCCCATCTGATTGAGCGGATCGGCCCAGTGGATGGTCTGATCGATGGTGAGGTACTTGCGGAGGACAGGGTCGAACGGCAGCGCGTTCACATACTTGATCGTCGTCGTCCTGCCCTTCAGCGCCTCCACCGTCGTGCCCGGCCACGAGGGCGCCGCGTCACCCACGAGATAGCCCCACACGTAGGTCCCCGCCTTGAACGGGGCGGGCTTTTCCGCGTAGAAATCCTCCGGGAGCACCTGCTGCTGGAACTCGAACATCCCGACCTCAAAAGACGCGTCGCCGACGCGCCTGCCGGCGAAGGTGCGGAGCGAATTCACAAACCCGACCCTGCGGATCTCGGCGCCGGACAGCGCCGTCTGCTGCGTCTGAACTGAGGCGAAGGCTCGCGCGGTGTTGAAGAGCAGCCCGCTCGTCGGGTCGAGCTGCCACCGGATGAGCCCTCCGGCGCCTACCGCCGCTCCCAGCTGCAAGAACGTCCGTCGGGTCGTCATCTCTACGCCTCCAGCGTTTTTGTCGCGGCCGTGCCGCGCAGAGGCCCCCCGTGGCCTCCCCAGAGCAGCGCCAGGATCGTGAGGGGGAGTCCGGCGGCCTGGCCCGTGAACGCATCGCTCAGAGCGTGGCCCGCAAAACGCGCCAGGGACCTGGGACCGCCGGTGGATCGGCGCGGCAGCGGGACGTGAGAATGGGTCGCGGAGCCTGCGTGCACATGCGTCAGGCGATCCGCCGCCTCGTGCAGCGCCGCGCCCGGCACCAGCAGCAGGGCGAAGAGCAGAGCGATCAGGCAGGCCCGCCCCACGACATCCAGGGGATTGGAATCGCCGAGGCCAAGCCGGGTGGCGATCCGCTGGCCCGCCCAGACCCCAGCCGCCGCCAGCGGCAGGGCCAGCAGGCTGTCGCTGAACCAGTGCAGCGCCTGGTACAGGGGGAGGGCCGCGAGCGTCCACCTATCTGTATGGAGGAATTGCTCCAGCGCGATGGTCGGCAGTGCCAGTACCAGCGCAAGCCGCAGCGTGCGATCCCCGTTTGACGGCGCAAGCCGGGTTGAAGCCCGCGTGCCGGAAGGATTGCATGGACCGAACCGCATCTAAGGTTAAACTCCCGGCAGGTAGGGACGCATCATCTCGTTGTCCTCGTGGTCGAGGATGTGGCAGTGCCAGACGTAGCCGGGCCCGGTTGTGGGGTCGAACGGATAGAGGTTCTGGCCCGGCTGGACGCCGTTGACGGCGACGGCCTGTGGCGCCCAACGGACGACGAAGCGGTTCACGAACCCCGGGAAGACCTTGATCGTGTCTTTCCAGCCCTCTTCGCCGGCCATCGGCGGCAGGACCGGACCCTGCAGGAACGGGCTGAAGGCCGGGTTGCCTCCGAGGGCGCCATCGGCGTTGGGCGTCAGGTAGTCGTGCGGCGGCCCGTAGCCTGGGATCATCGTCCCGGGCGGGTAATTCACCAGCCCCCAACTGACGCTGCCGTCAGGGTTGACGGTGTACCCGGCGAATGTCCCGCCGGGGAACTGGGAGGCCCAGGCCGCCGTGTAGGTCGGCGCGCCCGTGGTCGGATCGATCGGCACCGCCTGACGGTTGATGAGCTGGAACTGGATGAGATGGATGTGGATGGGGTGGGCGTCATCCGTCAGGTTGAGGAACTCCCAGACTTCTGTCGAGCCGACCTGCGGCAGTTCGGTCATCCAGATACCCTGGCCGAACGTGTCCTGGCTGGAGCCCGGGACCGGAATATCGGGAGGGTTCCCTGCTCGATCGCGGATGCCCCGCCACTTGGTATTGTTGAGGAGACCCTCGAACGGATTGATAGGACCCTCACCTTCGACGAGGACGATCTGCCGCGTGATCCTGGGACTGACGCCGGGAGCGAGCCTGCCGGTGGACGGATCGGCCAGGCGGACGATGATCGGTTCCTGGCTTGCCCCACCGCGCAGCGGGGCCCCGCCCGCGGGGTCGTAGGTGGTGTCGTTGCCGGAGAGCGCCAGGGTGACCCGGAACTCCATGACCGAGCGCGTCGGGTCGGTTGCCGCCAGCGGGGTGCCGCTCGGGAAGGGGACCTGAGCGTCGTTCGTCAGCGTGAAGCGCCTGCCGGAAGCCCCCGTGAAATCGATGATGATGTCGGCCCGCTCCGAGGGGGCGAGGAAGAGCCGCGTCGTCGGGCTGGGGTCGGTGGCGGGTGGCTCGACCAGGCCCGGCAGCTTGGCCGGCCTGTCCAGAAGGCCGCCGTCGGTGCCGATCTGCCAGAGGGGCGGCCCCTGGGCACTGCTCGCCGAGTCGGCCAGCCCCATCCGGAAGAAGCGGGCATTGGACGCGTTGACGATCCGGAAGCGGTAGCGGCGCGGCTCCACCTCGAGGTAGGGCCAGCTGCGGCCGTTGACGCAGATCACATCCCCGAAGAACTCCGGGATCCAGTACGGATGGAGGCCAGGATTCCCGGGCGGACCGTCAACGAGCGAGGGGTTGGCAGGGCTGTCCGGAAACAGCAACTGGCCGTTGGTGTCGAACTGGCGATCCTGGATCATCAACTCGATCTCCTGCGGCCCGGCCGGGAGCCGCAGCGGATTGTCCGACCCCCCGGTGTCGAACTCGTCACGGATCAAGTAGAAGGCGGCCAGCCCGGCAAAGACATTGAGGCGGGTGATCCCCAACGCGTGATCGTGGAACCAGAGCGTGGTCGCCTGCTGGCCGTTGGGATACTGGTAGACCGCCGCGTTGGGGGCGGTCGCGACCAGGGTGCTGTACCCCCTCCCGTGGCGTCCATCGGGGGTGAACCAGGCCTCGGGAGCCCCGTCGGACAAGGACGAGTCCTCGCCGCCGTGGAGGTGGACCACCGCCGGGATCGGGCCCGTGAAGGGGCTGAAGGAACCCATCTGGTTGAGCGGATCGGCCCAGTGGATGGTCTGGTCGATCGTGAGATACCTGCGAAGCACAGGGTCGAGGGGCAGCGAGTTCACGTACGTGACCGTGGTCGCCCTGCCCCGCTGCGCTTCGATGGTCGCACCGGGCCACGAGGGGGCCGCGGTGCCCACCTGGTAGCCCCAGACATAGGTCCCGGCGTTGAACGGGGCGGGCAGGGCCGCATAGAGGGCATTGGGCAGCACGTTCTGCTGGAACTCGAACATCCCGACGTCGATGGACGCGTCCCCGATGCGCCTGCCGCCGAATGTAGGGAGTGGGTCCGCGAACCTGGGGATGCTGCCGCCGACCAGGGCCGTCTGCGGCGTCCCAACCGAAGCGAAGGCCCGGACGGTGTTGAAGAGGAACCCGCTCGTCGGGTCGAGCTGCCACCGGATGAGCGCGCCGGCGCCCACCGCCGTTCCCAGTTTCAAGAACGTCCGCCGGGTTGTCATCTCTCCCCCCCGATGGCATGGGACACCACCCCATCATTCACATGTTCAATGCTCCAGCCGATGAGATGTTTGCCGGAAATTGAAGGGAATTTCATTGGAAATTCCGAAGACCTGTCCTCGAATCCCAACGGGGGAAGACCGAGATCAGACTTCGTGTTGTGTCCTGAAGGAGAATCCATGAGCAGGCGGACGACGCTGATCGGCGCGTTACCCCGGCTCTACTCCTCGCGTCGATTGGCTTTTCTCGTGGGGGCGCTGGCACTCGCTCTTGCGATCGGGCCCGCGCCCGGCGCCGAGAAACTGAAAGTTGGCTTTGTCTACGTGGGGCCCATCGGGGACGCGGGGTGGACCTACGCGCATGATCAGGGCCGGAAGTACCTCGAGCGCCACGATGCCAATGTCGCCACCACCGCGGTCGAGAGCGTGCCGGAGGGGGCCGACTCGGAGCGGGTGTTCACCGACCTGGCCCGCAGGGGATACCGGCTCATCATCGGCACGTCCTTCGGCTACATGGACCCCATGGTCAAGGTCGCCTCGGAATTCCCGAACGTCGCCTTCGTGCACATCTCCGGATTCAAGCGGGCCAAGAACCTCGCGACCGCGTTCGGCCGGATCGAGCAGCCGCGCTACCTCACCGGCCTCGTCGCGGGGGCGATGACCAGGACGAACATCGTCGGCTACGTCGCGGCCCACCCCATCCCGGAGGTCGTCCGAGGAATCAGCGCGTTCACGCTCGGCGTCCGGGCGGTCAATCCGAAGGCCTCCGTGCACGTGGTGTGGTCCAACACCTGGTACGATCCCGGGACGGAGAAGGAGGCCGCGGAGAGCCTCTTGAGCGTGGGCGCGGACGTGCTCACCCAGCACCAGGATTCGCCGGCGGTGGTCCAGGCCGCGGCGGCCAAAGGGAAGTACGCGGTGGGCTACAATTCCGACATGAGCAAGTTTGGGCCGACGGCGTTCCTCACGGCGCCCGTCTGGAACTGGGGCCCCATGTACGTGTATCTGGCCAGGCGGGTGGAGGCCGGCACTTTTAGGGGGGAAGACCTCTGGTGGGGCATGGACAAGGGCGTGGTCGATATCGCGCCGATCGGCCCGATGGTGCCCGCGGCGGTCAAGGACATGGTGATGGCGAAGCGCGGGGCCATGATCGCCGGGACGTTTCATGAGTTCGCCGGGCCGATCAAGGATCAGGGCGGCGCCGTGCGGGTGCCGGCCGGGAGCGTCCTGAGCGACGGCGCCCAATTGTCGATGAACTGGTTCGTCCAGGGCGTGGTCGGCACGGTCCCGGGCAAATAAGCCGGGTGCGCGGGGGCGGCCCCCCATCGCAGGCACGGAGTCGGAGGGCGTCCGCCCGGGCGGGCGCCCTCCACCTGTTCCCCATGCCCGCCGCGCGCCGCCGCCGCGGCGCCCCAGGAAGGCCCATCTCGTGATCGTGACCGGCGCGCTCGTGATCACCATGGATCCCGGCCGCCGGATCATCGCCGACGGCGCCGTCTCTACGCGGGGCGATCGGATCGTCGAGGTGGGCAAGGCCGCGGACCTCGTGGCGCGGTACCCGGCCGAGCCGGTCCACCGCTTCCCCGACCACGTCCTCGTCCCCGGGCTCGTCGACACGCACGTTCACCTGGCGCAGGCGCTCATCCGCGGCTGCGCGGACGATCGGGCGCTCGTGGAGTGGCTCTGCGACCGCGTCTGGGTCCTGCAGGGGCATTTCACCGAGGACGACGGCCGGACGAGCGCCCGGCTCTGCATCGCCGAGATGCTCCGATCGGGGACGACGACGTTTCTCGAGTCCATGCTCGCCCACCGGTATGGATTCAACGGGATCGCGGAGGTGGTGCGCGAGAGCGGGGTCCGCGCGACGCTCGCCAAGATCGTCATGGATACGCCGCGGTACGCGGATGCGGCGCTGCCGATGCACCCCGGGATGATCGAGGACCGCGAGACCGGGCTGGGCGGGACGCTGGAGATGCACCGGCGGTGGCAGGGGGCGGCGGACGGCCGCCTGCGCGTCTGGTTCGGCCCCCGCACGCCCGGCGCGGTCACCCCGGACCTGTACCGCGAGATCGCCCGCCTGGCCCGGGAGCGCGGCCTGGGGATCACCATGCATCTCGCCGAGGTGCGGCAGGACCGGGAGTTCCTGCGGCGCGCGTACGGTCGCCTCCCGGTCGAGTTTGCCGAAGACGTGGGGCTGGTGGGTCCCCATGTGGTGCTGGTCCACATGATCTGGATCGGCGAGGATGAGATGCGCGCCCTGGCCCGGACCGGCACCCATGTGTCCCACAACCCGTCCTCGAACTCCAAGTTGGGATCCGGGGTCTGCCCCGTGCCGGCGCTCCTCCGCGCCGGGGTCAACGTCGCCCTGGGGTGCGACGGCGGCCCGAGCAACAACACCTACGACCTGGTGCGGGAGATGAAGTTCGCGGCGTGCCTCCACAAGGGTGTCGCGGGCGATCCCCTCGTCCTCCCCGCGGAGCAGGTGCTGGAAATGGCCACGCTGGGCGGCGCCCGGGCGCTCGGGCTGGAGCGCGAGATCGGCTCGCTCGAGGCGGGCAAGAAGGCCGACCTCGCCGTCTTCGCGATGCGCCGCCTCCACCTGACCCCGAGCCCCAACCCGGTGAGCACCCTCGTCTACGCCGCGGAGGGCGCCGACGTCTCGGACGTCATGGTGGACGGCCGCTGGGTCGTTCGAGACTCCCGGCTCCTTACCATGGACGAAGAGGAGGTCATCCGGGAGGCACGGGCCCACGCGGGCGCGCTCCTGCGTCGGGCGGGAATCGACGTACGCCCCCGGTGGCCCATCTCCTGATCGTCCCAGGCCGGTGCGCGGCGGAGATGCGCCGCGGCGCGGGACGCGTGATCCGCGGCAGGTCGCGGCGGATCAGCGGATCAAAGGATGGCCGGGGACCCGGCGCGAACCCTGGGGTGGTGATATTCGGTGGATCATCTGTCTCGCGCTGAGCGGCGACGGCGGGCCCGGCTGGCGGCGGCAGGCGCCCCTGAGGGAACCGGTAAACCTGCCGCGGAGCGCCCTTCCGCGGCGGCTCCCCCCGCGGCGGCAGATCAGCGCGCGGCGCGGCACCCCGCTCGACCCGTCAGGCGGAGCCGCGCCGCGGTGTGGTGGGTCGTCGCCGCGGCGCTCGTCGTCATCGCCGGGGGGGGCTGGTGGGCGGTGTCATCGCGCACCGCCGCCCAGGGCGGGACGACCCTCGGCGAGCGGGTCGCCGACGAGGGCAGGGAACATGTCACCATCGGGACGCCGATCCAGTACCACGCTCAGCCGCCGGCATCGGGCAGCCACTTCCCCTCCCCGCTGGCGCCTGGGGTCTACCCCGACGGCCGTCCTCCCGGCTTCTGGGTGCACAACCTGGAGCACGGGTACGTCGTGCTGGTCTACAAGCCTCCGGTGTCGCCGGCGCTGCTCGACCAGTTCGACGCGATGGAGCGCACGTTTCCGAAGAGCAAGTACGGCTACGCGAAATTGGTCGTGGTCCCGTACGCGGAGATGACGCACCCCTTTGCGGCGCTCGCCTGGGACTGGCGGCTGTGGCTCGATGCGTTCGACCGCCAGAAGGTGCTGGCGTTTTACCGGGCCCACGTCGACCGCGGCCCGGAAGACGTGCCGTAGGCCGGCCCGACCGGATCCGCCATACCCCGTCGAGCCGGCATCTCGGCCGAAGCGCCTCGTGCAGTCTGCGACCGGGCTACTGCATTGCGCGTGTCGCCCCGCCGTCGATGAGAATCGTCGTGCCGGTGATGTAGCTGGCCTGATCGGAGGCCAGGAAGACCGCCATGGCGGCATACTCCTTGGGGTCGCCGTAGCGGCCCAGAGGGATGCCCGCCGAGACCTCGCGCTCGATGACGTCGACCGGGCGGTTGCCGGCCCGCGCCGCCGCCTCGTCGATCGCGCGGGTGCGGTCCGTTCGGATCCGCCCGGGGGCGAGGTTGTTCACGAGGATCTTGTGCGGCGCGAGTTCAAACGAGAGCGTCTTCGTTAATGCCACGACCCCCGACCGGAAGACGTTGCTGAGGACGAGGTTGGGGATCGGCACCTTGACCCCGGACGTGATCACCGTGAGGATCCGTCCTCCGCCCTGGGCTTTCATCGAGGGCACCGCGCCGCGGATCAGCCAGACGGCGCTCATCAGGTTCTGACGGAACGCCTGCTCCCAATCGGCGTCGGTGAGCGTGAGCGCGGATCCCGGGGGCGGTCCGCCCGCGTTCGCCACCAGGATGTTGATCTTGCCGAAGCGGGTCATCGCGGCGCTGAGCAGCGCGGCCGCCGCATCGGCGCGCGACACATCGGCCGGGACGCCCACCGCCTGGCGGCCCGTGCTGCCCGCGATCTCGCCGGCGGCCCGCTTGATGGCGTCGGGGTTGCGGCTTCCGATCACCACGTCGGCGCCCGCCTCGGCCAGTCCCTGCGCGATTGCCCGCCCCAGCCCGGCGCTGGCGCCGGACACGACCGCGACCCGGCCGGCGAGGTCCACCTTCACCGCGATCCCCCCTGTCGGCGCGCCCGGCCTACCTCTCGGGCATGCCGATTCGTTGTCCGGATGACGCCCGAAATGGGTATTAGGAGTGTTGAGACACTGCATTCGACCTCGGTCCATCCCGCATCCTCTTCGAACACACGCAGCCGTACCGGATCATACGAACGGGCCGAGCGAACACTCCAGCGAGCATGGGAAGGCAGGAGGAGCGAGCGATGCGCAGATCCATAACATTCTCGCGAACATTCTCGCGGGCCTGTCGCGACGGCGGACCGATCGCCTGATGCGGACGGCCGCGCTCACGCTGATCACGACAATCGCCCTCGGGGTGACCGCGCCCGGGGCCGGGAGCGCCGACATTCCGCCGGCCCCGCTCCCTCCCGTCAGGCTGAAGGTGACGGGCGACCCGGCGCCGGTGGAGACGCTCCGGCTGGGGATCCTGACCGGCGCCAAGGCGGTCGCGCCCGATGTCCGCGCCGGGGAGATGGCCCTCACGGAGACGGCGCCGCCCCTCCAGCCCCTTCCCATGGCTGCCGCGATCGCCCTGCAGGCGATCGTCCAGGTGGCGGCGTCCGGCTCACAGCTGGTGACCCGGTCCGTTCCGGTCGAGATCACGAACGCGAACCTTCCCTGGTCGGACGCTCAGGATCTGCTCGTCAGCAACAGTCCCGAGACCCTCCCGTTCGGCAAGGTATTGCTCAGCAGGTCGGTCGCCGCCGGAGAGACCGTCCGCCTGCTCTATCATCACCAGAATGGATCTTCCGACCGCCACATGGAGATCGCGGTCAACCTGAGCAACCCTGAGGGCGCCCCGATTACGCTGTGGATCGCGGGCGCAGCCGGGGCCGAGGGGACCGATGAGTTCGGCCAGGGCCACACGGCCGCCCGCGCGTTCCTCGAGCAGTACTGGCACCGCGCGGGGTTCATGGCGCGTATCCCCGCGAATACGACCCTTCCCTTGTTCCTGCACGACCTGGCCCCGCAGGCGGTGGCGAGCGGTCTCGTCCAGTTCGCGCTGATCACCGGCGCCCGGCTGAACGTGGATGTGTTCGCCCGGCTGGACGGCGAGATGGATCCGCCGGTGCTGAGCTTTGCGCCCAACTTCGACAAAGTCCATCCTCGGGGAACGTTCGACCACCCCCGCCTCATGCGGCCCCTGACGTACACGGTCGGCGATCCGCCGCTCGCGATGACCGTCGGCGACGACCGGGACGCGCTCCATGAGGCCCAAACGGGGGCTCCCCTCAAGGGGAACTACGGGGTCGTCTACGCGTACCCGATCGAGATCACCAACCCGCGGACGCTGCCGGCGATCCTGGGATTGGTCTTTCAGGCGGCCGGTGGGGATGCGGGAGGCACGGTGCTCGTCGACGACCAGGTCTTCGATCTCGCCTGGGTCAAGTCCGGCGAGCGGCGCCTGGTGACCACGCTGCACCTGGCTCCCGGCGAGCACCGGACGGTGCTGATCTCCACGATGCCCGAGAGCGGAGCGAACTACCCGGTCCGCCTCAGCCTGGGATCCGAGTACAGGTAAGCCTCCGTCAGGCCCGCGGCCGGCCGACCGCGGCATCCCGTGCCCCACCCTTCGCGCGCACCAAGACCACACAGCGCCGGTCTGCACCTCCGTGCCCCATGTGTGGTTCCCGCCGGAGGCAGGAAGAAGCCCCGCGCCCCGGAGAACTCGAAACCCCCTGATGCGACCGGACTCGTCACGGCCGGACTCAGAGGCACACCTCCGCGCGGATCGGGTCGGCGTGGAGAGCGCCCGCAGGATCGTCCTCAAGGTGGGGACGAGCACCCTCACGGGGGGCAAAGCCGTCGTCGACCCCCGGCGGATCACCGCGCTCGCCGAGGACGTGGCCGCCGTGGTGCGGCAGCGCCGGGAGGTGATCGTGGTCTCCTCCGGCGCCATCGTCACGGGCGCGGGGCTCCTGGGGCAGCGCCGGCCGGTCCGGGGGCTGTCCCACAAGCAGGCGCTCGCCGCCGTGGGGCAGCCCCTGTTGATGCAGCGGTACGCCGCCGCCTTCGAGTCGCTCGGCCTGCGGGTCGGACAGGTGCTGCTCACTCAGCGAGACTTCGCCAACCGGCGGCAGTACGTCAATGCCCGGCGCACGCTCGAGGCCCTGCTCGGCATGGGGATCGTTCCCATCGTCAACGAGAACGACACCGTCTCGATCGAAGAAATCCAGATCGGCGACAATGACACCCTCTCCGCGCTGGTGGCCAACCTGGTGGGCGCCGACCTGCTGGTCATCCTCTCCGACGTCGAAGGATTGATGACCGACGACCCGCGCCGCCATCGGGACGCGCGCCTGATCCCGGAGGTGACGCGCATCGACGCCTCGGTGCTCCGCGCCGCCCGGCAGAGCCGGACCGCCCAAGGTGTCGGCGGGATGGCCACCAAGATCACCGCGGCGCGGATCGCCACGGAGGCGGGGGTCACCACGATCGTCACGGGAGGCGAACGCCCGCAGCCGCTGGTCCGCCTCCTGGAGGGGGAGCGGCACGGCACCGTGTTCGTTCCGGAACCCCGCCCCCGCTCCGGCCGGCGGCGGTGGCTCGCCCTCGGGATTCCGGCCCGGGGCACGGTGGTGATCGACGACGGCGCCCGGGAGGCGCTGCGCCGCGGCGGCAGCCTGCTCGCCGCGGGCGTGGTCGACGTGCAGGGGACCTTCGAGCCGGGGGAGGCGATCCTCATCCGGGACACGGGCGGCGCAGAGGTCGCCCGGGGGGTCTCCAGTTATCCCAGCGCTCAGGTGGTCCGCATCATGGGGATCCGCTCGACGGAGATCGCCCGCGTGCTGGGGGTCCGGGCCCCCAAGGAGGTCGTCCATCGCGACAACCTCATCCTGGCGGGAAACGAGGGGGATCGGGCGGTGAAGAGGACCCGGTGAGCACCACGCGCTCCGAAGCGGATCTGAAAGCGGCCGACGCCCGGCGCGCCGCGACCCGGCTGCACTTCGCCTCGGACGGCGAACGGCGCGGGGCGCTCCAGGCCATGGCCCAAGCGGTCCGCGCCGGCCGCGCGGAGATCCTCCAGGCCAACGCCCGCGATCTCGGCGCCCTGGCGGACCGCCCGCGGGCGTTTCGCGACCGCCTGGCGCTCACCGACGCGCGGGTCGATCGTCTGGCGGACGCGCTGCAGACGATCGGCGATCTGCCCGACCCGGTGGGCCAGGTCGTGGAATCGCGGACCCTCCCGAACGGGATGCGGATCGCCAGAGTCCGCGTCCCCCTCGGGGTGGTCGCCATGATCTATGAGTCGCGGCCAAACGTCACGGTCGACGCCGCGGGGCTGTGCCTGCGGGCCGGCAACGCGGTGATCCTCCGGGGCGGCGCGGAGTCGGTGCACTCCGATCGGGCGCTGGTCACGGCCATCCACGCCGGGCTGCGCGCCGCCGGGCTCCCCGCGGCCGCGGTCTCCCTGCTGGAGCAGCGGGACTACCAGGCGATTCAGGACCTCGTCGGGCGGCGCGGGCTCGTCGACCTGGTGATTCCCCGCGGCGGGGAGGCGCTGATTGACTTTGTGACCGAGCACGCGCGCGTCCCCGTGCTCAAGCACGAGAAGGGAGTCACCCACATCTTTGTCGACCGGGACGCGGACGTCGAGATGGCGGTGCGGATCATCGTCAATGCGAAGACGAACCGGCCGAGCACCTGCAACGCGCTGGAGAAGGCGCTCGTCGACGCGGAGATCGCCCCGTGGCTGCTGCCCCCCCTCGTCCGGGAACTGCGGGCGGCGGGCGTCGAGGTGCGCGGCGATCCGGAGACGCGCCGCTTCGTCCCCGATGTCATCCCGGCCACCGAGGCGGACTGGGAGGCGGAGTATCTGGACCTGATTCTCGCGGTCCGGGTCGTTCCGGGGATCGATGGGGCGCTGCAGCACATCCGGGCGCACAGCACCGGGCTGGCCGACGGCATCGTCACGCAGGACGCCGACCGGGCCGAGCGGTTTGTCCGGGAGGTGGACAGCGCCGCGGTCCTCGTGAACGCCTCCACCCGCCTCGTGGACGGCGGCGAGTTCGGGCGGGGCGCGGAGATCGGCATCAGCACGAGCCGGCTGCACGCGCGCGGCCCGATGGGCCTCGAGGAACTGACCACCACGAAGTGGATCGTCCGCGGGACCGGCCAGGTCCGGACCTGAGCTCCGGTGACCCCCGGGACCACCGCATGAATGCCGCGCCCGGAGCGGCGGCGGACGCCAAAGAGACCGCGCGGATCGAAGCGTTCAGCGACGGCGTGTTCGCGATCGCCATCACGCTGCTGGTCCTGGATCTCAAGGTCCCGCGCGGCATGGCGGAGGGACGCGATCTCCTGGCCGCGCTCGTGGGACAATGGCCCGCGTATCTGGCCTTCGTGACGAGCTTCGCGACCATCGGCATCATGTGGATCAATCACCACCGCATGTTCACGCTGATCGGGCGAACCGACGACGGCCTGCTCGTCCTCAACGGACTGCTCCTGTTGGGGGTGACGTTCGTTCCCTTCCCCACCGGCGTCATGGCGGAATATATTCCACGCGCGGCGGGCCGCGTGGCGGCGGCCGTCTACAGCGGCACGTACGTGGTCATCGCCGTCTTCTTCAATCTGTTGTGGTGGTACGCGGCGCACTACAAGCGCCTGCTGATGAGCGCCGCCGACCGCGCCGTGGTTCAGGCCATCACGCGAGGGTATTCGATTGGGCCGCTGTGCTATGCCCTCGCCTTGGGGCTGGCCTTCGTGAGCGTTGCCGCGAGCCTGGTCCTGAACCTCGCGCTGGCCATTTTCTGGGCCCTTCCCAGTCAGAACCCCCTGGTCAAGAAGGGAGAAGCGCCGTGACGGAGCAGCCACCGGACGGCCGACGGCCAATCCGGTCGTCCTGCGGCTCGGCATCGGCGGCAACGCGGGGGCGACGACGGTCACGGCGGCGATGCGGTAACCTTCTCTACGGCCTCCGCGTCCCTGCCGCGCTGCCGGCCGGCATTGGGACGAACGTCTCGGCCGCCGCGGGGCCGGTAAACGCCACCGGCCGGCCGTCCACGATGCCGCGCACCTGCGCGTCCCCTCGGAGCTGGAGGAACGCCGCCGCCGGCGCCCCGCGCGCCGGGCGCGGCATGGGGCCCGAGGGTCCCCCTTGCCCGGCGATCGAGGCCAGGGCGTCCCGGACCCGGATGTGGACGCTGATGTGATCCGCCCCGGCGCCCGCCTCGACGGTGACCTCTGCCGGCGCGGGGATGCGGCGTCCTGCCAGGACGGGGCCCGGGTGCCACCCTCCGTAGCGGATCGCGCTCACCGGCATCGCAGCGAGGAATGCGCCGCCCGGCGGAGCAGAGTCCTCGGGCGGGCGCGCCCACACAAAGAGCGCGGCGGGCCGTCCCCCGGCGCCGGGCTCGGACCCGGCCACATGCAGTTCTCCGTAGAGCACCGCGCCGACGGCGTGAGCCGGGGCGTTCCGCTCTCCCGCTCCCGCGGCGCCGCGCGGCGCGGGCGGGGGCGTGGCCTCCCCGCCGGCCTCCCCCCACTCCCACGTGACGCCCCGCCAGGTTCCCCAGTTGTGGTCGTGATACCCGGCGGCGCGCTCGAACCGCAGTGAGGTTACCCGGGTCCGGATCTCCCCGCGAACGCGCCCGCGGACGGCGGGGACGACGTACCCGGAGATCACGCGGTCCCCGGCGGTCTCGCCCGGGGGGAGATAGAAGCCGGGATCAGGGGTCAGCCACAGATCGACGCGGGCGCGCGGATCATCGACCGTCACGTGGTACCGCCCGCCGGCATTGCGCACTCGGGCCGGACCGATCCGCTGGTCCGCCGAATCGAACCCAAGGTCTCCGGCGCGGACGGCCGCGGGGATCGCGATGTCCTCGACCGCGCGGCCGGGCGGCTTGATCCGGAGAAATACGCCGCCGCGCCCCCGGCCGCCAGCGAGGATCGTCAGGTATCCGTACGCCCCGGTGGCCGGATCGACGAAATTGAAGTAGTCCCACTCCGCCCAGGCGGGGCGCGCGGCCTCCGGCGGGCGGTGGAACCGATCGATCCGGTCGATGAGCGCCGCGGAAGAGGGGGCGAGCCAGGCGCGGTCGCGGGGCGTGTCCTCGGCGCCCGGGACGGCCGCGGTGACTCCCGCGGCCACATCCAGCGACGGGATGCCGGCCGACGCGATCGCCGGCACGACGCGATCGCGCGCCCTGACGTAGATCTGGCGGGCGGTGATCTGGGGCGCGGCCGCGGCGATCGCCGGGGCAAAGCGCGGCCCCAGGAGGATCTCGCGGGTGATGAACCCGGCCTGCTGAATGGTGAAGGAAAGGTCGGTGACGCCGTTGACCTTGAGGACGCTCGGATCGACGCCCTCGGGGAGCAGCACGACATCGCCGCCGGACACGAGATCCCGATCCCGGGCCTGCGCCAGGAGGGCGTCCCCCACGGACAGCAGCGCGATCATCACCGCCACGCCGATCCCATAGCCCGCCAGCAGGAGCAGGCTCCTCCGCGGGCGGTCGGCGAGGCTGCGCCACGCCAGCATCCAGATCGGCGAGGTCATACGAGGACGCCGTCCCGCATGCGCACCTGCCGGTCCGCGAGCGCCGCCAGGTCCGGATTGTGCGTCACCAGGACGACGGCGAGGCCGTCCCGGCTGAGGGCCCGGAGCAGGGCGCCGACCTCCCGTCCCGTCGCCTCGTCCAGTTCGCCGGTGGGCTCGTCGGCCAGGAGGAGATCCGGATGGTTGGCGATTGCGCGGGCGATGGCGACCCGCTGCATCTCGCCGCCGCTCAACTGCCCCGGCCGGTGCCGCATCCGATCGCCGAGCCCGACGCGCTCGAGCAGGGCGCCCGTTCGCCGGCGGCGTTCGTCCGCCGGGACGCGGGCCTCCATCATCGGCAGGGCCACGTTTTCTTCCGCCGTCAGCATCGGGAGGAGGAAGAACCGCTGGAAGACAAACCCGACGTGGCGGAGACGAATTCGGGCGAGGGCCGCATCGCCGAGCCCATCGGTGCGGTGTCCGAGGATGGTCACGCTCCCTGTGGTGGGCCGGTCCACGCCGCCGAGCAGGTGCAGCAACGTGGATTTGCCGCAGCCGGACGGGCCGACAATCGACAGCAGCGTTCCGCGCTCCACGGCGAGCGTGACTCCCCGCAGCGCCTCGACCGGCCGGCCGGGCATGGGATACACTTTGGTAACCGCCTCCGCCGCCACGACGCCGGGCGGCGCCGCGATCCGGGCGGCCGGGTCGGCCGTCACGACACGACCTCGCGGTGGAGGGTCGGCGCCACCTCCAGGCGGGCGGTCACCGCGGCCGGATAGGCTCCTCCCAACGCGCCGGTGGCGAGCAGGATCCCGACCGTCCGCACCGCCGCCGCGGCCGTGAAGGTGAAGAAATGGAGGTTCTCCGGCACGCCCGGGGCGGAAAGCAGGATCCGATCCAGGTGGCGGGCGATCGCGATCCCGAGGAGAAAGGCGCCGGGAAGCGCGGCCGCGGCGAGCGCGACGCCCTCGACGAGCACGAGTCCGACGATCCTCGCCCGCGGGAACCCCATCGCGCGCAGCATCGCGATCTCGCCGAGCCGCTCCCCCACGGAGAGCGTCACGATCGCCGCGATCAGCAGGAACGCCACCGCCGCGCTCATCGTCCCGAGGATCACGGAGAACTGATTGAAGTAGGTGAGCCGGGCTCCCGTCCGCGCCAGAAACTCCTGGATGCTGAACGCGTCGACGCGGGCATCGCGGCCGGCAATCCA
Source organism: Candidatus Segetimicrobium genomatis (assembly GCA_005882275.1). GTDB lineage: Bacteria > Sysuimicrobiota > Sysuimicrobiia > Sysuimicrobiales > Segetimicrobiaceae > Segetimicrobium > Segetimicrobium genomatis. The sequence goes on from VBAK01000123.1 coordinate 28,041, forward strand.
CCGCGCCAGCGCGTCGGCCCGCGACGGATCCGTCATCCGCACGAGAATGAGCGAGGCGCCCCCGGGGGGCCGGTCCAGGAGGCGCCGCAGGACGGGCCCCGCAAGGGCCACGGTCCGCTGCGCGGGCAGGTCGAAGTAGAAGTCCGCGATCCCCGCCACCCGGCACGCCTGCGCGGCCGCAAATGTCTGGAGGATCGTGCCCGGCGCCGCGGAGAGGACGACGCGGTCTCCGATGCGGACGCCGTCGAGCCTCGCCATGTTCTGGTTGATCACGATCGGGACGACGGGGGCCGTCCCGCCCGACGGCGGGCCGGGACGCGCGGGCAGGTCCGCCCCCGCGACGAGCGTGTAGGCGCCGGGGGTCCCGGAGGGGACCCCCAGCGCGAACGAGGGGAACCGCCGGCCGCCCCGCCGCACGTACAGGTTCGCGCCGACGACCGGCACGGCCGCGGTCACGCCGGGCTGGGTCTCGATCGCGGCCGCCAGGCGATCGGCGTCGGCGATCTCCGCATCGCCGGAAAACGGCAGGGTCCCGCGCGGGACGACGCGCACGGCGAATCCCAGCCGGCTCAGCACCGAGCCGAGGCTGGCCTGGAGCCCGCCGGCCAGCATCGTCATGTCGAGGAGGAGCGCCCCCGTGACGCTCAGCCCGAGGACCACCAGCGCCGTCCGGGCGGGGACGCGGACGAGGGTGCGCGCTGCGAGGAAGAGGATCGGCCCCACGGCGGCGGGCGACCGTCTAGCGCCCGAGCTGCTCCAGCGGCCCCCGGCGCAGGACGCGCCAGGCGGTGACCGCGCCGGCCGCGATGCCCAGCAGCGCGGACACGCCGGCCGAGGTCTCCAAGAGGCGCGGGGTGATCCGCGAGAACACCAGGTCCGTGTCGAACAGCGACCGGTAGTACGCGTTGATCGCCAGCGATAAGAGGTAGCCGAACCCGATCCCGATGGCGCTGCCCAGCAGGGCCACCCCCGCCGCGATCACCAGTACCGTGCCGACGACCGTCCGCGGGGAGACCCCGATCAGCCGCATGACGCCGACCTGCCGGCGCAGTTCCTCGCCCCGGAGCGTCATGATCGCCACCAGGAAGATGCTGCTGGCGAGCACGGTGACGGCCCCGATCGCCCGGTGGAAGCGGGCGATGACCTCGAACGGGCCGGAGTTGCGCGCGGCCAGCTCGGCGGACGTGTAGGCGCGGAATCCCAGGCTCGACGCGTTCAGCCGCGTCACCACCTCGGCCGTCGCTTCGCCGGCCGTCGCGGCGCGGCCGGTGCGCGCGGGCGCCGGACCACCCGGCGGGCGGAGGCGTATCACAATGCTGTCCGCCTCGTCGCCCCGACCGGCCAGCGCCTGCAGGTCGGGCAGGTGCAGGCGGATCTCGAGGGGCTCCCGCCCGACCTCGGTCGGGTATCGGACCGGTCGGTACACCTGCGCCACCCGCGCCGGCTGCCAGGGGCCGGCCGGATGCACGCTCAGGTCCAGGGGGTCTCCCGGGCCAACGCCCAGCCGGTGGGCCGCCCGCTCCCCGAGGGAGACGGGCCAGACATCGGGTGGAACGGCGGGGGCTGGGCGGGACACGGCGATGCGGGAGAGGCCGCCCAGGACGAGGAACGCGCAGACGAGGCCGATGCGCATCTGGCTTCGCATGCGTTCATCATAGCAATCCACCCGTTGCCGTTTCAAACACGTCGCCCGCGGTGGCGGGAGCCCACCGCGGGCGACGGGGAGCCGGGACGCGTTAGTTTCCGAACGTCGCCTTGACCTGGCCGCTCCCGCTGTTGTGGCCGATCGTCAGGTAGACCGTGACCGGATTCCACGGAGGCAGGTTGGGCGCCCCGGCGGCGGCGACGATGAACCCGTAGCCGCCCGACGGGTTGCCGGGCACGATCTTCACGTCCAGCGGCACGCCGTCAATGGTGCCCTGGAACTGATAGGCGCCGTCACCACTCTGAGTGAAGGAGCCCGCCGGGATCAGCGTGCTAAATCCGCCGAACCCGAAGGCGACCGCCTGCGTCAAGGGGTCGATGCTCGCGCCCGGAGCGAGGGTGAAGCGGCCGTTCGTCTGCAGCGACCCGAGGGCGGTATTTCCCCCGGGGGCCCGATTGATATGGGCTTGATTGACGGTGAAGGTGGCGAACGGTGGGTCCATCACCGCGTCATCGATGCTGGCGAGCACCCAGGCGTCGTTCACCCCGACGCACGGCAGGCAGATTGCTCCGCCGAAGATCGTGGCGCGTCTCTGCGTCTGGTGATTATACGCGACGCTCTGCGCGGCGCGCGGCAGCGGGCCGCCTCCCGAGGAGGTAATCGGGAGCCAGTTCTGCGGGGACGACGCGGTCCCGCTGGCGTTCCACAGCCACCAGACGTCGTTGAGGAAGTGGCTGTCGGCGAAATCCACGCCCCCGATGACCATCAGCGCGTTGTCGTTGGCGTCGTATGTCACCGTGTGCGCATGCCTCGCCATGGGGGGCCCTGCCTGGGGAACCTTCTGCGTCCAGACCGGGGGTCCGCCCAGGCCGTTCGCGTTCGACAGGATCCACAGATCGTTGAAATCGACCGTATCGCCCTGGCCGCCGAAGACGATCAGCATGTTGTCGCCGATGTCGTAGGCCCCGGCGGTGCCAATTTCACCCCGCGCGATCGGCAGCGGGTCGGGCGGTGTGAGCCGGGTCCAGGTCGGCGTGTCCCACGTCTCCAGCCCGTTGGCATTGGACAGGACCCAAACGTCGTTGAACCTTCCGCAGGCGTAGTTGCCGCCAAACACGATCAGCCGGTTGCGGGAGGAGTCGTAGGTGACGACGCCGGAGCGCCGGGGCGGGGGCGGCGTCCCCGCGACCGTGAGTTGCGTCCACGTCGGCGTGCCCCCAAGCCCGTTGGCGTTGGTCAAAATCCACACGTCGTTGGTGTACCCGGGATCCACGGTGGGGGGACACGGGCCCGTGTAGTCGTAGGTGGCCCCGCCAAATACGATCAACATGTTGTCATAGGGGTCATAGCCCGCGCCGGCGCCAAACCGGTGGGCCGGAGGGGTTCCGGAAGGGGTGAGCGGGATCCAGGCGGAGGTCCCGCCGGTCCCGTCCGCGTTCGTGAAGATCCAGACATCGTTGTAGGTGCTGAGATTGCCGGTATCCTGGTCCGCCCCCCCGAACACGATCATCCGATTCGTCGCCGGATCATACGCCGACGAGGCGAGAAGCCGCACGGCCGGGACCGGCGGTCCCCCCGTAGTCGTCTTGGGCTGATTCGGGCTGAGTTGGGTCCAGGTGGGGCTGGACGCCGTCTGCGCGTGCACCAACTGGCTGAGGCCGAGGACAATCACCACTGCCGCAATGCGGTCGACGCTCACCCTGATCCTTCTCACAAGCCACCCTCCCCCGATGATATTTGAGACTAAACTCGAAGTTGGCCGGAAGTTTACGCGAACTTCTCCCGCTCGCAGGGTAGAGAATGCCCTCAGGGGCCGCCAGCCGTCGAAGGACTGAATACCCGTATGCGAAAACCCTCAGAATAGTTAGGGTATTTACCTGAGATTGATGAAAGTCTGAGCCAATGGCCTTAAGGAGGGTTACTGAGATGGTCCAGTTTCACAAAAGGGCCTTCCCATCGCCCCCGAGGGGGGCCGGGCAGCCCTCAGCGCCGTCGCCCGCGGCGGCGGGAGCCAGCCGCGGGCGACGGGACGTCTTGGGCCATCGGACCGTGAATCTCGAAGGATTCCGCGGCCCGCCTCAGTTGAAGTACGCGTTGACCTTGACGCTTCCGGTGTTGGGGCCGATCGTCAGGGTGACCGTCACCGGATTGGCGGTCGGCAAGTTGGAGGCCCCCGCGCCGTCGAACCACAAGTCGTAGCCGCCCTGGTGCGGCTGGATCGTCACGTCCAGGGGCACGCCGTTGATGGTCCCGGTGAACGTGTACGATCCGCCGTTCTTCTGGGTGAAGGACCCGGCGGGGATGGTCGTCGCGAACCCACCCAACTGGAAGCCGACCGGTTGGGTCATCGGGTCGATGCTCCTGCCCGAGGCCAGGCTGAAGTGGCCCTTCACGTTGAACGACCGGGAGTTCTCGTTGATGTGGACGCTGGCGGAGAGCGGGTCGAACAGCACAACATCAAAGCCCGAGAACACCCAGGCGTCGGTCAGACCCGCGCACGGGGCGCAGGTCGCCCCGGCGAAGATCGTGGCGCGCCGGTCCGTCTGGTGGTGATAGACGGCGCCGTGGCCGGCGCGCGGCAGCGGGCTGGCGCTCGAAAAGGTGAGCTGGGCCCAGTTCTGCGTGGTGGTCGCGAGCCCGTTGGCGTTCCAGAGCCACCAGACGTCGCCGAGGAACTGGGTTTCGGTGAAATCCACGCCGCCGATGACCATCAGGGCGTTGTCCACGCTGTCGTAGGTCACGGTGTGCGCGTGGCGCGCCGGTGGAGGCCCGGCAACGGGACTCTGCTGCGTCCAGACCGGGGCGCCGCCCAGCCCGTTCGCGTTCGACAGCACCCACAGATCGTTGAAATCGGCGGACGCGCCCCTGCCGCCAAAGATGAGCAGCATGTTGTCGCCGGCGTCGTAGACCCCGGCCGAGCCGATTTCCCCGCGCGCGGCGGGCTGGAGACCGGACGGGGTGAGCTGCGTCCAGGTCGGGGTGTCCGCCCCGAGCCCGTTGGCATTGGTCAGGACCCAGACGTCGTTGCTGATCCCGCATGCTTCGTTGCCGCCGAAGAGGATCAGCCGGTTGTTGGCGGAATCGTAAACGACCGCGCCGGAGCGGCGGGGAGCGGGCGGCGTCCCCGCCGGGGTGACCTGCGTCCACGCCGGCGTTCCACCCAATCCGTTGGCGTTCGTCAGGATCCACACGTCGTTGACGAATCCGGTATTGTCTGTGGGCGCGCACGTGCCGGTGTAGTCAAAGGTGGCCCCGCCAAAGATGATCAGCCGGTTGCTGGCGGAGTCATAGACCCCGCCGGCGCCAAACCGCGCGGCCGGTGCGGCGCCGGGTGGCAGGAGTTGGATCCATGCGGAGGTCCCGCCGGTGCCGTCGGCGTGCGTGAGGACCCAGGTATCGTTGTAGACGCCGAAATTCCCGAAGTCCTGGGTTGCGCCCCCGAACGCGATCATCGAGTTGGTCGCCGGATCATACGCCGTCGATTGGAGCAGCCGCTTGGCCGGGGCCGGTGATCCGCCATTCGTATTTTGGGCAGGACTGAGCTGGGTCCACATGGGACCGCTCGCCTGCTGCGCTTGAACCAACTGGCTGAGACCGAGCACGATAGCCAGTGACACGATCCGAACCGCGCCCGTCCTGATCTTTCTCACATGCCACCCCCTCGCGAGATCTCGTGGTGATTTGGAATCGCCCGGCGGTTTGCGGGGAATTTCCCGGTGACAGGGTAGACGATGCCGGGAAGTCGCGCTACGGCCGGCCGGGCGAAACTCTGAGACCGGTCGGGTCTGCGTCCACCGGAAAAGTCCATAGGGAAAATTCACCAGAAAATGAGAATTTGCGCGTCCGTGAAAACCCCTCAGGGAAACCCTGAAGACGATAAGCGGGTCCGGCGCCAAACGCGTTGCCCGCGGCGTCGGTCACCCGCCGCGGGCGAAGGGTCGACAGGAAGCGTTAGTTGAAGGTCGCGGTTACCTGGACCGTCTCGCCGTTGTTCCCGATCCAGAGACCGACCGTCACCGGATTCGCGGCAGGCAAGTTGGAGACCCCGGCGCCGTCGAACCACACGTTGTAGCCGCCCCGGTGCGGTCGGATCGTCGCGTCCAGGGGCACACCGTTGATGGTCCCGGCGAACCTGTACGATCCATTGTGCTTCTGGGTGAAGGACCCGGCGGGGATGGTCGTCGCGAACCCGCCCAACTGGAAGGTGACCGGTTGGGTCACCGGGTCGATACTCTCGCCCGAGGCCAGGCTGAAGTGGCCCTTCACGGTGAACGACCTGGTGTTCTCGTCGATGTGGACGCTGGCGGAGAGCGGGTCGAACAGCACAAGATCAAAGCCTGAGAACACCCAGACGTCGTTCAGGCCGGAGCACGGGGTGCAGGACGCCCCGGCGAAGATCGTGGCGCGCCGGTCCGTCTGGTGGTGATAGATGACGCCGTGGCCGGCGCGCGGCAGCGGGCCGGCTCCCGAGAAGATGAGCGGGGTCCAGTTCCGCGGGGTGGACGCGAGTCCGCTGGCGTTCCAGAGCCACCAGACGTCGCCGCGGAACTGGGTGTCGGTAAAATCTACGCCGCCGATGACCATCAACACGTTGTCCACGGGGTCGTAGGTCACGGTGTGCGCGTGGCGCGCCGGTGGAGGCCCGGCGACGGGATTCTGCTGCGTCCAGACCGGGTCGCCGCCCAGCCCGTTCGCGTTCGACAGCGCCCACAGATCGTTGAAATCGGCGGAATTGCCCTGGCCGCCAAAGATGATCAACATGTTATCGCTGGCGTCGTAGACCCCGGCGGAGCCGATTTCACCGCGCGCGGCAGGCAGGGGGCCGGTCGGGGTGAGCTGCGTCCAGGTCGGGGTGTCCGCCCCGAGCCCGTTGGCATTGGTCAGGACCCAGACGTCGTTGCTGACCCCGCATGCTTCGTTGCCGCCAAAGAGGATCAGCCGGTTGTTGGCGGAGTCGTAAACGACCGCGCCGGACCGGCGGGGATCGGGCGGCGTCCCCGCCGGGGTGACGTGCGTCCACGCCGGCGTTCCCCCCAGTCCGTTGGCGCCGGTCAAAATCCACACATCGTTGGTGAACCCGGGGTCAATTGACGGGGGGCACGGGCCCGTGAAGTCATAGGTGGCCCCGCCAAAGACGATCAGCTCGTTGCTCCCGGGGTCATAGACCGCGCCGGCGCCAAAACGAGGCGCCGGAGGGGTTCCGGAGGGCGTGAGCTGGACCCATGCGGAGGTCCCGCCGGTGCCGTCGGCGTTCGTCAGGACCCAGGTATCGTTGTAGACGCCGAGATTCCCGAAGTCCTGGGTGGCGCCCCCGAACACGACCATCCGGTTCGTCGCCGGATCATACGCCGTCGATTGGAACAACCGCGGGGCCGGGGCGGGCGATCCCCCGTTGACGTTTTGGGGAGGACTGAGCTGAGTCCACATGGGACCGGTAGCCTGCTGCGCTTGAACCAACTGGCTGAGACCGAGCACGGTGACCAGGGCTGCGGTGCGGACCGCGCCCGTCCTGATTCTGTTCACATGCCTCCCCCTCACGAGACCTCGCGTCGATCTGGAGTCGCCCGGCAGTGTTGCGGGGAATTTCTCGGTCACAGGGTAGCCGATTGCCTTGGGGCGGTTATCAGTTGGAGGTCGCGGTCACCTGGACTGTCCCGCCGTTGTTCCCGATCCCGAGGCCGACCGTCACCGGATTCGCGGCCGGCAGATTCGGGGCCCCCGCGCCATCGAACGTGAACGCATACCCGCCGGTCTGCTGTTGCATGGTCGCGTCCATCGGCACACCGTTGATGACCCCGGTGAAGGTGAATGATCCGCCCATGGCCGCAAACGAACCGGCGGGGATCGTCGCCGAGAACCCGCCCAACTGGAGGGTCACGTCTTGGGTCAAGGGGTCGATGCTTCCGCCCGATCCGGGCGTGAACGCGCCCTGCACAGTAAACGCGCTGGAGGCCGGATGGATCTGGGCGGCGGCCGAGAAGGCCGCGAACGGCACCACGTCCGCGAGCACCCAGGTGTCGTTCAGGCCCGCGCACGGGACGCAGCTCACCCCCCCGAAGATCACGGACCGTCGGGTCGTCTGATGGTAGACGGCGGTGTGACCGGCCCGCGGCAGCGGGCCCGCTCCCGACGGCGTGAGCTGGGTCCATCCCGGCGTGCCCCCCAGCCCGTTGGCGGTCGAGAGTTGCCAGACGTCGCTGAACAGCTGCGTTTCCGAGAAGTCCGCTCCTCCGATCACCGTCAGGGTGTTGGCGGCGGCGTCGTACGTCACGGCATGGGCTTCCCTCCCCGGCGGGAGCGCGCCCGACGGACTCAGTTGGGTCCAGGCCGGGGTTCCGCCGAGGCCGTTGGCATTGGAGAGGACCCAGACATCGTTGAGGACGGCGAGATCGCTCCGGCCTCCAAAGATGATCAACTGGTTATTGGCGGCGTCATAGGCCCCGGCGGAGCCGATCTCCCCACGAGTCGCCGGCAGGGCGCCGGACGGGTTGAGCTGCGTCCAGGCCGGGGTTCCACCGAGGCCGTTGGCATTGGACAGGACCCAGACGTCGTTCAGCTTTCCGCAGGCCTCGCTGCCGCCGAACACGATCAGCCGGTTGTTGGCCGCATCGTAGACCACGACGCTGGTGCGGCGAGGAGCGGGAGGCACCCCCATGGGGACGAGCGGCGTCCACGACGGCGCGCCCCCCGACCCGTTGGCGTTCGTCAGGACCCACACATCGTTGGCGGTTCCGCCGTTGACGAACGACGTACACGCGCCGGAGATGGCGGGGTAGTCCACGTAGGCCCCGCCAAAGACGATGAGCCGGTTGCTCCCCGGGTCATAGGCCGCCCCGGCGCCAAACCGTGGGATTGGAGCGAGCCCGAAGGGCGCGAGCTGGGTCCACGCGGGTGTCCCGCCGAGGCCGTCGGCGTTCGCCAGGACCCAAACATCATTGTAGTTGTTGCTGGTCGCGGAGAGCTGGGCTTCTCCGCCGAACACGATCATCGAATTCGTCGCCGGATCATAGGCGGCGGCAGGGACAAGCCGCGCGCCGGGCGGTCCGCCCGTGGGGTGGAGTTGGATCCAGGCGGGGTTGGCAGGCTGCGCGTACGCCAGCTGGCTGAGCCCGAACACAATGACGACCGTCGCCAGCCGCGCTGCAGCGGCGTTGCTGTTCCTCATAGGCCTCCCCCTCCAGAGGTCTAAAGTGGACCAATAAATCGGTTTCCGACTTTAGAGTGACGGATCGCATGAGGGTTCGGCCACCGGGGGACTCCTGAGATTGGCCATCAATAAGTACCGCATTCGGTATAGGGTGAAATACTGATATAGAGTCGAGGGGAGCCCCGGAACTAGGGGTTTGCCTGCCCCGGCGGACTGCCACGTTCCCGCAGAACGAACCGCTGGACCTTGCCCGTCGTGGTCAGGGGCAATTCGTCGACAAATTCGATGCTCCGGGGATAGGCGTGGAATCCCACCCTGTCCTTCACCATCTGCTGAAGCTCGGCCGTGAGGCGGGCAACCGGACGGCCGGCAGGGCCCCCCGGCGGCGCCGCACCGGCGGCCAGCCTGACGAAGGCCTTGACCACCTGGCCCCGCTCGGGGTCGGGGATGCCCACCACCGCCGCCATGGCGACGGCCGGATGCCGCAGCAGGCACTCCTCCACCTCCCCCGGCCCGATGCGGTAGCCCCCGCTTTTGATCATGTCGTCCTTCCGCGCCTTGAACCAGAGATATCCGTCCGCGTCTTTGACGGCCAGATCCCCCATCACGGCCCAGTCGCCGGCGAACTTCTGCCGGGTGGCTTCGGGGTTGTTCCAGTATTCCAGGAACATGACGGGGTCGGGCCGGCGCACGGCCACCTCGCCCACGGTTCCCGGAGGAGCCGGCTGCCCCTCCTCGTCCAGGACCTCCACCTGGTGCCCGGGATAGGGCCGGCCGAAACTGCCGGGCCGGACCGCGAGGAGTGCTGCGCAGTTCCCGGCCACCAGGTTCATCTCCGTTTGTCCGAAGAACTCGTTGATCGTGACCCCGAGCGCCTCACGGCCCCACGCGATCAACTCCTCTCCGACCGGCTCGCCGGCGCTGTACACGGCGCGCAGGCGCACGCCGGCCCGGGGGCCGCGCGCGTGGGCCTGCCGCATCAGCTTCAGCGCGGTCGGAAAGAGGAACGTGTTGCGGATCTGGTGGCGCTCCAGGACCCAGAAGGCCCGCTCGGGATCGAACTTGGGCTGACGAAAGGCCACCACGGGGATGCCGTAGTGCCATCCGGCCCACAGCACGTTGAAGAGCCCGCCGATCCACGCCCAGTCCGCGGGAGACCAGAGACGGTCGCCCGGACGGGGCGCGAGGTTATTGAAGAGGACGAACGCGGGCAGGTGCCCGATCAGGGCCGCGTGCGGGAGCACGGCGCCCTTGGGCGGTCCCGTGGTCCCGGACGTGTACATGATCTGGGCCGGATCGTGAGGATGGGTCTCGACCGGCGTGTACGCGTCGGCGGCGCGCTCCTCCAGCGCGGCCGAGGCCAGCGCTCCCGGCACGTCCAGCGCAGCCTCGTCGACGGCGATGAGGCGGCGCAGGTCGGGAAGGCGCGGCCTGATCCGGTCGAGCCTCGCGGCGGTGAGGCCGTCGAAGACCACCGTCTGCGCGCCGCTGTCCCGCAGCCGGAACTCCAGGCTGTCGTCGCCAAACAGCACGGACAGCGGCACCGCGATGGCTCCCAGCTTATAGGCGGCGATATGGGCCAGGGGCACCTCCGGCCGCTGGGGCAGCACGATCGCGAGACGATCCCCCCGCCCGACCCCCAGGGCCCGCAGCGCATTCGCCCAGCGGTTCGACCGCCGCGCCAGATCCGCGAAGGTGTAGGGGGTCCCCTCCCCCGCGGTGACGTCGAGCAACGCCAGCCGGCCGGCATCGGACGCCCATTTGTCGCAGACGTCTACGCCGATGTTGTAGACGGCCGGGATCCGCCAGCGAAAGGCCGCGTAGAGCTCGTCGAACGGCCTGTGGTCGAAGCGCACGAGCTCCATCCCGAGCCCCACTGTCCTACTCCACGCTTCGATCGGCCTTTCGATCGGATGTCGCGCGGCCGGCCGTGGACCCGCCTGCCGGGGTCCGGCGGGCGAGCACCGCCCGGAGGGCGGCGGCGATCCGATCGTGCGTCACCGAGAGGTCCTCGGGGAGGACCTTGACCTCTCCCGCCACCGGCATGAAGTTCGTGTCGCCCACCCACCGCGGAACCACATGCAGGTGCAGGTGATCGGCGATCCCCGCGCCGGCGGCGCGCCCGAAGTTCGCGCCGACGTTGAATCCCTCGGAGCCGTACGCGTCCCGGATCGCCTCCATCGCCGCGGTCGTCAGGTGGATCCATTCCAGGATCTCCGCGTCCTCCAGGGCGCCCAGATCGGCGACGTGCCGGCGCGGCACCACCATGAGATGCCCGGAGTTATACGGGAAGGTGTTGAGAATGGCGAACATCCGCTGCCCCTGGTAGACGATCCGGTGCTCGCGATCCCGGCCCTCCCCCGGAAGCGAACAGAAGATGCAGTCCTTCCGCGTGGGCCCCTTGAAGTACTGGATCCTCCAGGGCGCCCACAGGTACTTCATCCGGCCCGGCCCCGCCTCAGCAATTCGACCGCCTGCTGGGCGGCCGCCTGCTCGGCCTCCTTTTTGCTCCGGCCCCGGCCCTCTCCGAGGGTGCGGCCGTTCACCTCCACGACCGCAACAAACGCCCGGTCGTGCTCCGGCCCGCGCTGGCCGGTGATCCGATACCGGGGGAGCCGCCGCTCCTGTTGCTGGACCAGTTCCTGCAGCTGGCTCTTGTAATCGCCTTCCCCCGGTTCCTCCAGCCGGCTCAGTTCGCCCGCGAAGACCCGCGTCACACAGTAGTGGGCGACACCGTAGCCCGAGTCGATGTACACCGCCCCCAGGACCGCTTCCAGCGCGTCCGCCAGCAGCGCGGGCCGCGATCGCCCCCCGCCCTTCTCCTCTCCCCGGCCGAGCAGGACGTAGCGCCCGAGGTCGAGCTCCCGGGCGACGCGGGCCAGCCCGCCCTCGCTGACGATGCTCGCCCGCAGGCGCGCCAGGTCCCCTTCCAGCCGGCCGGGAAAGCGGCGGTAGAGGTAATCGCTGATCGCGAGGTTGAGGACGGAATCGCCGAGGAACTCCAACCGCTCGTAGTTCTCGCCGTGGGGGCTTCGGCCTTCGGCCGCGGCGGAGCCGTGGACGAGGGCGAGATGCAGCAGGGACCGATCGCGGAAGCGGACGCCGAGCTTCGCCTCGAGGTCGGTGACCAGGGCCTCCCGTTCAGCGGGAAGGGGCGAGTCCTCCGTTCCCCCCGGGGCGCCGGCTCCCTGAGGGACCGGGCCCGCCGCCGGGGGGCGCGCGGACGCGTCCACCGTCAGGCCGGCCTCCGCAGCACCAGGATGGCGTTGTGTCCTCCGAACCCGAACGCGTTGGACATCGCCACGTCGACGCGGGCGCGCCGCGGCGTGTTCGGGATGTAGTCGAGGTCGCACTCGGGGTCCGGGACCTCGTAGTTGATCGTGGGAGGCAGGATGCCCCGCTCGATCGCGAGAGCGCAGGCCACCGCTTCCACGCCGCCGGCGGCGCCGAGGAGGTGCGAGGTCATGGATTTCGTGGAACTGATCGGCACGCTCCGCGCGTGGTCGCCCCAGACCCGCTTGATGGCCAGCGTCTCGAGCCGGTCGTTGTAGGGGGTGCTGGTGCCGTGGGCGTTGATGTACCCCACCTGCCGGGGCTCGACGCCGGCGTCCCGCAGCGCCAGCTGGATCGCCCGGGCGGCCCCATCGCCCTCCGGATCGGGCTGGGTAATATGGTAGGCGTCGGCGCTCGTGCCGTAGCCCGCCATCTCCGCGTAGATCCGGGCGCCCCGCCGCTCGGCGTGCTCCCATTCCTCGAGCAGGACGATCCCCGCCCCCTCCCCCATGACGAATCCGTCCCGCCCGGCCTCGAAGGGGCGCACAGCCCGCTCCGGCGCGTCGTTGCGCGTGCTCATGGCCTTCATCGAGCAGAAGCCCGCGAGGCTGAGCGGGGTCAGGGCGGCTTCGCTGCCGCCGCAGATCATCGCCACGGCCTCGTCCCGCTGGATGGCGCGAAACGCGTCGCCGATCGCATGCCCGCCGGTCGCGCACGCCGAGACGACCGAGACATTCGGGCCTTTGGCGCCGTGGGCGATGCTGACGGCGCCGGAGGCCATGTTGACGATGATCATCGTCGCGAAGAACGGGCTGACACGGCCGGGGCCGCGCTCGAGCAGCACCCGGTGCTGCTCCTCCCAGGTGCCCGCCCCGCCGATCCCCGACCCGATGATCACGCCCACTCGATCGGCGTTTCGAGGGGTGATGGCGAAGCCCGAGTCGTCCAGCGCCAGCCGGGTCGCCGCCAGCGCGAGCTGGACGAATCGGTCGTTGCGGCGGACCTCCTTGCGGTCCATGAACTGCGTGGGGTCGAATCCCGGGATCTCGCCCGCGATCTGCGTGTCATACGGCGTGGGATCGAACGCGGTGATCCGCCGGACCCCCGAGCGGCCTTCCATCAGCCCGGTCCAGAAGGCGTCCTTGCCGGTGCCGATCGGGGTGATGACACCGAGCCCGGTCAGGGCAACGCGTTTGCCCATGCGGTTGGCCCTCGGGTCCCTGGGGGACGCGCCTATTCCGTCGGCGCTTCGACGTGGCTCTCGATGTATTTTGCGGCCTCGCCGACGGTGGCGATCTTCTCCGCTTCCTCGTCGGGAATCTCCAGGTCGAACTCATCCTCCAACGCCATGACGAGCTCGACGACATCGAGCGAATCGGCGCCCAGATCCTCCACGAATTTCGACTGGGGCGTCACCTCGCCCGCCTCCACGCCGAGCTGCTCCACCACGATCGCCTTCACGCGATCGAACACCGGTGCGGCCATTGCGCATCCACCCCCTGATCTCTCACCGCATCACCAGTCCGCCGTCCACGTTCAAGACCTGACCCGTGATGTAACTGGCTTCTTCCGAGGCGAAAAAGGCCACGGCGGCCGCCACTTCCTCGGGGCGGCCGGTGCGGCCCATCGGGATGTGATCGACGAACCGGGCGCGCTGGTCCTCCCGGAGCGTCGCCGTCAACCCGGCTTCGATGTATCCCGGGGCGACGGCATTGACCGTGATGCCGCGGCCGGCGACTTCCTTCGCCACGGCCTTGGTGAACCCGATGACCGCGGCCTTCGCCGCGATGTAGTTCGCCTGGCCCGGGTTTCCGACCTCGGCGACGATGGAGCTGATGTTGACGATCCGCCCCCACCGCTGGCGGAGCATCTCCCGCAGGCAGGCTCGGGTGAGGTAGAACGCCGCGTGCAGGTTGATCGCCATGATCTCGTGCCAGTCTTCGTCCCGCATGCGGATCAGGAGCCCGTCCCGCGTCAGCCCCGAGTTGTTGACCACGATGTCCAGGCGGCCGCGCCATTCCCCCGCCGCGTCGATCGCCCGCCGGCACTCGTCGGCGCTGGTGATATCGGCCCGCAGCACCATGGCGGATCCGCCGGTCTCCTCGACGCGTTTCCGGGTGCGCTCCGCCGCCCCGGTGTTCTGATGATAGTGCACCACGATCCCGGCGCCTTCGCGGGCGAGCCGGACCGCGATCGCCGACCCGATCCCCCCGGAGGCTCCCGTGACGAGGGCGACGCGCTCCTCGAGGCTCATCGGACCTGTTGGCCGAAGATCAGGTTCAGGGCTTCGTCCCGCGACGCGACATCCTCGACGTGGCAGGGGGTGACCGGCACGGTCTTGCGGATCATCCCCGAGAGCGTGGTTCCGGGTCCGATCTCGACAAACTGGCGCGCCCCCATCTCATACATCACCCGGATCGACTGCTCCCACAGCACGGTTGAGGTCACCTGGTCGATCAGCGCGCGGCGGATCAGGTCCGCCTGCCGGACCGGTTCGGCGGAGGCGTTCACCACCACGGGGATGCGGGCGTTGTGGATGAGGGTCCGGTCGAGGTCGCCCGCCAGCCGCTCCGCCGCCGGGCCCATCAGGCGGGTGTGGAACGGCGCGCTCACCGCGAGCGGCACCGCCCGCCGGGCGCCCTGCGTCCGCGCGGCCGCCACGACCTCCCTGACCGCCGGGGCCACCCCGCCGATCACCACCTGGCCGGGGCTGTTGAAGTTCGACGGCTCGACCACCCCGAGATGCGCGTGCGCGTCGCACAGCGCCCGCACCTGGTCGGGGGTCAGCCCCATCACCGCCACCATCATGGTCTCCTGTCCCTGGGTCGCCTCTTCCATGTAGATGCCCCGCAGCCTCACCAGCCTGACCGCGTCCTCGAGGTGGAGGGAGCCGGCGCAGACCAGGGCGGTGTACTCCCCCAGACTCAGCCCGGCGGCGACCTCGGGGGAGGCGGGCAGCGTGGCCAGGCAGGCGAGGCTGGTGGTCAGGATGGCGGGCTGCGTGTTCGCGGTGGCGCGGAG
>VBAK01000062.1 GCA_005882275.1 Candidatus Segetimicrobium genomatis
GCAGGCGAGCGGGTTGCCCGCGTAGGTGTGGCCGTGGATGAACTGGCCGGAGGCGCTCAGGATCTGCCCGCCGATCCGCTCGTGGGCGATGACGGCGCCGACCGGGACGTACCCCGCTCCCAGCCCCTTGGCGCAGACGATGATGTCGGGAATGACCTTCCAGTGGTCGATCGCGAAATTTTCGCCCGTGCGCCCAAAGCCGGTCATCACTTCGTCGGCGATGAAGAGGATGTCGTGCCGATCGCAGATCTCCCGGACGATCGGGAAATACTCGGGCGGGGGGACCACCGCCGCATTGGCCGCGCCCGACACCGGCTCGGCGATGAACGCCGCGACCGTGTCCGCGCCTTCCCGGCGCACGGCCTCCTCCAGGGCGGTGGCGCACTCGATCCGGCACCGGCCGTAGGTGAGGCCGAACGGGCAGCGGCGGCAGTGGACTTCCGGGATCTGCGGAAACGGCAGGAGCAGGGGGGCATAGGGGGCGCGGCGGGCCGCGAATCCCGACAGCGACAGCGCCCCCAGCGTGGCCCCGTGGTAGCTCGCCCGCTTGCTGATGATCTTGTATTTCCCCGGCCGGCGCGCGTCGACCCAGTACTGCCGCGCCAGTTTGATGGCCGTCTCGGTCGCCTCGCTGCCCCCGGAGACGAAGAAGACCCGGGTGTGCCCGGCCGGCGCGAAGGCGATCGCGAGGTCGGCGGCGCGCTCCTGGGCATCGGTGCCGAAGGTGGAGCCGTGCGCGAACGTGATGCGGCGGAGCTGCGCCTCGATGGCCGCGAGGATCTCGGGCACGCCGTGGCCGAGGTTGGCGGCGAGCGGCCCCGACGATCCGTCCAGGTACCGGCGCCCGTCGGTGTCGTAGATGTAGACCCCGGCGGCGCGGGCGGCGCGCGCGCGGCCTGCGGCGCCGGCGCGGTACAGGACGTGGCTGGCCGGCGTGCCGGTCTCGTCCATGCGGTCCTCCTCAACGCGGCGAAAGAGTCTTCGTTCCGGTCCGGCGATCCCCTGCGCCGCCGGCGGGCCGGCGCCGGCGGTCGATGCCGTCCCGGAGCCCGGCCCCGGCCGGGAGAGGACTGGGCGGGCCGGGCGGACAATACTAGTAGGAGGGAGGCGCGGGAACAGCCTTATCTTGCACGGAGATAAGGCTGTTTTCGCGCCCGGAGGGCGTCCGCATGGCTGGAGCGCGGGAGATCACCGACGAGATCCGGCGCCGGGTCAATATTTTAGACGTCGTGTCCGCGCACGTCACCCTGCGCCGGGCCGGGCGCAACCACAAGGGCCTCTGCCCCTTCCATTCGGAGAAGACCCCGTCGTTCACCGTCGATCCGGACCGCGGCTTCTTCTACTGCTTCGGCTGTCACGCCGGCGGAGACGTCTTCGACTTCATCATGCGCACCGGGGCGCTCACCTTCGCGGAGGCCCGGCAGGAACTGGCCGAGCGGGCGGGGATCCGGCTGGAGCGGTCGCCGCGCGATGAGCAGGCGTCCGGCGAGCGCGAGCGGCTGCTGCGGGTCGTGGCGGAGGCGGCCGCGTTCTTTCAGGCGCAGCTCCGGGGACCCGCCGGGGAAGGCGCCCGCCGCTACCTGGCCGCGCGCCGGGTCGACCCTCCGATCCAGGACGCCTTCCGGCTCGGGTTCGCCCCGCCGGGCTGGGACAACCTGATCGGGGCGCTCCACGCCAGGGGGTTCGACGCCGCCGCCCTCGAGCAGGCGGGGTTGGCCGTGGCGCGGCCGGCGGGCGGGGGGCATTACGATGCGCTCCGGGATCGGGTGATCTTTCCGATCCACGACCTGCAGGGGAGGCCGGTGGCGTTTGGGGGCCGCGTCCTCGACGACGGCGCCCCGAAGTACCTGAACACGCGCGAGACCCTCCTCTTCACGAAGGGGAAGACGCTGTACGCGCTGGGAGAGGCCCGGGAGACGATCCGGGAAACCGGAGAGGCCGTCGTGGTCGAAGGCTACATGGACGCGCTGGCCTGCCACCAGCACGGGATCCGCAATGCGGTCGCGTCCCTCGGGACGTCGCTGACGCTCGACCAGGTGCTCCTGCTCAAGCGCTTCGCGTCCCGGGCCGTCCTCGTCTACGATGCCGATGCGGCCGGGGTCGGCGCCGCGGAGCGGGGACTCGACGTGTTCGACCAGGCCGAGCTCCCGGTCCGGGTGGCGGTCCTCCCCGGGGAGTCCGACCCGGACGCGCTCCTCCGCCGCGACGGCCCCGAGGCGTTCCGACGGATCTGCGGGGCCGCCCTCCCGATCTTCGACTACAAGCTGGCGCTGGCGTCCCGGCGGTTCGACGGCAAGACCGTGGAAGGAAAGGTAGGAATTGTTAACGAAATTGGGCAGTTAATCAATATGGTGTCGAACCCCGTGCGGCAGGGGGAGTACGTCCGCCTCCTGGCGGTCCACCTGGGCGTTCGGGAGGAGGCCATCCGGGCTCAGTTGCGGCGAATCGGCGCGGTGCGGCCGGAAGGCGGCGGGGCCCGCCCGCCGGCGGAAGCCCAGCCGGCCTCCGACGCGACCGGACGGGCCGTGACAGAGCAGGAACTGCTCCACCTGCTGGTGGTGGAGCCGGAAGCGCGGGAGTCCCTCCGGGGCATGGTCGCCCCGGAGATGTTTGTCGGTCCGGCCCACCGCGAACTGGCGGCGGCGCTGGTGGCGGGAGAGGCCGCAGGCGCCGGCGGGCCCGGGCGGCTGCGCGAGCGGCTACGGAGCGAGGCGGCGATCTCGCTCCTGAGCCGATTTTTGATTGCTGAGCCCCCCGCGGGGGACCGGCGGCGCGCCGCGGAAGACTGCGCGCGGCGGCTGCGGCAGTTCCGGCTGCAGGAACAGGTCGATGCGCTGCGCGATGCCGTCGAGCAGGCCGAGCGCGCCGGAGACGGGGCGCGCCTCGGGACGCTGGCGGCCGAGCTGCAGGAAGCATACAGGGAGTTGAAGGGCAGTGCCCAAGCCACGTAAAGCACAAGCGATCTCCGGGTCGAATTCGGCGGCCCCGCCGAGGAAGAAGGCGGACGCGGAGAAGGTGCTGAGCACCCTCTCGGCCGAACTGCGCGCGCTCGTCGAGTTGGGGCGCAAGCGCGGGTACGTCACCTACGACGAGATCCAGGAGACCGTGCCCGAGGTCGAGCACAACCTCGACGAGTACGACCGCATCTACGGGATGCTGGTCGACCTCGAGATCAAGGTGGTCGACGATCCCAAGGAAGCCGAGAAGCGCGCGGACGACGAGGAAGAGTCCGAGGCGCCCCTGGAGCCGCTGGAGGGGGTCAGCATCGACGACCCCGTCCGGATGTACCTCAAGGAGATCGGGAAGGTCCCCCTGCTCAACTCGGCCGATGAGATCAAGCTGGCCAAGCGGATGGAGCGGGGGGACGAGGAGGCGAAGCGCCGCCTCATCGAGGCCAACCTCCGCCTGGTCGTGAGCATCGCCAAGAAGTACGTGGGCCGCGGCATGCTGTTCCTGGACCTGATCCAGGAAGGCAACCTCGGGCTGATCCGCGCCGTCGAGAAGTTCGACTGGCGCAAAGGCTACAAGTTCAGCACCTACGCCACCTGGTGGATCCGCCAGGCGATCACCCGGGCCCTCGCCGACCAGGCGCGGACGATCCGCATCCCCGTCCACATGGTCGAGACGATCAACAAGCTGATCCGGATCTCCCGGCAACTGCTCCAGGAGCTCGGCCGCGAGCCGACCCCGGAGGAGATCGGCCAGGTCATGAAGATGCCGACCGAGCGGGTGCGGGAGATCATCAAGATCGCCCAGGAACCGATCTCGCTGGAGACGCCGATCGGCGAGGAGGAGGACAGCCACCTCGGCGACTTCATCGAGGATCAGGACGCCCTCGCGCCGGCGGAGGCCGCCTCGTTCACGATGCTGAAGGAGCAGCTGGAGGGGGTGCTCGACACCCTGACGCCGCGCGAGCGGAAGGTCCTCAAGCTGCGCTTCGGGCTCGACGACGGCCGCCCGCGCACCCTGGAAGAGGTGGGCCAGGAGTTCGGCGTCACCCGCGAACGCATCCGCCAGATCGAGGCGAAGGCGCTCCGCAAGCTCCGCCATCCCAGCCGGAGCAAGCGGCTCAAGGACTTCATCGAGTAGGACCTCCGGGGCAGACCTCCGCCGCAGTTATTGCCGCAGCCGGCACGGGCCCCCGAACGAATGAGTTCGCCCTTTCGAAGGGCAAAACCCCAGAACGAACGAGTCCTGCCTGGTTCGAAAACGGGCATTTCTTATACTGAAGGATGACGTCACGGGACCGGGACCGCGGTCTTGCGCCTGGCGCGCGGAGAGCGCGGGGACCTGATGACGCCGGAGGGCGGAGGCGGCGATGACGATGGGCAGCAGCGCGAACAGCCGGACGGGCCAACCCCTGAGCACGTCGGGGAGAGCCTGGGGGGAGCCCGCGCGGCCGGCGGCGGGCCCGGCGTGGGGGGAGCGCGGGGTCACGATGATTTTCGTCCTCATGGCGATCCTGCTGGTCGGAGCGGTGACCATCAGCGTCATGCAGGTCATCAGCGGCGATGTGGGCGGAGGGATCGAGGCGGTGGAGGCCGACCAGGTGTTCAACATCGCTCAGGCCGGCGCGCACTACGTGATCGGCAAGCTGCAGCTCGCCGGGACGGCCCAAAACTACGCGGGAGAGACGGTTCAGGTCAAGAACGGATCGACGACGCTGGGCACGGCCGTGGTGACCGTGAGCTGCATCGATACCGGGGCGGCCCCCACCTCGACCGGGTGCGCCACCGACGCCGCCTACCGGCGCGTCATCTCCGTGGGGAGCCTGCCGGTGAGCGGTCCGTCCCGGACGGTCGTCGCGGTTGTCAAGGGGACG
>VBAK01000095.1 GCA_005882275.1 Candidatus Segetimicrobium genomatis
GAAGCCCGGCAGAACCTGTCTGCATTGATTGCTGAGGTTCGAAAGGGGCACGAAATCACGATTACGGATCGAGGCAAGGCCGTCGCGAGACTGGTGCCGCCCCGTCCCGCAGACGCGAAGCCGTTCCGTGGCCGTGCGGCATTTCGACGCCGGATGCCACAGCTGACCAAGCCGCTCTCGTCCGCCATTCTCGATGGCAGAGCCGAGCGCAGCTGAAGCAACCGGGCCGGTTTCCCCGGGCATCGATGCCGCGGTGTACATCGATGCCAGCGCGTTGGCGAAGCTCTACGTGCCGGAAGCCGAGAGCGAGAGACTCGATGCGTTTTTGCGCGGCCGACTGGGTCTGATGATCTCGGAGCTTGCGATCACGGAAGTGCTTTCCGCCGTTGCACGGAGAAAGCGTGAAGGGGAGTTGCGTCCAGAGCTGGCCAACGAGATCCGTGGTGCACTGCTCGCCGATGCCGACTCTGGTTCGTTCGCTCGGTTGCATTTGGACCCTGTGGTGCATCGCGACGCGGAACGCGTTCTGCTGGCCACGGACTCGCTGCCTTTGCGTACCCCGGATGCGCTACACATCGCACTAGCGTTCTCGGGGAGAGCAACTCACGTCCTGACCTTCGACCGACGGATGCGAGAAGCGGCCGTTCAAGCCGGCATGAACGTGATTGACATTTAGGCCAGTGGCAACCTAGACGGTAATCGTCGTGCCGTCGAATTTTGTGAACGTAAAGCCGCTGAACGGTTCGTTGAAGCTGTGGCGCTGATCGGCCAGGATGCTGATCGCGACCTGCTCTCCGAGCAACAGCGACTGCTCCGCATCTGAGCGCCAATGCACGCCCGCCATGTCGCGGCCCAGTGCGATGTTGTGCGCTAATTTGTTCAGTTCCCCGCCCGCGCTCATCTGCCCGGCGTCCGCACCCGTATAGGGAAGTAACGATAGACCGTCGTCCGAGGCGACTACCGGGCTTGGCATGACGAAGCCTTCCTTGAAGAACGCCTTCAAGGCCGTAACGCAGGCTCCTGCGATCACACCGTGACCTTCGGCATACGACGGATGTTGCGGGTTGGCTTCCGGATAAGCGGCCGGCAGCAGAAAGGAGCCATATTTCGAGAAGACTCGCGCGAGCGCGCTGGAGTTCAAGACGTCGCGGTGCAGCGGATAGTTCGCCGCGCCGGCGAGGGTGTTGTGCACCAGCCCGCCGTACTCGATCGGGCGCAGCGTGCGATGCACGAACCATTTCTGATACCACATCACCTTGAGCGCGCAGTTTGAAAGCTCGCCCAGCAAGCCCAGGATGTGCTGTGGCCCGAAGGTTTGCACGCCTGCCTGGTTGGCGCTCGCGAGATACGGGTTACCGGCGTTAAACGGCACCTTTCCGATCATCTGCTGCACCGCAAACAGATAGGCTTGGTAGGGGAAGTCCGCGTGGACCCAGGCACCCAGGTCGCGCCCATCCTTGATGTAGCTGGTTCCCGAGATCACGTTGGCCGCGAAGGGCCCCTGTCCGTTATGCACCCGCAGCCAGGACGGGAAATCCGTCAGGTAGTCAGTTCCGCCTAGGTAGGTGTTGTATTGCTGGTTAATGCTCAGTGCTCCCATAACCAGCGGCTGCAGCAAAAACTGCGACAGGTACGGCCCGACCAGGTCACCGGGGGTGAAACCACGGAACAAGCTGGCCGCGGTGACCTGACCGTTGACGCGCGGACCACGGAAGTCCGAGAGTGCATTCAGTTCTGCAATCGCGGCCGCCGTAATCGGCTCCCTGCCGTATTGCGAGAACGGCACGTCGCGCGCCAGCGCCATCCAGTAGTCCTCGACCATCTCGCCGGCGCGTTCGGCGCTCGCGAGCTGGGGAGAGGGCGGAATGGTGAGTTGCGCGCCGTCGGTGCCCTCGAGACTGAAGGCCAGACCGCCCTGCGGGTTCGCGAGCTTGGTATTGCCGCCCAGCGGGATGGCGCCGAAATCGCTCGATTTGCCGCTCCGCACCGCGGTTAGCAGCGCCGCATACGCGTGCGGGTCAACCTCGCCGATACTGTTGTGCGGGAGACCCTGCGAGTAGTTGCCGATAAAATTGTCGTAGCGCGTCTCGTCGCCGTTATTCATCTGACGTGGCGTCGGAACCGCGCGCTCGGCAGCGGCGGCTTGCACGCGTAGCTGAAAAGATTCCTGTGCGCGTGCCGGGGAGCCATCGTCCGCCCGGGCGGGCTCGCTCAGCAGCCAGGGTGATGCGGCACCCGCGGCGCTCGCGACCGCCCCGCCCACCCCGGCGCTCCTCAGAAAGGTCCGTCGAGTCAAAGGCCGGGATGCAGCGCCGCTGCGGGGCGACTCGTGCGTGGAGTCAACCTGAGTCTCTGCAGGTTGCTCAGGCGGCTGGCTCTCTCTCATAGGCGCCTCGGGAAAGTTTGAGCGGTGCGCTGTGCTGGTTCGAGGTTTTTGTTGGACCTCAACTGATCGTCTACGAGGATATCGGGCCGGCGGCCCGCGTGGGTGCTGCACAGGGATGCTTGGCGGACGCACCGGACGATACGCCGGCAGCGAGGCAAGTCAATACGTGGCGCGCGCGTGCGGCGGATCCTGGATTTCTGCGGGCTCGACTACGAGCCGGCGTGCAGACGCGCGAGCTCGAGCCCATGGCCATGCGGACCCATCTCGCGCCGCCACAGCAACACCGCGGACGTGAGTGCGGTGAGGCTCAGCAGGCCGAAGAACCACAACATCGTCGCATAGCCCGCAGGATTCGCAGGCCCCGCGCCCGCCTTGTCGGCGAGCCAGCCGGCGATGCGATTCGAGCCCCAGAGACCGACGTTCTGCAGCAGCGTGATCACTCCGAGCGCGGTGCCGAGGCGCCGCGGATCGACGATGAGTGTCGTGGAGGGCCAGATGATCGCCGGCACCAGCGCAAAGCTCACCCCCATCAGCACGGTCGAGATCCAGGGATTGAGATCCGTGAGGCCGAGCACGATGAACGTAATCGGCAGCAGCAGCGTCCCGAAGGTCAGCATCAACGCCCGGTGGCCGACGCGATCGGCGAGCAGGCCAAAGAGCGGCGTGGCGAAGATCGCCGCTGCAAACACGCCGGAATTCACGTTGCCGGCTTGCTGCAGCGCCAGGCCCTTGACGTGCTGCAGGTATTCGATCGCATACGTCTGCCGGAACGGAAAGAACACCGCCGCGTAGAGGACGTGCAGTCCGAGGATGTACCAGAACGATAGATCGAAGGTCCAGATCGCCGACCAACTCACCCGCTCGCCCGCGACGGCGGGCGCGGGGGTGGCACGCACGTGCCGTGCATCGAGCGCCCGGAAGAGGAGCGCCGACACGAAGCCGCCACCGGTGATCGCCGCGCCGAGCCACAGCGGCGGCTGCCAGCCCGCGTCGTAGAGCGGACGTGCCCACGAGGGTGACACATCGAGCGTGAAGGAGCCGACCCGGGCGAGGCTGAGGAAGATCGCCGTGGCGAGGGCGATCTCCCGGCGGGAGAACCATTGCGCCACGCCCGCGACGAGGGCGATGAAGATCGCGCCCTCGCTGATCCCGAACACCAGCCGGCCGCTCCACATGAGCTCGTAGGGCGTTCCGATCGCCGTCAGCACTGCGCCGGCGAATCCGGTGACCGCGGTCCACAGGATGATGCGCGCGGGGCCGAAGCGGTCGATCAGCACGCCGTTCAGCACCGCGAGCAGGATGTTGGGCAGACTGATGACGGCCGTCAGATCGCCGATCTGCGACTGGGTGAACCCCCGCTGGCGCTCGAGGAGGTCCGCGATCGGACCGATCGCGTCCGACTCGTAGTAACTGCTGAAGATGGTGGCTGCCGCGAGCGCGAGCGCCGCCCAGCGCAGGGGCGATGAGTCGCGACCGCCGCTGACTGCCCCTGCAGGGGAGGAGTGAGTCACGGGGTCACGGCGCGGTGCGGCATGCTCAGCTCTCGACCTGCACGATGGGAGTACCGACGCTCATCGAGCCGATCACGGCGGCGCGCGCAAAGCCGTGACGCCCGAAGATATCCAGGACTTCGCCGACCGCATCCGGCGCGCAGGCGACCAAGAGTCCGCCCGAGGTCTGCGGATCGCAGAGCAGCGCGCGGTGCGCGGCACCGAGCTCCGGCGCCAGCCGCACCTCGGCCTCATAGGAATCCCAGTTGCGCGCCGAGGCGCCGGTCACGCAGCCGGCCTCGGCCATGGCGAGAACGTCGTCGAGGAGCGGGGTACGTGCCATGCTGACTCGCGCGCCGAGCCGCGCGCCGCGGCACATCCCGAGCAGATGCCCGAGGAGACCAAAGCCTGTGACATCGGTCATCGCGTGGACTGCCGGGATTGCCGCCAGCTCCGGGCCCGCACGATTGAGGCGGGTGGTGGTGCCGATCAGGGCCTGATAGCCGCTGGCGGTGAGCCGGCCCTTCCTGAGCGCGGCCGAGAGGATCCCGACACCGAGCGGCTTGCCGAGAATCAGCGCATCGCCTTCGCGCGCTTCGGAGTTGCGCTTCAGGTGACGCGGATGAACGACCCCGATGGCCGCGAGCCCATAGATCGGCTCCACCGAATCGATGCTGTGACCCCCGGCGATGGGAATGCCTGCCTCGGCGCAGATCGCCTCACCGCCGCGAATGATCTTCCGGATGACCGCCGGCGGGAGCACCTTGACCGGCATGGCGAGCAGCGCCAGCGCCAGGAGCGGCTTTGCGCCCATGGCGTAGATGTCGGACAGCGCGTTGGCGGCGGCGATGCGCCCGAAATCGAACGGGTCGTCGACGATCGGCATGAAGAAATCGGTGGTGGCCACCACCGCCTGATCGTCGCTGAGCTGGTAGACCGCAGCGTCGTCACCGGTCTCGGTGCCCACCAGGAGCCGTGCGAAGGGCGCGGCGGAAGCCGATTCCCTGAGCAGCTCGGCGAGCACGCCGGGGGAGATCTTGCAACCGCAGCCCCCTCCGTGGGAGAGCGCGGTGAGGGGAGGTGCGCTGGCGGAGGAGGTTGTGGAACTCGTCGGCATGGCAGCACCTGCGGCGGCTCGCGCGCGTCCCATCCTACGCCGCGGACGCGAATTGGCGGAAGGCAGCAGGAGTCGAACCTACCAGGAAGCGTCTGACGCCCCCTCCTGGGTTTGAAGCCCAGCCGCACCACCGGGTGCGTGTGCCTTCCAGGCGCTGTCGGGACGGAGCACGTGCACATCGTGCAGGCGACGCGTGTAGCCGACCCGATCGAAGAACTCGAGGATCTGGATGGCCCGCTTGCGACCGAGGCCCACCGCGTCGCGGAAGTCCGCGGCATTGACGCTGCCGCTTTCGCCGCTCAGCGCGCGAATCATCCCGGCGAGCTCCGCGATGCGTTCCCGATCGTAGTAGAGATCGCGCACCACCTGACAGACGCGTCCCTGAGTGAGGAGCTTGCGCAGCACCGTGCGAACCCGATCATCGGGCTCGCGCACGGCACTCGCCAGATCGCGCACCCAGGGCGGATCGAAGCGTCCGGCGGCGATCAGGGGCCCGAGCTTTCCGGCGAGGACCTGGTCTGTCTCGGTGAGCGTCACCCGATGCTCCGGCAGATGCACCCACGCTCCGCTCGAGAGCATCCGGTGCTCGCGCGCGAGCTCATCGAGGAGCGCCCGCCAGAGCCCGGCCGGCATGTCGGGAAAGGCAATGCGTCGCAGCCGCCCCGCCTCCGGCCCCGGCTCGTCCGGGAACTCGTCATGAAAGCGGCGCAGCGCAGCGAGCGCGCCTTCGCGGAGCGACTGCCATTGCGCCGGCTCGAGCACGAAGCGATCGGGCCCGGCGGCAAGGGTGAGCGCCCCGCACGGCAGAGGGAGGGAGTCCGCGGGCTTTCCGGTCAGTCGCATCAGATCGGTGAGACTCACGCCATAGCGCGCGCGCTCGAGGAGGAGCGACAGACTCCCGCCGGCGAGCATGCGCTCGAGCGCCGCGAGAAACCTGAGGCGCTGGGCGGAGCGGCGCCTGCGTGGAGGGGCGCACGTGTCCAGCACACGGCCGCCGCCGAGGGTGCGCCGCGCCTGCGCGTCACGGACGATGAACCGATCGCCGGGCACGGCACAGAGCGGGGCATCGAACACGAGCTGCGCCAGCGCCGACCCGCCGGCCTCGAGCTCCGCCGATTCCAGCGGCACCACGTGCGCGATGGCGTGCGTCGTGCCGAGATGCACGTGCAGCGGCGACCACGCCGAAAGCTGCGCTTCGGTATCGGCGAGGAGCTTCAGCCGCACGTCGATGCGCGAGGTGGCGGTGAGCGCCCCGGGCTCGGCGAGCCAGTCGCCGCGGCGGATGGCGCTGCGCTCGATCGCCGCGAGGTTCAGCGCACAGCGCTCGCCGGCGCGAGCGCAGTCGGCACTGCGGCTCTGGGCGTGGATGCTGCGCACCCGCGCCGGTGTGCTCGCCGGCATCACCACGATCGTGTCTCCCGTACGAACGCGCCCCGCGAAGACGGTTCCGGTCACGACCGTGCCGTGACCGGCCAGCGTGAACACGCGATCCACCGCGAGGCGGAAAAGACCCTCCTCCGGGCGGCCGGGGCTGTGCGAGGCCCTCTCGATGAGGTGCCGGCGGAGCGCTGCGGTGCCGGGGTGCCCTGCGTCCCTGGCATCGAGCGCAAAGATCGGTGCTTCCCTCAGCGCCGTGGGCGCGAGCAGCGCCTTCACTTGCGCTTCGGCCTCGCGCACCCGCTCAGCTTGCACACGATCGGCCTTGGTGAGCGCCACGGCACCCCGTGCCACGCCGAGGAGCTCCAGTATCGCGACATGCTCGCGGGTCTGGGGCATCACGCCGTCGTCGGCGGCTAGCACGAGGAGTGCGAAATCGATCCCGCACGCGCCGGCCACCATGGTGTGCACCAGACGCTCGTGTCCCGGCACATCGATGAAGCCGAGCATGCCGCCGTCCGGGAGCGCCGCGTAGGCGTAACCGAGCTCGATCGAGATGCCACGCCGCTTCTCCTCCTCGAGCCGATCGGTGTCCACGCCGGTGAGCGATCGCACCAGCGTGGTCTTGCCGTGATCGATGTGGCCGGCCGTGCCGATGATCATGGGTTGAGCATCGCGATCTGCGCCGCGAACGCCGCTTCGTCGCCCGCCTCGAGGCAGCGCAGATCGAGCCACAGGGTCTTTTCGGCGAGGCGGCCGATCACGGGTCGCGGCAGCGCGCGCAGCGCCGCCTCGAGACGCTCGAGACTCGCGCCCGTGCGCCGGGCCGCGCGGATGGCGAGGCCGTGGCTCGGCAACTCGTCGACCGGCAGAGCGCCGCTGCCGATCTGACTGCGCATCGGTGTGTCGGTCACTTCGTAGGCTTCGCCGAGGGCCCGCTCGAGGAGCGGCCGGAGCCGAGCGGCCTGCGAGCGCATCTCGAGCGGCGGGCGCGTCAGCAGCCGCAGAGTGGGGAGTCGCGCGGGCAGCAGCTCCGGGGCGCGATACAGCGCCAGCACCGCCTCGAGGGCGGCGAGGGTCAGCTTGCTCACCCGCAGCGCGCGCTTGAGTGGATCGAGGCGGAGCCTCTTGATCAGGTCGCCGCGGCCGACGAGGAGCCCCGCCTGGGGTCCGCCGAGGAGCTTATCGGCGCTGAAGGCGACGAGGTCGGCGCCCGCTGCCACCGCATCGCGCACGGTCGGCTCGGCGGGCAGCTGCCAGCGTGTGAGGTCCACGAGCGATCCGCTGCCGAGATCCACCGCGACCGGCACACCGTGCCCACGCCCGAGCTCGACCAGCTCGGGGAGCGCGACGGCGCTCGTGAACCCTGAGATCGCATAGTTGCTCGTGTGAACCTTCATCAGCAGCGCGGTGCGCGCGCTCAGGGCCTGCGCGTAGTCGTACCCGTGGGTGCGGTTGGTGGTGCCGACCTCGATGAGCTTCGCTCCGGCGCGGCGCATGATGTCGGGGAGGCGGAACGAGCCGCCGATCTCGATGAGCTCCCCGCGCGAGACGATCACCTCACGGCGGGCTGCGAGCGCGCCGAGCATGAGGAGCACGCCCGCGGCGTTGTTGTTCACCACCGTCGCGGCTTGTGCGCCGGTGAGCTCGCACAGCAGGCCCTCGACGATCGTGTCGCGCTCGCCGCGCTCGCCGGAGTCGAGATCGAACTCGAGATTCACGGGCGCAGTGAGCGCTTGAGCGACGGCGCGTACCGCCTCCTCGGGCAGGAGCGCGCGCCCGAGGTTGGTGTGCAGCACGGTGCCGGTGAGATTGAACACGGGTCGCAGTGCCGCCCGCGCGGTCTCGGCAAGACGCGCCTCCACCGCGGCCGCGATCACGGCCTCGGGGAGACTCGAGCGGGCGAGGCTCCCGGCGAGCGCGGCGTGGCGAAGACTCGTGAGGTGCTCGCGCAGCGCCACGGTGACCGGCGTACGCCCGTGCCGCTCGATGAGCGCAGCGAACGCCGGCGCACTCAGCAGGCGATCGACCGAGGCGATGTCGGAGGGCCGACCGGATTCACGCTCGTCGAGCATCCCGGGTGCGGACATGGTTCTCGCGCCGTTTCTATGGCGCACATTCACGTGGGACGTGGGCGGGAGTCAAGTCGCCGCGGTGAGCCGCGGAGCGGGGCCCTCAGGGCCTCTGCCACAGCAGCGGGTTGCCGCTGCCGCGGTGATAGCCCGCTTCGCTCATCAGCAGGTCGAGCGCGAGGCTCCCCAGATCGTCGGCCACCGGATCGACGTTCGTGTCTTTCTCCTGGTAGAGGATCTTGCGGTAGGTATGACACTGGTCGCAAGACTCGGCGCGGACGGCCCCGGAGTCGCCCTCGATCGAGTGGTAGGCGATGTTCGCGGTGCTCTGGCACTGGCTGCAGGTGATGCGCACCAGGTGCCACTCTGTGGCGCACAGCGCGCAGTGCAGAAACCGATAGCCCTCGGACCGGGCCTCAGCGCGCACGATGCTGGCGACCGGCAGCGTGCCGCACGCTGGACACAGCCCCGGAACTTCGAGCCCGGGCACCTGATCGGGGAGCAGGCGACTCGCGAGCGTCACCCAGTACACCTGCAGCGCGGCCATCAGGAACGGCGCCCCTCCCACGTCGACCGCCTCGGTCCGCCCGCCGAGCAGGGCATCCGCCTGAGTCTCGAGCGCCGGTGCCGGCGCGGACTGCAGCTGCTCGCAGGTGGCGCGCACACCCGCGGGAGCGTCCCGGGCCGCGGCCACCGCGCCGCACAGTTGCGTTACCACCTCGCGCCAGTAAGGGGCACGCGGCCAGCTGCTCGCGTGGATCACCGGCATGCGGTGGGTAGCGGCGCGGGCGAGCTGGTGCGCAGTAGGGGCCGCTGCCTCAAACGACCCGAGCACGAGCTGCTGGGCATCCGCCATTACGGCCATCAGACGCAGGTAATCGCCGATGGCGTGGCCCGGTGCGCCGGCTTCCGCGAGCTGCCTCAGGCGCTGCGCGCGTGCTGAGAAAACGCACGTTCGCTCGGGAAACCGGATCCGCGGAATCGCCCGCCCGGCTGAAGCCTCAATCTGGCCCGGTTCGAGGATGCGCGGCATGAGTGATCTGGCGGAACCAGGCCCGATGATGCTTCCAGGCCCAGCCCGGTGTCACGGTGCCTCCGAGCATGGCATGGATCGAGCCCTTCACCCAGACCGCGGCGTAAATGTGGACCAGGATCGCGCAGATCAGCACGAACGCGCACACCGCGTGCAGCAACGAGGCGAAGCGAATCAATCCGATTGCGAAGTAGGAGGAGAAATACGCGCGCCAGATGACGAGCCCCGACAGCAGCAGTCCCGCCAGGCAGGCGACGATCACGAAGAACAGGAGCTTCTGGCCGGCGTTGTAGCGACCGACCTCGGGGAGCTGCTCCTCGCGATTGTTCACCACGTCCCTCCACCGCCGCAGCCACTGCCAGTCGGCCGGCTGCATGCGGTTATGGTCCCAGACCGTCGCGGCGAAGGACAGGAACACGATCAGCATGAACAGGCCGGTGAAGGGGTGCAGGATGCGTGTCCAGGGGCCGCCGCCGAAGAAAACACTGAGCCAGAAGAGCGCCGGATGAAACAACACGAGTCCCGAGAGCGCCGCGAGCACGAAGGTGAGGGCGATCAGCCAGTGGGTGGTGCGCTCGCCGGCGGTATAGCGCACTACGGTCGGCCGGGCATCACTCGGGCTCATGGTCGCTTCTCCCGAGTGCCGCCGCTCCCGGGCGGAGCGCTGCGGCGGGCGGCCTCGAGTGCCTGCTGCGCCGCCGCCTCGTCGCTATCCTCGATCCGGTTGCGCCCGATACGCACGAAGTGGAAGAAGCCGGCAAGCGCCGTGAGCCCCATGAGCGCCAGCGCCCACGGCTTGGAGGCGCCTTTCCAGAGCCCGACCAGGGCGCTGATGTGCGGGTCCGGTGCGAGCCCGGCATAGAGCTGTGGCTGATCCGCGTGATGCAGCACGTACATCACATGCGTGCCGCCGACGCCCGGCGGGTCGTAGAGGCCCGCCTTCTCGAAGCCGCGCGATTTGAGGTCCTCCACCCGCTCGGCGGCATGCTGCTGCATGTCTTCCTTGGTGCCGAACACCAGCGCGCCGGTCGGACAGGCCTTGATGCAGGCGGGCTCGAGTCCCACGGCCACCCGGTCGGAGCACAGCGTGCACTTGTACACCTTGTGGTCCCGCTTGGAGATCCGCGGAATGTCGAACGGACAGCCGGCGATGCAGTACCCGCAGCCGATGCAGTTCTCTTCCTGGAAATCGACGATTCCGTTCGCGTACTGCACGATCGCGCCGGGCGCCGGGCAAGCCTTGAGGCAGCCCGGATCGGCGCAATGCATGCAGCCGTCCTTGCGAATCAGCCACTCGAGATTGCCGTTGGGGTTCTCGTACTCGGCGAACCGCATGACGGTCCACGACTTGTCCGTGAGATCGGGCGGGTTGTCATAGACGCCGACGTTGGTGCCGATCTCATCGCGCAGATCGTTCCACTCCATGCAGGCGACCTGGCAGGCCTTGCACCCGATGCATTTGGTGGTATCGATGAGCTTGGCGACCCGGCCGGTTGCAGCGTCGCGCACCCCGGGCGGAGGCAGCGTGGTGGCCGAGCGGCGGACGATGTCGAGGGATTGCAGTGGCATGTCGGCTCCTTCCTAGAGCTTTTCGACTCTCACGAGGAAGGATTTGAACTCGGGAGTCTGCGAGTTGGCGTCGCCCACGGAGGGCGTCAGCGTGTTGGTCATGTACCCGGGCTTGGCGAGCCCCGTGAATCCCCAGTGAATCGGGATCCCGACGTGGTGGAGGGTCTTGCCGTCCACCTGCATGGGCTTCAAGCGCTTCGTGACCACGGCCACCGCTTTGATGTAGCCGCGGTTGGATTCCACTTTCACCCGGTCGCCCGCCTTGATGCCGAGTTCCGTCCCGAGAGCCTCGCCGATCTCGACGAACTGCTCCGGCTGCAGGATCGCATTCATCCGCGCGTGCTTGGTCCAGAAGTGGAAGTGCTCGGTGAGGCGATAGGTCGTCCCGATATGGGGAAACTGGGCGACATTGCCGAAGGCTGCGCGGTCGTTCTTGAACACACGGGCGGCCGGGTTGCTGAGCGCGAGCGGCTGCTTCGGGTTCAGGGGGTTCGTGGCGAGCGGCGTCTCGAGCGGCTCGTAGTGCTCCGGGAAGGGGCCTTCCACCAGGTTCGCCTTGGCGAAGAATCGCGCCACGCCCTCGGAATTCATGATGAAGGGGCCCATGCCGAGCGAGGGATCCTCGTCGACCTTGTAGTCGGGGACGTCGGCCCCGGTCCAGGCAGTGCCATTCCAGGCGATCACCTTGCGGTCCGGGTTGAACGGTTTGCCGCTCGGATCGCATGAGGCGCGGTTGTACATGATCCGGCGGTTAGCGGGCCATGCGTAGGCCCAGTTCGGGGTCTGGCCGAGTCCCGTCGGGTCCGAGTTGTCCCGCCGTGCCATCAAGTTGCCCGTTGGACCCCAGGCTCCGCAGTAGATCCAGCACCCGGATGCGGTGCTGCCGTCATTGCGTAACTCGGCGAAGGAGGCGAGCTGCTCGCCTGCCTTGCGGGTGATCTGCCCCGGATTCTTCGGGTCCGTCAGATCTTTGAGCGCCTTGCCCGAGTACTCCTTCGCGAGCTCTTCCGGAGAGGGACTCTTGCGATTCGCGTACGGCCAGGAGAGCTTCACGATGGGATCCGGATACGCGCCGCCTTCCGCCAGGTAGAGCTCCCGCAGGCGCACGTGCAGCTCGCCCATGATCTGCAGGTCCGTGCGCGCCTCACCCGGCGGGTCCGCTCCCTTCCAGTGCCACTGGAGCCAGCGCGAGGAATTGACCAGCGAGCCATCTTCCTCAGCGAAGCACTGCGTGGGCAGCCGGAATACTTCCGTCTGGATCTTCTTCGGGTCGACGTCGTTGTGCTCCCCGAAATTGCGCCAGAACTCTGAAGTCTCGGTCGCCAGGGGATCCATGATGACGAGATACTTGAGCTTGGCGAGCCCTGAGCTGATCTTCGCCTTGCTCGGGGCCGCGCCGATGGGGTTAAAGCCCTGGCAGATGAAGCCGTTCATCTTGCCCTGCGCCATGAGCTCGAAGAACTGCAGCATGTCGTAGGATTTGTCGAGCTTGGGCAAATGATCGTAGCCCCAGTGATTCTCAGCCGTGGCGGCATCGCCCCACCACGACTTCATGAAACTCACGAAGAACTTGTCGTAGTTCTGCCAGTAGCTCAGCTGATTCGGGCGCAGCGGCTTGAATGCCCGGGCCGCGATGTATTTGTCGTAGTCCTGTTCCGGCTCGTTAGGCAGCGTCAGGTAACCGGTCAGAAGGTTCGACATGAGACCGAGGTCCGTCAGGCCCTGGATGTTCGAGTGCCCGCGCAGGGCGTTCATGCCGCCGCCGGAGACTCCGATGTTGCCGAGGAGCAGCTGCACCATGGCCGCGGTACGGATCATCTGCGACCCGACGGAGTGTTGCGTCCAGCCGAGCGCGTACATCACCGTCATGGCTCGCGTCGGCGTGCACGTCGAGGCGATCATCTCGGTGACCTGCAGGAATTTTGCCTTGGGCGTTCCGCAGACGCGCTCCACCATTTCCGGGGTATAGCGCGCGTAGTGCTGCTTCATGAGCTGATAGACGCAGCGCGGATTCGCGAGCGTGGGATCGGTCTTCACATAGCCGTCGGAGCCGATCTGATAGTCCCAGGTCGACTTGTCGTACTTGTGCTTCTCGGGGTCGTATCCGGAGTAGATTCCCTCGTCGAACTTGAAGTCCTCGCGCACGAGGAAGCTGAGATCGGTGTAATTCCTGACGTACTCGTGCTGGATCTTGTCATTCGCAAGCAGGTAATTGATGACACCGCCCAGGAAGACGATGTCGGTGCCCGTACGAATGGGAGCGTAAACATCGGCGACGGAAGCCGAGCGCGTGAAGCGCGGATCGACCACGATCAGGCGCGCCTTGTTGTGGGCCTTGGCCTCGGTCACCCACTTGAAGCCGCACGGATGCGCTTCGGCGGCGTTGCCGCCCATGATGAGAACGATGTCGGCATTCTTGATGTCGACCCAGTGATTCGTCATCGCTCCACGGCCAAACGTCGGGGCAAGACCTGCCACCGTCGGGCCGTGTCACACACGTGCTTGGTTGTCGAAGGCGAGAATACCGAGGCTGCGGACGACCTTGTGCGTGAGATAGCCGACTTCGCTGCTGGATGCGGAGGCCGCCAGCATGGCGGTCGTGAGCCAGCGGTTGACGGTCAGGCCCTCGGGTGTCTTGGCCACGAAATTGGCGTCCCGATCCTCTTTCATCAGCTTGGCAATGCGCGCGAGGGCATCATCCCACGAGATGCGCTGCCAGTGGTCCGAGCCCGGCGCACGATATTCCGGATGCTGCAGACGGCTCGGGCTGTGGATGAAATCGAGCAATGCGGCACCCTTTGGGCACAGCGTGCCGCGATTCACCGGGTGATCCGGATCGCCCTCGATGTGAAAAATGCTCGATTGAGCATTCTTCGCGCGATCACCGAGGCTGTACATGAGCACGCCACAGGCGACGGCACAGTACGGACAGGTGTTGCGCGTCTCGGTGGCGCGCGCGAGCTTGAATTCGCGCACTTCGGCAAGCGCTGCAGTGGGGGAGAACCCAAGCAGCACCAGGCTCGAACCGGCCAGGGAGGCGCCTGTTACTTTTAGGAACTCGCGCCGCGTCACGTCAGCCATGGCAATCCCCTCTTGCATGTCTGCAGACCGGCGGAGTCTATACCCCGCTGAGAAGAGGAGCTACAACGGAGGCCCTGCGCACGCTGCGCCGCGGCGGGTATGATCGCGGGGGGCGGCGACGCCGCGGATGGCTTTTTGTTACGCTTGAGCTACCGCAAGATGGAGCCAAAGCGGCGCCGGGTCACGAGGCTCGGACGTGGTGCTGACGGCGCGTCGATCCCGCGGCCTCGGATCTCACCTTTTGGCTAGGTGGCAGAGTGGTCATGCAGCGGCCTGCAAAGCCGTCTACGCCGGTTCGATTCCGACCCTAGCCTCCAGAACCCTATTTTCCGCTGTTCAGCCGCGTCCTGCGGTGTCCTTTGACGCTCGTAAGGTATTGATTAACAAGTCTACCCGTGTACAGTGCCGTCTAACGGTGTCTTAGCCACCGTCGTTGGACTTGGGTCCTACTGTGGGGTACGTTAAACCTCATTGGGGTACGCGGGTGTTGGATGCCGAGTCTGAGCGACACAAGAGTTCGAGGCGCGAAACCGCGTGAGCGCCCCTACAAACTCTTCGATGAG
>VBAK01000063.1 GCA_005882275.1 Candidatus Segetimicrobium genomatis
CGAGGATCTCCTCCGGGGCACCGACGACGCCCGCGCGCGGATCCTGCGCGACCGCGACCTGCCGGTGGTCGTGCCGCTGCCCCCGGCCCGCGCGAAATTGGAGTCCGGCGAGGCCTACATCGCGCGGCTGGTAAAGGAGCACATTGGGTTTGCCGTGAAGCTGAAGTAAGAGACTGCGTGGAGCCGAAGGCTCTAGAGAGGACGGACACATGGCAGGAGCGACTGGGGAAATCACCCGCATCTCCGGCCCGGCGGTCATCGCGCGGGGCCTGGCCGGCGCGCGGATGTACGATATCGTCCGCGTCGGCAAGGAGAAGCTGATCGGCGAGATCATCCGGCTCGACGGCGAGACGGCGTTTGTCCAGGTGTACGAGGACACCTCCGGGC
Source organism: Candidatus Segetimicrobium genomatis (assembly GCA_005882275.1). Taxonomy (GTDB): domain Bacteria; phylum Sysuimicrobiota; class Sysuimicrobiia; order Sysuimicrobiales; family Segetimicrobiaceae; genus Segetimicrobium; species Segetimicrobium genomatis. The sequence continues at coordinate 388 of VBAK01000063.1, forward strand.
TGTACCTCGGCGAGCCGATCGAGTCCACCGGCGCGCCCCTCGCGCTGGAACTCGGCCCCGGCATGCTCAGCAGCATCTACGACGGCATCCAGCGCCCGCTGGACAAGATCCGGGACGCGCAGGGGGACTTCATCTCGCGCGGCGTCGTCGTCACCTCGCTCGACCGGGCGCGGAAGTGGACGTTTGTCCCCAAGGTCAAGCAGGGGGACCGCGTCGGCCCGGGAGACATCCTCGGCGAGGTGCAGGAGTACTCGTACGCGCACCGCGTGATGGTGCCGCCGGATGCCTCCGAGGACGAGGTGGCCGAGATCCGGGGCGGGGACGTGACCGTCACCGATGTCGTGGCCCGGCTGCGCGGCGGCCGGGAACTGCGGATGATGCAGACCTGGCCGGTGCGCATCCCCCGGCCGGCGAAGCGCAAGCTGGAGCCGACCGAACTGTTCGTGACCGGCCAGCGGATCCTGGACGTCCTCTTCCCGGTGGCGATGGGGGGGACCGCGGCGGTGCCCGGGCCGTTCGGCAGCGGGAAGACCGTCGTGCAGCAGACCCTCTCCAAGTGGTCGAACGCCGACATCATCGTGTACGTCGGCTGCGGGGAGCGGGGGAACGAGATGACGGACGTGCTCACCGAGTTCCCCGAGCTGGAGGACCCCCGCAACGGCCGGCCGCTGATGGAGCGGACGATCCTCGTCGCCAACACCTCCAACATGCCGGTCGCGGCGCGCGAGGCCAGCATCTACACCGGCGTGACGATGGCGGAGTACTTCCGCGACATGGGCTACCGGGTGGCGCTGATGGCCGATTCCACGAGCCGCTGGGCCGAGGCGCTGCGCGAAATCTCCTCCCGCCTCGAGGAGATGCCGGCGGAGGAGGGTTATCCTCCGTACCTGGCCAGCCGGCTCTCGGCCTTCTACGAGCGGGCGGGCCGGGCGGTCGTGCTCGGCAAGGACGAGCGGGTGGGGGCGGTGACGGTCGTCGGCGCCGTGAGCCCGCCGGGCGGCGACCTCTCGGAGCCGGTGACGCAGAGCACGCTCAGGATCGTGGGGACCTTCTGGTCGTTGGACGCGTCGCTTGCGTACCGCCGGCACTTCCCGGCCATCAACTGGAACCGGTCCTACAGCCTGTACGAGGGTCTCTTGAACTCCTGGTACGGCAAGAATGTCGCCGAAGACTTCACCGGCCAGCGCGCCTGGGTCAGCGCGATCCTCTCCCGGGAGGCCGGCCTGCAGGAAGTCGTCCAGCTCGTCGGCCCCGACGCGCTCCAGGACCAGGAGCGCCTCGTCATCGAGACCGGCAAAATGATCCGCGAGTACTTCCTGCAGCAGAGCGCGTTCAGCGAGGTGGATGCGTCGTGCTCCCTCGAGAAGGCCTACTGGATGGTCCGCGGCATCCGGGCGTTCAACGAGGCCGCCGCCCAGGCGCTCGAGCGGGGGATGGTGATCGACGAGATCATCAACCTGCCGCAGAACGAGCAGATTGCCCGGTTCAAGGAAGTCCCGAACGACAAGTTCCGCCCGCACATCGATGAGTTCCTGAAGTCCCTGCCGGCCGCCTTCGGCGAGAAGGCCAAGGGGGCCGCCCCCGTGGGCGCGTCCGGGGCGTCGGGGGATGGACCTCGCGGCGCGGCGCGCCAGACGTAGGAGGGAGCACGGATGCAGCTGTCCACCAAGCGCTACACCAGCATCAACTACATCTCGGGTCCGCTCCTGTTCGTCGAGGGAGCGCGCGACCTGGCCTACGGCGCGATCGTGGAGATCCACGTCCAGGACGGCAGCGTGCGCGGCGGCCAGGTCATCGAGGTCTCGGAGCGCAACGCGGTCATCCAGGTGTTCGAGGAGACCCGCGGGATGGACCTCGCCAAGACCTCGCTCAGCCTGCGCGAGGACGTCGCCCGGATCGGCGTCAGCCGCGAGATGATCGGCCGGCGGTTCAACGGCCTGGGCGATCCGATCGACGGGCTCCCGCCGATCATCCCGGAGAAGCGGCTGCCGATCCTGGGGGCGCCGATCAACCCCGTGGCCCGCGAAAAGCCGGCCGAGTTCATTCAGACCGGCATTTCGACGATCGACGTCATGAACACCCTCGTGCGGGGGCAGAAGCTGCCGATTTTCTCCGGCGCGGGCCTGCCGGCCAACGAGATCGCCGCCCAGATCGCCCGGCAGGCCAAGGTCCTCGGCGAGGCCGAGCAGTTCTCGGTCGTGTTCGGCGCGATGGGGATCACCCAGCGCGAGGCCGCCTTCTTCATCCACGAGTTCGAGAGCACCGGGGCGCTGGCCCGCAGCGTCGTGTTCATGAACCTGGCCGACGACCCGACGATCGAGCGGCTGATGACGCCGCGCGCGGCGCTGACGGTGGCTGAGTACCTGGCGTACGAGCTCGACATGCAGGTGCTCGTGATCCTCACGGATATGACGAATTACTGTTTCTTGGCCGATACTGAGGTGCTGCTCGCCGATGGCACCGTCGCTCAGATCGGTGGTCTCGTCGACACCATCGTGGCGCAAGGAAGGGACGCTCTAAAATCCCTGCCTCCAGTGTTGTCGTGGGACGGGAGGCGGTCCGTGCCCGCGCGGATCACGGATGTCCAGAAGCTCCGGTACCGCGGACGGATGCTGCGGGTGCGCACCACCTCGGGGGCGGAGTTCTCTCTGACACCCGACCACAAAGTCCTCGTGGACACTCCCGACGGACCGGCGATGAAGCCGGGGGGGACACTGGCTCCGGGAGAGAGCATTTACTCGGCGAAGCGGCTCAATATCCCGGGGTCCGAGCCAACCATACTCGATCTCTTGGGAACACTGCCCTGCTACATTCATCTGCGAGACCAGAGCCTGGAGCGCCGTTTGCGGGCGAAGTATGGGACGCTGCGCGCGGCCGCGGAGGCGGTGGGCCTCAATTACACCAGATGGACCGACTCTTGGCACAAGCGGTGCGTGACGCCGCCTGAACTGCGGCGGATCGGTGACGATCTCGGGATCCCTTCGGCGGATCTGTCCGCCCTCATCGAGAGCATCTCGGCGGGCAAGCGGGGCCGGCTGCGCCTGGGCCCGGGCTTTACGTGGTCGAAGTTCCTCTACCTGCTCGGCCTGGTGGCGTCGGACGGGACCGTCTACGAGAACCATGCGCAGCACGTCTATTATGTGATGTTCTCCAATGAGGAGCCCGTGCTGCTGGCCGAGTTTGAGCGGCTGGCCGCCGAGATGTTCGCCGGCACCCCGGTGCAGCGGCACCTTAATCAGGACGGCGTGACGATGCTGCGAATCAACAGCCTGCCGCTGGTAACCCTGGCCAAGGCCCTCGGGATCGACGCGGACTTCGCGCCGGTGATGCGGCTCGGCAGCGAGTTGGTAGCATCGTTCTTGCGCGGATACCTCGACGGCGACGGCTGTGTTCCCGCCAAGGAGCACAGGGCGCTCTACACAACCGCGGAGCGGTCGAGGGGGAAGCGCCTCCAGCAGCTCCTGCGGCGCCTGGGCTTCGTCGCGGCGCTCCGCGCGCGGTCGGCAAATGGCCGTGTCATCTTCGACGTGGCGGTGGAAGGCGCGGATCAAGTGCGGGAGTTTGCACGCGTAGTGGGGGCTGTCCACCCCGAAAAAGCACTGCGGTTGGCGCGGATGACCGAAGCAAGGTCGCGCTTTACCCAGTACGCACGAGCTCCCCTGGCGGCAGGCTCCCTGCTGCGGGCCGCGCGCCGGGGAGCTGGACTGACGGGCTCTGCTCTGGGGGCGACGACCACGGTGTCCCAGATAGAGTCGGGCGGCCAGCGTACGTCGGTTTCGACGATGCAGGCCCTCGCCGACACCATCAAGCAGGCGTCCGGTTCCTCGGCAGAGGTAGCGGCCCTCGAGCGCCTGCTGTCCGGCGATTACGTGCTGGACACAATTGCGGCGATCGATGCCGTTGACTATGACGGCTTCGTTTACGATTTCACGGTTGAGGGAACGCACAAGTTCCTGATCGAAAACGGGCTCGTCGTCTCCAACTGCGAAGCGCTCCGGGAGATCGGGGCGGCGCGCGAGGAGATCCCGGGGCGGCGCGGCTATCCCGGGTACATGTACACCGACCTGGCCGGCCTCTACGAGCGCGCGGGCCGCATCAAGGGGAAGAAGGGCACCATCACGCAGTTCCCGATCCTCACGATGCCGGACGACGACATCACGCACCCGATCGCGGACCTCAC
>VBAK01000064.1 GCA_005882275.1 Candidatus Segetimicrobium genomatis
TTCTCGGTCGGGGGGCTGATGCGGTACATGCGCACCAACCTGCTCGACGTCCTGCGCGCGGACTACGTGAAGACCGCCCGGGCCAAAGGGGTCCCCGAGCGCCGCGTGATCCTGCGCCACGCCGTCAGGAACGCCATCAATCCCCTGGTGACCCTCTTCGGGTTTGAGTTGGGCGGCCTCCTCAGCGGCGCCGCCTTCGTGGAGAACATCCTCGGGTACCCGGGGCTCGGCCGGCTGATCCTGGAGGCGCTGCAGCGAAAGGACATCTTTGTCGTCATGGGGAGCCTCCTGCTCGGCAGCGTCCTGCTGATCCTCGGCAACCTGATCGCCGACATCCTGCTCGCCTATGTGGATCCCAGGATCCGGTACGAATAGGGCGCGCGGCCGCTGATGATCCACGACATCGTCGCGGCGCGGGCGGCCGAGCAGCGGCAGCGGGAGGCGGCGCGGGCTCGGACGCCGCTCCAGCTGGCCTGGCGGCAGCTCCGGCGCTACAAGCTCGCCCTGATCAGCGGCGCCGCCCTCGCCGTCATCTACGTGATCATGTTGTTCGCGGAGTTTGTGGCTCCGTACGGCCTCGACTTCACCGACCGGCGCCTGTTCTACGCGCCGCCGGTCGGGGTGCACCTGATCGACGCCCGGGGGCGGTGGCACGCGCGGCCGTTTGTGTACGCCTACCGGCTGATCGATCCCGGCCTGCGGCTTTACGCACCGGAGACCTCGAGGACGTACGACCTCCACTTCTTCGCCCGCGGCTCGCCGTACCGTCTCCTCGGGTTTGTTCCGACCGACGTCCACCTGATGGAGGTCGACGCCCCGGCGCGGTTGTTTCTGTTCGGCAGCGATCAGTTCGGCCGGGACCTGCTCTCCCGGATGCTCTACGGAAGCCGGGTGTCGCTGTTGATCGGCATCATCGTCGTTCTGATCACCTTCCCGATCGGCCTGGTCTTGGGCGGGATCGCCGGCTACTACGGCGGGATCATCGACAACGTCCTCATGCGCGCCGTCGAGGTGCTGGCGTCGTTTCCGACCTTCTACCTCCTGCTCACCCTGGCCACCGTCCTGCCGGCGACCCTCAGCAGCGCGGCCCGGATCTTCATGATCGCCGCGGTCTTCAGCCTGGTCGGGTGGGGGGGGCTGGCGCGGATCATCCGGGGGTTGGTCCTCAGCCTCCGCGAGCTGGAGTTCGTCCTGGCCGCCCGGGCGGCGGGCTTGAGCGACCTGCGCGTGATCGTCCGGCACATCCTGCCCAGCACCTCCTCCTACGTCATCGTCGCCGCCACGCTCACGATCCCCGGGGTGATCTTGGGCGAGAGCGGGCTGTCGTACCTCGGGATCGGGGTCCAGGAGCCCAGCACGAGCTGGGGACTGCTGCTGGCGCAGGCGCAGAGCGTCGAGGTGTTCACGCAGTTCCCCTGGCTGCTCCTCCCGGGGCTCGCCATCGTTTTGGTGATCCTCTTCTACAATTTCCTCGGGGACGGCGTCCGCGACGCCCTCGACCCCCGGCAGCGGTCCACGTGATGCACCCCGCGCGTCCCCGGCCCCGCCGCGCGGCGTGGCTCCTGCCGCTCGCCGCGGCCCTGGTGCTCGCGGCAGGCGGGGGCTGGCTGCTCTGGACCCAGATCGCCCAGGTCCAGGAGGGCGCGGTTTCGCCCGCGGTCCCTCCGGGCGTCACCCGGGACCCGGCCACCCGCGCCCGGGGGGCCGTGGTCAGCCTCTCCGGGCAGGAGAGCCATCCCCGGGTAGCGTACGACCCGCCGTCGGGGACCGTCACGGCGCAGTTCCAGTCGAAGTACTACGATCCCGCCCACGATGCCAAGTACAACCGGCAGTACCTGGCCACCGAAGGCCGCCTCGTGGTGCAGCTGGTGCTCTATAACGTCCCCGAGATCAGCCGCGCGGTCGCGGAACTATACAGGGGAAGGCGGTTGCTCGCCACCGTGAGCGGCGGGCAGGGGGACGCGTACAACGACTACAGCGTCGAGTACGCCCGAGACCTCCCATAGCGAGGGTGCCGGCGCTCAGCCTGCGGCGGGCGGCGGTTGACCCGCGGCCCCGCGGGCAGGGCCGGGAAAGCGGGAGCGAGAAGGGAAAGCGTCCGGCCTCGGCGCGGGCGGCGGTTGGTCGAAACGCCGACGGGTCCAGGTGGCTGAAGCTCTGGGGGGGTGGAACCGTGGGCAGGCTTGGGCGGGTGTTGACGGCGGTTCTCGCGGCGGGGGGACTCCTTGGGATCGGCTGGCCGGCGGCCCCGGGCCAGGCGGCCGCCCCCAGGGACGAAGTCGTGATCGGCATCTCCCAGGAGCCCGACATCCTCGTGCCGGGATTGGGCGGGAACCTCGCCGTGAGCAGCGAGGTCATTATGGCCCTGTTCGTCGCCGGCGCCTTCTGGAGCGACGAGTTGAAGCTCGCCCCGGTCGCGGCGAAGGAGATCCCGACGCTGGACAACGGCCTGTGGAAGCTCCTCCCCGGCGGAAAGATGCAGGTCACCTGGCACCTCAAGCCCTCGAAGTGGTCGGATGGGGTCCCGGTGGACGCGCAGGATTACGTGTTCACCCACCGGGCGATCATGAACGACAAGGTGCCGATCATCGATCGCGTCTTCGAGAAGCACGTCGAGAACATCTACGCGCCGGCCCCCGACACGATCGTCGTCACGTACAAGGACCACTATGCGTACGCCAACACCGACGTCATCGAGTGGGGGCCCTGGCCCAGGCACGTGCTGGAGAAGGCGTATCACGACAACCCGGGCGGCCTGGATAAGCTCCCGTTCGGCAGCGACCCCCAGGCCACGATCGGCAACGGTCCGTACCGGCTCGTCTCCTGGCAGAAGGGGTCCTCCATCGTCGCCGAGGCCAATCCCAACTATACGCTGGACACGCCCCGGGTGAAGCGGATCGTCTGGCGCGTGGTGACGGACACGAACACTCTCGGCGCCAACATGCTCTCGAGCGCGATCGACGCGATCAGCCCGATCGGGATCACGTTCACCCAGGGGGTGCAGCTCGACCAGCAGATCGCCCAGCGCCGGCTCGCCCAGAAGGTGCTGTTTACCCCCGGGATGGTCTGGGAGCACATCGATCTGAATCTGAGCAATCCGAAGTTCAAGGACAAGCGGGTCCGCCAGGCGCTCCTGTACGCGCTCGACCGGCAGGCGCTGGTGGACGCCCTCTTCGGGGGCAAGCAGGCCGTGGCCAACAGTTACCTGCCGCCCAAGCACTACGCCTACGATGCGTCCATGCCGAAGTACACGCACAATCCGGAACGGGCGAAGCAGCTGTTTGCGGAGGCGGGGTGGACCCCCGGGCCGGACGGGATTCTGCGCAACGCTCAGGGCGAGCGGTACACGGTCTCGCTCGGCACCACCGCCGGCAACCGCGTCCGCGAGGACGTGGAGCAGATTCTCCAAAACCAGTGGCGGCAGGTCGGCGTCGACCTCAAGATCACCAACCAGCCGGCGCGCGTCTTCTTCGGCGAGACGACCCGGCACCGCGACTTCGACATGGCGATGTACGCCTGGGTGCAGAAACCGACCGAGGATGGCGAGACCCTCTACACCACGGACAACATCCCGTCCGCCCAGAACGCGTACAACGGCCAGGACTTCCCAGGATACTCCAACCCGGAGATGGACCGGCTGCTGCACGCCGTCCCCACCGAGCTCGATCAGGCCAGGCGGGCGGCGATGCTCAAGCGGGCGCAGGCGCTCTTCGCCGATGAGCTTCCCGCCCTGCCCCTGTACTTCAGGGCGGACGTCACGGTGATCAAGAACGGGTTCCAGAACTGGAAGCCGACCGGCGTCGGCCACAACGGCCAGGTGACGTGGAACGCCGGCCGGTGGGCATGGGGCGCGCAGTAGCGAGACGATCGCCGGCCCCCCGGCGCCGGGATTGAGATGCAGCGGTATGTGATCCGCCGGCTCGTGCAGATGGTCCCGATCCTCCTCGGGATCTCGATCGTGGTCTTCGCGCTGCTGGCGGCGGCGCCCGGCGACCAGGTGGACCTGCTGATTTCAGGCGTCCCGGGTCTCACCCCGGCCGACGTCATCCGGCTGAAGCACGTTTACGGGCTGGACGAGCCGCCGCACGTCAGATACGTGAAGTGGCTGGAGCGGGCGGCGCAGGGCGATTTCGGCTGGTCCCGGACGTACCGGGAGCCGGTGGCCACCCTGATCCTGGACCGGCTGGGCAACACCGTCTCGCTCGCCGCGGGGGCGCTCGCCCTCGCGCTGGCCGTGGCGATCCCCGTCGGGATCTACTCCGCCCTCCATCAGTACTCGGCCCTGGACTACGCCGCGACGCTCTTCACCTTCTTCGGCGTCAGCGTCCCGGTGTTCTGGTTCGGGATCATGCTGATCTACCTGTTCGGGGTCAACTGGCACCTCTTGCCGCCGGGCGGGATCAACAGCCCGGGCGTGGCGCCGGGGCTGCCGCTCCTGGCCGACCGCCTCAAGTACCTGCCGCTGCCCACGCTGGCGCTCGGGCTGGTCTTCATGGCCAGCTTCACCCGGTACACGCGCAGCAGCATGCTGGAGGTCGTCCGGCAGGATTTCGTCCGGACCGCGCGCGCCAAGGGGCTCCCGGGCCGCGTGGTCATCCGCCGGCACGCGCTGCGCAACGCCCTGATCCCGCTCGTCACCGTCCTCGGGGTGGCCGTCCCGGGGATCCTGGCGGGCGCGCCGCTGACCGAGACCGTGTTCTCCTGGCCCGGCGTCGGCAAACTGCTGGTGGATTCCACGCTGGGCGCCGACTACGCGGTCGCGCAGGGGATCATCATGTTCATCGCGGTGATGGTGATCGGCGTCAACCTCCTCGTCGACATCGCGTACGGCATCCTCGATCCCCGGATCCGATTCGACTGAGATGGCGCGCCTGCCGGCATCCGGGTCATCCGCGGTGTCCCGGTCCACGCCCGCGCGGGCGCGGCTCGAGCGGGCGCAGGGAGCGGGGCAGAGCTTCTGGGCGCTGGCCTGGCACCGGTTTCGCCACCACAAGGTGGCGCTCGCAGGCGCGGCGGTCGTCCTCGCGCTGGTGCTGGTGACCCTGCTCGCCGGGGCGATCGCGCCGTACCGGTTCGAAGACATCGACCTCACGGCCAGGCTCCGGTCCCCGTCGTGGCGGCACCTCCTCGGGACCGACACCATCGGCCACGATGTCTTCACGCGGCTGCTCTACGCCGGCCGCGTGTCGCTGCTCGTGGGTTTCTCGGCGGCGGTGGCGGCGGCGTGCGCGGGCATCCTCATCGGCGCCACCGCCGGGTTCTACGGCGGGTGGCCGGACAACGTGCTCATGCGCATCACGGACGTGTCGCTGGCCCTCCCGGACCTCCCCATCCTCATCGTCCTCTCCAAGTACCTGGGCGGGTCGGTCGCCGGCATCGTCTTCGTGATCAGCCTCTTCGCCTGGCGCGGCGTGGCCCGGCTGGTGCGGGGGGAGGTGCTGAAGCTCCGGGGGCAGGAGTTCGCCGACGCCGCCCGGGCGCTCGGCGCGACCGACCTCCGGATCCTGGCGCGCCACCTCGTGCCCAACACGCTCGCGCCCGTGATCGTCGCCGCGACCCTGATCGTCGGGGGAGCCATCCTCACCGAGGCCGCCCTGAGCTTCCTCGGGATCGGGATCCAGCCGCCGGTCCCCTCGTGGGGGAACATGCTCCAAAACGCCCAGGACTTTATTCTCACCGCTCCCCGGCTGGCGTTCTATCCCGGGCTGATGATCTTCCTGACCGTGCTCTGCTTCAACTTTCTCGGGGACGGCCTCAGGGACGCCCTGGACCCGCGGCTCAAGCTCTAGGCCCACCCGGACCGGGTCCGGGGCGCGTCATGGTCCCGGGACGCGTCACGGTCGCGGGGGCCCCCGCCGGCCGGGGGCATCCGGAGCCCGTCAGGGAAAGGATTTGGCGCGGGCCTGGTGGAACCGTCCGGTGTTGGCAGGCTCAGTTCCATGACATCGCTGCCGGCCTCGGGAGGGGGGTAACGGGTGGCCGACCCGCTGCTGTCCGTCCGGAATCTGAAGACCTACTTCTATACCGACGAAGGCGTCGTCCGCGCGGTGGACGGCCTGACCTACGACCTCCACCGGGGCGAGACCCTGGGCATCGTCGGCGAGTCGGGGTCCGGCAAGAGCGTCCACGCCCTGTCCGTGATGCGGCTGATCCCGACGCCGCCGGGCAAGATCGTCGACGGGCAGATCCTCTTCGAGGGTCGGGATCTGCTCAAGCTGTCCGACGAACAGATGCGGAGGATCCGCGGCAACCGCATCGCCATGGTGTTCCAGGAGCCGATGACCTCGCTCAACCCCGTGCTCACCATCGGCGAGCAGATCGCCGAGGCGATCATCCTCCACCAGCACCTGGACAAGCGGGCCGCCTGGACCCGCGCCGCGGAGATGCTCGAGCGCGTGAAGATCCCCCTGGCCCGCCAGCGGGTCAAGGACTACCCCCATCAGTTCTCCGGCGGAATGCGCCAGCGCGTGATGATCGCCATGGCGCTGTCCTGCAACCCCTCCGTGCTCATCGCCGACGAGCCGACC
>VBAK01000080.1 GCA_005882275.1 Candidatus Segetimicrobium genomatis
TGAACTCGCAGTGGTAATTCGGAACGTGGTACGGGCCGGGAAGGGTGGTGCCGGCGACGATCGGGACGATCAGCCCGTAGGGGCAGTAGGCGCCGGCGTCATAGAGGAAGACGGTGCGCACGCCGAGGATCCGTCCCGTCCCGTCGAGGGCGATCTCCGCGTCGTGAATCTGCTCCCGTTCCTGGTTGGTGGCCACGAAGTGCTCGCGCCGGTCTTCGATCCACTTCACCGGACGCCCCAGCCGCTGCGCGGCCAGCGGCACCAGGATCTCCTCGGGATAAAACATCATCACCTTGGGCCCGAATCCCCCTCCCACGTCGGGGGCGACGACCCGGACATTGGTCTGCGGCAGCCCGAACATCGCCGCGAGCCCGTTGCGGATCGGGATGGGAGCCTGCGTGCTGTCCCAGATCTCGAGCAGGCGGGCGCGCGGATCCCACGCGGCGACGATCCCGCGGGTCTCCAGGGGGGATGCCGTCCCGCGGTCCATCACCAGCCGTTCCCGAAAGCGGCGCGGGGCGCCGGCGAAGGCGCGTTCGACGTCCCCGACCCGCTGCGTGTACCGCGCGCAGACGTTGGTCCCGGCGTCCTCGTGCACGAGCGGCGCGGACGGTGCGACCGCGTCCTCGAGGCCCACCGCGGCGGGGAGAGGCGCGTACTCGACGTCCACGAGATCGAGCGCGTCCTCGGCCGCGTACCGGCTCTCGGCGACGATCAGCGCCACCGCTTCCCCCACGTACCGGACGGTGGTGGACGCCAGGGCCTGCTGGGTCTTGTGGTGGACCAGCGCCGGGTGGGGGATGAGCCGGGGGAGCGGGCCGCCGAGGTCGCCCAGATCGGCGTGCGTCAGCACCGCCACCACGGCGCGGGCGGCCCGCGCGCGGCGCGTGTCGATCCGCACGATGCGGGCGTGGGCATGGGGGCTGCGAAGCACCGCCGCGTGCGCCAGGCGCGGGAGGTGGATGTCATCGACGAACAGGCCGCGGCCGCACAGCAGCGCCGGATCCTCGTTGCGGGTGACGCGCGCGCCCGTGTAGCGTGTGCTCATAGAAGGAAGGCTCCTTCGATGGAGCGCCGGTCAACTCCTATCCTCGGGCGGCCCGATCCGGCCGGGGGAGCGCGGTCGCGGCGCGCGAATTCTTCCGGATGAATGCGGCGAGAGAAGCGAGCGCGGCGGCACTACGCCTACCTGCTGCGGTGCGGCGATGGGACGTACTACGCGGGCTATACGGTCGATCCGGCCCTCCGCCTCGCCGCGCACCGCCGGGGCCGGGCCTCGCGCTACACGCGCGGGCGCGGCCCCCATACCTACGCGGTCGTCTTCTGGTGTCCGACGAAGCGGTCGGCCCTGGTCCTGGAGCGGCTGCTGAAGCGCCTGCCGCGCGCCGCGAAGCGCCGCCTGGCCCGGGGGCGGCCGGGCCTACGGCGTGAGCCAGTACGCCCGGCGGCGCTCGCGGAGGCGCTGCGGGGCGGGGTCCGCCGGCTGCAGGTGTTCCGCGATGGTCCGGCGCGCCGCCGCGCGCGTCCGGCGCCCCGGAGCCGGCGGGTATGCTAGAATGAGTCGGTTGAGTGGACATCCCCGGCACGGTGGGAATCCGGGGCACACCCGACGCGGTTCTACATTAAAAGGAGGGGTGAGGGCCCCGATGGGAGCAGGCTCGCGTCCGCCGCAGGCGTTCGGCGGCATCCCGGAAATCATGGAGACCCTGCAGGAGCAGGGCTACATCGCCGACCGCGATGTGGCGCTGTCGATTCACCTGAGCGTGGCGCTGCACAAGCCGCTGCTGATCGAAGGCGCCGCCGGCGTCGGGAAGACCGAGATTGCGAAGGTGATGGCCCGCGCCGTCGCGACCGATCTCATCCGCCTGCAGTGCTATGAAGGGCTGGACGTCCACACCGCGCTCTACGAGTGGAACTACCAGCGGCAGATGCTCCGGATCAAGCTCGAGGAGACGACGGGCCGCCCCGTGGAGGAGAAGGAGCACCTCATCTTCAGCGAGCCGTTCATGCTCAAGCGCCCCCTGCTGCAGGCGATCACGGCCGACCAGGCCCCGGTGCTCCTGATCGACGAGGTCGACCGGGCGGATGAGGAGTTCGAGGCGTTCCTGCTGGAGGTGCTCTCGGACTTTCAGGTCAGCATCCCGGAGATCGGCACCATCCGGGCGCGGCACATCCCGTACGTCGTCCTGACGAGCAACCGCACCCGGGACCTCAGCGACGCGCTGCGCCGCCGCTGCCTGTACCTGTGGATCGACTACCCCACCTTCGAGAAGGAACTGGCCATCATTCACCGCAAGGTGCCGGAGATCAACGACCGGCTGGCCCGGCAGATCGGCGCGTTCATGCAGCTGGTGCGCCGCGTCAACCTCGACAAGGTCCCCGGCATCGCGGAGACGCTCGACTGGAGCGCGGCGCTGCTGGCGCTCCACCGGGACCACCTCGATCCCACTGCCGTCGAGGAGACGCTGGGGTGCCTCTGCAAGGACCAGGAGGATCTGACCCGGGTGCGCGCGCGGTACCTTGGTCCCATCCTCGAGCGCATCGATGCGATCGGGCAGAGCGGCGATGGATGGAACTCCGACCGGATCGCCCAGCTGGCCGCCCAACTCCCCAAGGGCCGCTGAGCCGGACGCCCCGGCTCAGGCCGCAGGCCCGGCCGGCGCCGGCCGACCCCGGGCCGTGACCCCGAGACGGGGCGACCTGGCCGGGAACGTCACGCTCTTCGGCCGCCGCCTCCGGCACCGGGGGCTCCTGGTGGGCCCGCTGGAGATCAGCGACGCCCTGCGGGCGCTGACCGCGGTGGATCTCGCCGATCGCGAGCTCGTCCGGTTCTCGCTCCGCGCGGTGTTCTGCTCCCACGCGGAGGACCTCCCCGTGTTCGACGAAGAGTTCGCGCGGTTCTGGCAGGGGCCGGCGATGGACGGCGCGCCCGCGTCCGGGGACGACGCGGCCGAAGGGCCGGCCGGGCCCGCGGGCGAGGCGGGGGAGGAGCGAGGCCGCGACGTCGCGGTGGCGGAGTGGAACGACCGCGGAGAGACAGACGACGAGCAGGAGGTCCCGGCCTACAGCCCGGCCGAAGGGCGCACGCACAAAGACTTCAGCGCGTTTGCCGCCGACGAGCTCCAGGCCATCACCGATCTCATCATCATCATCGCCCGGCTCATCGCCACCCGGCTCTCCCGGCGCACGCGGGCGGCGCGGCGGGGGTCCCTCGTGGATCTCCGGCGGACGATGCGCCGCAATCTCCGGTACGGCGGGGACGTGCTCGACCTGGTGTGGCGCCGCCGGAAGATCCGGAAGGCCAGCCTGGTGCTGCTCTGCGACGTCAGCGGGTCGATGGACATCTACAGCCGGTTCCTCGTCCAGTTCATTTACGCGCTGCAGGGGGCGCTCAGCCACGTGGAATCGTTTTTGTTCAGCACGTCCCTCACCCGGGTCACCGATGTGCTCGGGCGCCGCGACATCCGCGAGGCGCTCCGCGACGCCTCCGAGCGGGTGCCGGACTGGTCCGGCGGCACCAAGATCGGGGCGAGCCTCAGGCAGTTCAACGAAGCGTACGGGCGGCTGGTGGACGGCCGGACGATCGTCGTCATCTGCAGCGACGGCTGGGACACCGGCGACCTCGAAGTCCTCGAGTCCGCGATGCGGACGCTGCACGCCCGCGCCGGCCGGGTGATCTGGCTCAACCCCCTGCTCGGCAGCCCGGGGTACGAGCCGGTCACCCAGGGGATGAGCGTCGCGCTGCCCTACGTGGACGTGTTCGCCTCAGCCCACAACCTCAGCGGCCTGCGGGCGCTCGAGCGGTATCTGCACAGTCCCCGGGGGCGCTCGGGCCGGAGGCGGAATGCCGGCCGGGCCGCGGCCGCGGCGGCCCGCCGTCCGGGAGACGGTCCGTGAAGGAGATCCGGGAGATCCTCAACGCCCTCGCCGCCCTGCGGGCGCGGGGCGAGCCCGCCGCCCTCGCGACGATCATCCGCGTCGCGGGGTCCACCTACCGCCGCGCCGGCGCCCGGCTGCTGATCCGGCAGGACGAGACGACGGTCGGCTCGATCAGCGGGGGCTGCCTGGAGGGCGATGTCGCCGAGGCGGCCCGGGAGGTCCTGCGGACCGGGCGCGCGCGGATGATGACCTACGACCTGACCGCCGACGACGACGCGGTCTGGGGGCTCGGGCTCGGCTGCAACGGCAAGATCGAGGTCTTCGTCGAAGCGGTCCGGCCCGACGCTGAGCCGGATTTCGCGGCGCTGCTGCAGGCGTGCATCGACGACCGCCGGTTCGCGGCGCTGGCGACCCTGATCGCCTCGCCATCCGAGAGCGGCCGCGCCGGCGTAGGAACGCGGCTGTTCGTCCCTGAGGAAGGTAGGGTCGCAGGCTCGCTCGGCGACGCCGCCCTCGACGCCCGCGTGACGGCCCTGGCGAGGCGGCAGATCGCCGCCGGGAAGACGACCACGCTTCCCGTGGATCTCCCGGGCGGGCGCGGGGAGCTGTTCGTCGAGGTGATCACGCCGCCCCTCCCGCTGCTGGTCTGCGGGGCGGGGCACGACGTCCTGCCGCTCGTCCGCCAGGCGCACGAGCAGGGCTGGTGGGTGATGGTCGCCGACAGCCGGCCGGCGTTCGCGACCCGCTCCCGGTTCCCCCAGGCCGATGAAGTCTTCCTCGTGGAGGATCGAGACGTCGGCCGGGCCGCGCGGATCGACCGCCATA
>VBAK01000081.1 GCA_005882275.1 Candidatus Segetimicrobium genomatis
CTCGCCATGGCGATTACCGCCGCGCTCGGACCCGGCCTGCCCCACGCCATGCTGGCGATCGTGCTCGTGGCCTGGGCCGAGTTCAGCCGGCTGATGCGCGGCCAGGTCCTCGCGGCCAAGGCCAACGACTACGTGCTGGCGGCGCGCGCCCTGGGCGCCCCTGCCTGGCGGGTGCTCCTCCGGCACGTGCTGCCCAACGCCTTCCCGCCCGTGGTCGTGAAGGGGACCCTCGACATCGGGAACGCGATCATCCTCACCGCGGCCCTCTCGTTCATCGGGCTGGGCGCCATCCCCCCGGCCCCCGAGTGGGGGGCCATGATCGCGGCGGGCCAGACCAAGTTCGAGTACTGGTGGGTGGCGACGTTTCCCGGCCTGGCGATCCTCTCCGTCGTCCTGGGGTTCAATTTCCTCGGCGACGGCCTCCAGGATCTCCTGAACCCGCGGCTGCGCGACGCCTGAGCACCGGCCATCTGAGGAGGGATTAGCGACACTCAACCGGAACAGCCGGACGGGAGGGGGGTGCTCTATGCCGGGCGGTGTCGCGAGTTCCGGGTCACTCGATCAACTGGATGCGTATCCTCTCGGACAACACCCGCCCATCCCGGCCGGCAAGTTCTCGACACGCGAAGCTCTCCTGTTCGGGGTGCGCACGCTCACGGAGAACGTTGGCTTTTTCATCCTCGTCTCGCTCCTCCTGGGAGTGGTGTCTCGAGCCCCCGCTTTGGCCCGCCTGTATGTTCACAATAATGTTGTGAGGATCGTGATTGACGCGAGTGATTTTATCCTGGGTTTCATCATCGGCGTGGGCTTGATCAAAGTCGCGCTGAAATTTTCTCGGAACGAAAAGGCTCAGATGGGTGATTTCCTTCCTTCGTTTCCTGTCGTCTTTCGATTCCTGGGGGCTTCTCTCTTGGCCATGCTAGGGGGGATGCTTGCTGTGATGCTGTTTGTGTTCTCGGGCACCTCACTCTTTTCCTTGATTTACTTGTTCAACCGTTTGCGCTCAACGTCCCTCGAGGCGCCTTGGTGGGCCATTCTGGCGGGCCTCGTTGGTGCGGTGATCGTCTGCAGATTCGTGTGGGTTGCCCTCTCGCGCGGACGGCGGGTGGACATTCTCTGGTTGGTTCTTTGTGTCGGAGCGTTGCTCTTGGTTGTAGTCCTCGTTTACATCCCTGTTCGCCTGCCGGAGCCCTGGTTGTGGGATCTTGCCGCCGCCATCGCTTTTATGGCGGTGGCCTGCATTGTGAGCACCGTGTTGTTCTTCCTTGCCGTGCGGTTGGGAGTGCGGCTCGTCGGATCGCAATACTTCGGCCATGCGATGATTGACGAGGGATTGCGGATGAGAGAAGCGTTTCGGAGAAGCACGTCGATCACGCGCTTGGCCAGACGGGAGCTGTTTCTCTTTAACTTGCTATTGTTGGCGGCGGGGGGGGTTGTGGGTGCCCTGGACAACTTTGCATCAGGTTCCGTTGCCGGTTCAAGTCCGGCACATCAGGCTGTATCGGGCCCGGTCTGGTCCGTGCTGATGGAGTGCGTTCTGCTCGCCAGCTGGCTACTCACATGGCCGTTTCTTGTTGCTCATGCATTTGTCTACTGCAGATTGGCCGGGCAGCAGGACCCGGCGATGCAATCCTCTCCGTCGTCCTGGGGTTCAACTTCCTCGGGGACGGCCTCCAGGATCTCCTGAACCCGCGGCTCCGCGACGCCTGAGCGCGCGCTCAGCCTTCGTTCCGGGCGAACTGCCCGGTCTTGCGCGACCGGGCGAACATGAGATTGAAGGCCACCACCGCCGCCCCGAAGTACGCGACGTTCTCGGCGGACGCGGCGGCGGCGTACGGCCAGTTCACGGCCGCGCGGCTCAGCGCCTGGCGGGCCGCTTCGAAGACAAACGTCGGCGGGAGCGCATAGGCGATCTGGCGGAGGGCCGGCGGCAGCACGCTCACCGGGAAGAACGCGGCGGTCAGCGGCTGGAAGAGGAAGATGAGGCCCCAGGCCAGCGCCTGGATCCGCGTCCCCGCCAGGAAGATCACCCCGAGCAGCACGAGGCCGACCGCCCACGCGAACACCGTCAGGTTGGCGAAGAAGAGCACGAGGTTGAGGAGGCCGAGGCGCAGGATATTGAAATGGAAGCCGTAGGCCGCGATGGCGCAGATCATGCCGAAGGTGAAGACCGTCTTGATCAGCCCCGAGAGCATGTGCGCGGCCACATACTCCGTCACCGACAGCGGGGCGATGAACATGTTGCTGAGGTTGCGCGACCAGATGTTCCACAGGCTGCCGACCGACAGGGAATACTGATTGACGCGGACGATCTCCCAGAGCACCATCCCCAGGAGCAGGTACAAGCCCGTGTTGGCGTTGAGCGCCCCGACGAGAAATCGCGAGACGAACCCGAACACGATGACGGTCATCAGGGACATGAAGAAGAGGTCCACGATGACCTCGAGCGAGCGCCTGGTGATGAAGAGCTCCTGGAGGAGGATGGCGTAGATGCGCTCACTCCTCATGGTCTCCGCCTCTCGCGATCCGCATGAACACATCCTCTAAGGTGGGCTTTTTCACCTCGATGTCGGTGATCCAGATGCCCTGCTCGCTGAGCCCGAAGATCAGCGAGGGGATCAGTTTTTCCGTGGTCTCGATGGCCACGGCGTAGGGCTGGGGGAATCGATACGTCTGCCCGCGCTCCACGAGGAAGGCTTCGACGGTCTGGCGGTCGCCGTCGAAGGTGAGCTTCAGCTGGGCCGTCTGGATGCGCTTGGTGAGCCCGAGGGGCGTATCCTGGGCGACGATCCGGCCCTGGTCGAGGATGATGACCTCGTCGCAGATCCGGTTCACCTCGTTCATGTTGTGGCTGGTGTACAGCATCGAGACCGCGGAGGCCTGCCGCGCCTCTTCGATCAGCGAGAGCGTCTTGTCCGCGATGTCCGGGTCCAGGGAGGCCGTCGGCTCGTCCATCAGGATCAGCTCGGGGTCGTTCAACAGGGCCTTGATCAGGTTGACCCGCGTTTTCTGCCCGGCGGAGAGATTCCAGTACCGGGTGTCCAGCAGCCCGCCGATCTGGAAGTACGCGGCGAGCTCTCTGATCTTCGCGCCCGGCTTCTTGAGGCCGTAGAGGTGCGCATAGACCAGCAGGTTTTCCCACACCGAGATCCGGCCCTGGAGCGTGTTGAACGACGAGGCGTAGTTGATCCGCCCGAGGCACTCCTGGCGGTGCGAAAAGAACTCCTTGCCAAAGTAGGTGATCCGGCCCGACGTCGGGGTGATGATCCCCAGAAGCATGTGGATCGTCGTGGTTTTGCCCGCGCCGTTGGGGCCGAGGAGGCCGACGATCTTTCCCCGCGGGACCGCAAAGGACACCCTGTCGACCGCCCGAAACCGCCCGAAATCCTTGACGAGATCGCCCACCTCGAGGACCGCTTCGGTCGAGACCGGCCTCGGGTGAGCCGCGGGAGCGCGTGCCTCTGCCTGGGGCGCCTCCAGCGTCTCCGAGCGCATCATGTCCCTCATGACGCATCACCACTCCCGGGTAGATCAGCCACGCGCCTGAGCGAAATAAAAAGGGCCGCGGGTGTCACCGCGGCCGGATACTTGTAGACGCAGGGGAGCTAAGGTCGCATAGCGCCCGGACGCGTGACGGGGTTTGTAGATGCACTATCGGCCATCGCCGTCCCCACCTCCGGGTCTGGAGAACTCCCGTGGATTATTCTCACACCGCCCGCGCCGGCTGTCAACAACAACAAGGGGGGGAGGGGGGAGGGCCGAGAGGAGCGCCCCCGGAGAGGATAATCAGTTTGGCCTCCCGAACGGCTCCAGCGAATGCGAGGAGATCGCCTGCAGGTGTTTTCGGGGAGAACGTGTGCCCGCAGGTGGGAGGGGTGATGTTCGTGAGGAGATCGCACGGTGATGGTGTGTCCCGCAGACCGCGTTCCATCTCCATGCGCTTGATCCCGGTGTTGATCTGCCTGGTCTTTGCCTGCCTGCCGGCCGGGGGCCCGGCCGGAGCGCTCGCGGGGCCGGTCGGCGGCCAGTCCCTGATCATGGCCGACGACCAGTCCGACGTCAAGACGCTCGACCCCGACCGCGAGTTCGAGTTCGCCGCGGCCTTCGTCGACCTCAACGCCTACGATACCCTGGTCGTCCCGAAGAGCGCGCAAGATTTCTCCTCCTTTGTGCCGTTCCTGGCCAAGGACATCAAGATTTCCGCGGACGGCCGGGAGTACACGTTCACGCTGCGCGACGACGTGAAGTTCGCGAGCGGCAACCCCCTCACGGCGGAGGACGTCAAGTTCAGCCTGCTGCGGCTCAAGAACATCAAAGGCAACCCGGGCTGGATGGCCGATCCGCTCAACGATGTTCAGGTGATCAGCCCCCACACGGTGAAGACGATCCTGAAGGACCCCTTCGCCGACTGGCTGGCCGTCCTGGCCGGCCCGAACGCGGCGATCATGGACAGCAGGCTCGTGCGGGAGCACGGGGGGACGGATTCGGCCACCGCCGACAAGGACGACAAGGCGGAGGAATGGCTGAACCAGCACTCGGCCGGCTCCGGCCCCTTCATCCTGACGGGGTGGCAGAAGAACGAGGTCATCACGCTCGAGCGCAACCCGAACTATTTCCTCGGTCCCGCCAGGCTCGCCAAGGTCGAGATCCGCGATGTGACGTCGCCGGCCACGCAGAAGCTGCAGATCGAAAAGGGCGATATC
>VBAK01000082.1 GCA_005882275.1 Candidatus Segetimicrobium genomatis
ACCGACTGCCGATGCTGCGATCGCCAGAGGCGCCGGGAACGTGTGCGTCGTTCAAGTGGCGGACTGCATGCCGGTACTCTTGGCCTCGCGCGACGGCTCCGAAGTCGCTGCAGCGCACGCCGGCTGGCGCGGGCTCGCCGCCGGAGTGCTGGAGGCTACCGTGGCACGGCTCGGCGTCGCGCCGGGGAAGCTCATTGCGTGGCTCGGTCCTGCGATCGGCCCGCGACACTTCGAAGTGGGCGGGGAGGTGCGCGCGGCCTTCCTGCAACACGACGCCGGGGCGTCCGAGGCATTTCACTTCAACGCGCGCGGGCGCTGGCAATGCGATCTCGGCGCGCTCGCCCGACGGCGCCTCGGCGCCCTTGGAGTCACCGCGGTGTTCGGCGGCGGCTGGTGCACGTACGCCGATGCGGCGCGCTTTTTCTCCTACCGCCGCGACGGGCAGTGCGGGCGCATGGCGGCGCTCATCTGGCTTGGCTGAGACGCCGGCCTTCGGGCCCTGGCGAGCGTGTTACGATCCCCTTGACCCGCCGAAGCAGAAGAACCGACCCGAGTAGAAGAACCCGACCCGCGTGCTGCTGCTCTGGATCATCCTGTTCGCCGCTTTCGGCGGCATCGCGAGCGCGGTGTTCGCGGTCGCATTCCTCCTGGTGTCGGAGGAGCGCAGTGCGCGCATCCTCCCGCACTGCGTGAGCTTCGCGACCGGGGCACTCCTCGGGGCGGCGCTGCTGGCGCTGTTGCCCGACGCGATCGAAGGAGCTGGCACCGCGGGCGCCCACGACATCGGGCTCGCGCTGGTGCTGGGGCTCGGGATCTTCTTCGTCATCGAGAAGCTGGTGCTTTGGTGGCACGCTCACTCGCAGGATGAGGACCCGGGCGAACACCACGACGGCCACCACGGCGATCGGCACCATCACACGCCGCACCGGCACGAGCACTTGCGCGAGCAAGCCTCGGGCGTCCTGGTACTGGTGGGGGACAGCCTCCACAACGCGCTCGACGGAGTGCTGATCGCCGCGGCCTTCCTCGGCAGCTTCTCCCTCGGCCTGGTGACCACTCTCGCAGTGGCCGCGCACGAGATCCCTCACCGCGTCGGGGATTTCGCCATCCTGGTGCACGCGGGGCTCTCGCGCACGCGCGCGTTGCTGCTCAATCTCGCCACGGGCATCGCCTCGGTGATCGGGGCGATCGCGGCGTACTACGGCCTGCGCCATGCGCTCGGCCTACTCCCTTACGCGCTCGCCTTCGCGGCCGCGGGATTTCTCTACATCGCGGTGGCGGGTCTCATCCCGGGGCTGCATCGGCGCGCCGACCCCCGCACCAGCGCAATGCAGGTGATCCTGATTGCGCTCGGGGTGGGGGTGATCGCCTGGGCGGGGCGGCTTGCTCACCGGTGAGCCGCCCCGGGGCGTCGCTGATCCCGCATCGCCATGCGAGGAGCCGGAGCTGCTTCTGCGGGCGCGCCGTGTGAACGACCTCTCGAAATGGCGCCGAAACTCGGCCCGCGGGCTTCACTCCGGTAAGATCTGCGGTGCCCGCGAACTTCACGGATCGGACCATGCTCTTCAAGTGGCTGGATACGCGCGAAGCGACCGAAGTCGGCGCCGCGTTGGCAGACGACCTCGTCCTCGAGACGAGCGAGGGCTCATCCGACACACCCCCAAGGGACCGCTCGGCGCAGGCGCAACGCCGCGCCGTCGAGAAACTCCTGCGCAGATTCCTCGACGGAGTCGACCGCAGAGCCCGTTCCCTGCCATTGAACTTCTTCAAGAGGGCAAAGCTCGCCAACTCCTTCAAATGGAGACTGCTCGAGAAGGGGATTGCCCGCGAGCTCGCTGACGACCTCACGCAGACTCTGCTGCTGCGGCTCGCTGGGAGGCCGGGAAGCGTCTCGTCCGGCGAGCCGCGGCCAGCGCCGCCACCGAACGATCAGTCGGACCGCTTGCAGGCCCTCACGGCAAGGGGCGAGGCCTGCCTGGCCCGTGGCGAGTCCGCCGAGGCGGTGCGTTGCTACCGCGAGTCCCTCAGCCTCGATCCGCGCAACGTCGCGGCAGGCAACAATCTCGGGGCGGCACTCTTTCAGCTCGGCCGCAACTACGAGGCGGAAGCACAATTCCGACGCTCCATGAGCATCAAGCCGGGCCGCGCAAACGGTCGTTCCAGGCTCCAGGTGGCGCTGAAGGTCAACCTGAGCTCGACACTGGTTCTGCAGGGTCGCTTGCGGGAGGCCAAGACTCTGCTCGAGAGCGCGCTCAAGACCTCTCCGCGTCACGTCGATGCCCTGATCGGGATGGGGCAGATCGCTGGATTCGAGGGCCGCTTCGCCGAGGCCGAGGCGCTCTTCAGGCGCGCCGCGGAGGTCGACCCGAAGTCGCCAAAGGCGTGGGCGATGCAAGTGCTACATCGCCGCATGACGGCTGCGGACGCCCCGTGGCTAGAGCGCGCGGAGGAGATTGTCGCCAGGGAGCTGGCGCCACTCGATGAGGCGCATCTGCGCTACGCGATCGGCAAATACCACGAGGACCTCGGCGAGTTCGAGCGCGCCTTTCACAGCCACCGCCGCGCGAACGAGCTGCAGAAGAGCGTCGCGGAGCCCTACGACCGCAAGGCCCGGACGCGCTTCGTCGAGGACATGACTCGTGTCTATACCCGCGAAGACCTTGCCCGGACACCCGCGAGCGCCTCGGACTCCGAGCGGCCGGTGTTCGTGACCGGCATGCCCCGCTCGGGGACGACGCTGGTCGCACAGATCATTCATTCGCATCCGGCCGGCAAGTCCGCGGGCGAGCTCCCTTTCTGGAGCACGGCGATGCGCCGGCACGACCAGGTGCTCCGACGCGCGCCCATCGGGGAGCCGCTCGTCGGAGAGCTGGCCGCGGAGTATCTGCGCGTTCTGGCACAGCACTGGCCGGATGCGCTGCGGGTCATCGACAAAGCGACCTTCAACTCCGAGTACCTCGGAGTCATTCATCGCGTCTTTCCGCGCGCTCGCATCATCTACCTGCGACGCGACCCGATCGATACGTGCCTGTCCTGCTACCTTCAGCAGCTCTCCCAGGCGATGAGCTTCGCGATGGACCTGTCGGACCTGGCGCACTACTACCGTGCGCATCAGCGTCTGTTCGCTCACTGGCGCAGCACGCTGCCCGCGGGAATGCTGCTCGAGGTGCCTTACGAGGGACTCATTGCCGATAAGGAGCGGTGGAGCCGCAGAATCATCGAGTTTGTCGGGCTGGAGTGGCATCCGCGATGCCTGGAGTTCCACAGAACGGATCGGGTCGTGATGACCGCGAGCTACTGGCAGGTGCGGCAGAAACTGTACACGACTTCGGTCGGACGCTGGCGCAACTACCGGAGCTTCATCGGCCCGCTGCTCGAGCTCCGGGATCCTGGCCTCGAGCGACCCTGACCTCGAGCCCACCGGCTGTCTAGACCATCGCGCGGCTCTCCACTGCGCCCCCGGGGCCCCACCGCTGCCGCGTGCGCCTGGTGCGCTACCCTATGGGGCGGGCAGATAACAGCGGGCGTCCGCCGGCCGGCTTCCGCAGCCCCTTGAAGGGACTCACGTTTGTCCCCACAAACCGCACATCCAGTTTGAAGGGCAGATCCCAATGCGCATGGACAAACTCACCAGCCGCTTTCAGCAGTCGCTGGCCGACGCGCAGTCGCTCGCGCTCGGCCGCGATCATCAGTTCATCGAGCCCGCGCACGTCCTGCTGGCGATGCTCGATGGCGCGGGGGGCTCGGTGCGTCCGCTGCTCATGAAGGCGGGGGCCGACGTCAACAAGCTGCGCTCGGGGCTGCTCGCGCTCCTCGACGGACTGCCCAAGGTCGAGGGCGCCCCCGGCGAGATACACATCTCCAACGACCTGAACCGGGTGCTGAACGTCACCGACAAGCTCGCGCAGCAGCGCGGCGACCAGTTCATCTCGAGCGAGCTCCTCGTGCTGGCGGCTTTCGAGGATCGCGCGCTCGCGCGGCTGTTCAAGGAATCGGGCCTGGTGCGCGGCGCCGTGGAGAAGGCCATCGAGGAGGTGCGCGGCGGAGAGAAGGTCGCCGACGCCAACGCGGAGGAAGGCCGCCAGGCGCTCGAGAAGTACACCATCGACCTCACCGGGCGCGCCTCGGCCGGGAAGCTCGACCCGGTGATCGGCCGCGACGATGAGATCCGCCGCACCATCCAGGTGCTGCAGCGCCGCACCAAGAACAACCCGGTGCTGATCGGCGAGCCGGGCGTCGGCAAGACCGCGATCGTCGAAGGGCTGGCGCAGCGGATCGTCAACGGGGAGGTGCCGGAGGG
>VBAK01000124.1 GCA_005882275.1 Candidatus Segetimicrobium genomatis
CAACCGTGACGGCATAGTTGGGGGCGAGCACGGCCGAGGTCATCCCCAGGCCCGCGAGCAGGGCGCCGACCGGCATCAGCCATCTCATCCTGAGGCGGTCGCTCAGGACCCCGAATACCGGCTGGATCACCGAGGAGCTGATGTTGGCCATCAGAACGATGAAGCCGACGCCGGCGTAGGAGAGATGGAACATGGCCTTGAACACCGGGAGGAGCGCTGGAATTGCGCCCTGCGACAGATCGGTGGCAAGATGGCCGTAGCTGAGCACGGCCAGGATCCGGCGGTGCACGGGAACCGATTCGACGGGCCGCGCGGGGCCACCTTGAGCGCGAGGCCCCGCGGCGACGCACGGCGCGGCGAAGGACGTCTTGGGGAGGACACTGTCGTTATGGTGAAGCGTCTCAGGCGCCTGCTCGCCGGTGGGGTCCTGCTGGCGGCGGGCCTCGGTGCGCTCTCGGGTGTCACCGCGGGAGCGGCACCGCCTCCGTCGGGGGCTCGATGCCCGCTGACGCCGGGGGACGGCGGGGATCCCTTTTACAAACCGAATGCTCCCGTGCGGTCGCACGTCGGGACCGGCTTCGTGCTGACCGGCGTCGTTCGCTCCGGCATCGACTGTTCCGTCCTCCAGGGAGCCCGCGTCGAGTTCTGGCTCAGGAGGCCGGACGGACAGTACGATGACGCCCACCGAGGGACCGTCATCACCGACGCCGGGGGCCGGTATCGGTTCGAAAGCAACTTCCCCGGTGGCGACGGAGGCGGCTTCCAGCCCCACATCCACCTTCGCGTCGCCGTCCCCGGGTATCGCACGTTGACGACCGTCTACCTCCCGCGCGCGGGCGCGGCCGCGGGGACGTTCGACATCGTGCTCGAGCCTGAAGTGTGATCGCGTGTTGGGGCGGCGAAGCAGCGTGACACTTCGGCGATGCATCGCGTTCGGACCGACGGCGGCGGGGATCCTGGCCGCCGCGGCCGTCCTCGCGCCGGCGTGGCCGGGCGCTGTCGCCGGGGCGGCCGCCGCGCTCCCCGATGTGCTTTCACAGGTGTCCGGCCGCCGCGCCTACGAGCACGTCCTCGCGCTGTCCCAGCGGATCGGGCCGCACGTCGCGGGCACCCCGGAGGACCGGACGTCCGGCGAGTACATCGCGCGCCGCCTCACCGACGACGGGTACGTGGTGGAGTGGCAGGAGTTCCAGTTCCCCTTCTTCGCCGTCCGGGCCGTGGCGCTGACGGTGCCGGCGTCGCCGTCGGTCGCCCTGCACCCGCACGCGATGCTCTACTCGCCCTCGACGGCCGATGGAGGGATCACCGCGGAGCTGGCCGATGCGGGGATTGGGCGTCCCGAGGATATCCGCGGGGCGCCGCTTGCCGGGAAGATCGCCCTGATCCAGCGCGGCTCGATCCTGTTTCGAGAGAAGGCGAAGAACGCCGCGGACGCGGGCGCCGTGGCGGTGCTGATCTACAACTCCACGCCCGGGGACCTATTCGGCGTCGTCAGCCGCGACACCGGGATCCCTGTCGTCGCACTCTCCGGCGCGGAGGGGCTGCAGCTGCTGGACCTCGCCCACTCAGGGCCCGTCCGGGTGCACTTGAACGTCCAGACCGAGACCGGCCAGCGGGCAACGTGGAACATCATCGGGACCAAGCCTGGGACCCGGGACCCGCATCGCGTCCTCGTGGTGGGGGCGCACCGCGATACCGTGGAGGGGGCCCCCGGGGCCAACGACAACACATCGGGCGTCGCGACGGCACTGGAGGTGGCCGAGGTGCTCCGCCGCGCGCCGCTCGCACTCACCGTGCGGTTCACCTTCTTTGGGGCCGAAGAGTCCGGCCTGTACGGGTCCGACTACTACGTGCAGCACATGGGACCCGACCCCGTGGTGGGGATGGTCAACCTCGACATGGAGGGCGTGGGCGATCGCCTGGAGCTGGCCTGGGACCGGGGGAGCGACGCACTCGTGCGGTCGGCGGCGCGGATCGCCGACCGCCTCGGCATCCCGGTGACGATGCAGCGATCCCCCGGAAGCGATCACCAGAGCTTCGAGCGGGCGGGCGTGCCGGTCGTGTTCCTCTTTCGGCCGGACGACCCCTATTACGATACCCCCAAGGACACCGTCGATCGGGTCGAGCCCCGGCTGCTGGAGGTGTCCGCCCGGCTGGCAACGGCCATTGTCCTGGAGGTCGCCGGCGCGCGGCGGTAGGTCACGTTATCCGCCTTTCTCGCCGAACATTACTTCCTCGTCGGCGCGGCGGTAGGTGTGCAGCTCGGCCGGCGCAAACCACAGCGCCACCTCGTGGTTCGCCTCCTCCACGGTCCCGGAGGCGTGGATCAGGTTGCGCACGGGGCGGCGGCCGGCATTGGCGACGGTGGGCGCGTCTACGGAGTAATCCCCGCGGATCGTGCCCGGCTCGGCGAACACCGGGAGGGTCTTCCCGACGAGCTTTCGGGTGACGCTCACCGCGTGCACGCCTTCCAGCACCGCGGCGATCACCGGGGTGGTCTGCATGAACTCGATGAGCCAGCCGCGCACCTGGCGGCCGATCTCGAGGGGGTCGTCCGTCCCCATCATCGCGCGGACATCGAGCCCGTAGCTTCCGAACGCCTCCCGAGTCTTGTCCCCGATCGTACGCACCCACCCTTCGTCGGATGGGTAATGCCGCTCCAGCACGCTCCGCGTGGCCTGGACCATCTTGAGCCCGACGATCTTGAGCCCGGTCCCTTCCAGCCGGGACAGGATCGTCCCGGATAAGGCGCGCTGGATCCCGTCGGGTTTGATCAGGATCAACGTTCGCTCGTGCCGGACGTCTGCCGCCACTCCCGCTCCTCCGTCCCCGTGCATTAAAAGCCGATCGCGCACCCACCGGCCCGGGGATCGGAGCCCCCCGCGTAGACTCTCCGGTCGGGATCCACCACCTGGATCACCTGGAGGCCGCCGGACGACGGCTGCCCCGCCGCCGGATACGGGGTGACGACCCGGTGGCCGAGCGCGCGCAGTCCCTCGTAGGTCGCGGCGGGGAATCCGCTCTCCATCCTCAATTCAAACGGCGACCGGATCGTGGCCGGATCCGTTGCCGGAAAACTGAACCAGCGCGGCCGGTCCACCGCCTCCTGGACGTTCAGGCCGTGATGCACGATGTTGCTGAAGGTCTGCAGGTTCCACGGGGCCTGGGCATCGCCCCCGCGGGTCGCCCACGCCAGATGCGGCCGCCCCTCCCGGGTCGCCAGAAACGCCATCAGGGTGTGCATCGTGCGCTTGCCCGGCGCGATCTCGTTGGGGTGTCCCGGCTCGAGGGTGAATCCTCGGCCACCGCGGTTGTTCAAGAGGATGCCGGTTCCGTCCACGACCTCGCCGCACCCGAAGGCGGCGGAGAGACTCGTGATGTAGCTGACCACGTTCCCCTCCGCATCCGCGACGACGAACGCGGTCGTCTCGCCGACCTGCTCCCGCAGGGCGCCGGCCGGCACCTGCTCCTGAGCCCGCCGCGGGTCGATGGCCCGGGTGCGATCCCGCGCGTGCTCCTTGCTGAGCAGACGATCGAGCGGGTTCGACACGAACCGGGGATCCCCCACGTAGGCGAGGCGGTCGGCAAAGGCCAGCTTCTTCGCCTCGGTCATCAGGTGAATCGCCTCCGCCGATCCCCAGGGGAGGGTCTCTACGTGCGCCTGCTCGAGGATGTTGAGCATCTCGAGCAGGACGAAGCCCTGCGAGGGAGGAGGCGTTGTATGGATGACCAGGTCCCGGTGGGTCGTGGTCAGCGGCGCGCACAACTCGCTGTGGTGAGCGGCGAGGTCCGCCGCGGTGATCAGCCCGCCGTGCGACTGCGCGTAGTCCGCGATGGCATCGGCGAGCGGCCCCTCGTAGAAGGCCCGGGCTCCGCGCTCGGCGATCGCGCGCAGGGAGCGGGCCAGATCGGACTGCACGAAGACCTCGCCGACCCGGGGGGTGCGGCCGTTGGGGAGATAGATGCGGGCCGACGACGGATAGCGCGCGAGGATCGGCGCGACCTCGCCCTCCGCCGTCCGCGCGAACCACGCCGCCACCTTCTCGGTGATGGGAAAGCCGGCCTCCGCGTAGTGGATCGCCGGTTCGAGCAGCCGGCCCAGCGTGAACCGGCCGCTGCCCCACTGCCCGAGGGCGGTTGCCATCGCGTCCACGGCGCCCGGGACGGAAGGCGCCAGCATCCCGCGGAGCGGCATGGTCGCAAAGCCGCGCTGTCTGAAGACCTCCGGCGTCGCCGTCTGCGGGGCCGCGCCGCTCCCGTTCAGCCCGAGGACACGCTGGGTTGCGGCGTGATAGTGGACGATGAACGAGTCGCCCCCGATCCCGGTCATCATCGGCGTGACGACCCCGAGCACGGCGGCGACGCAGACGGCGGCGTCGATCGCATTGCCGCCTTCTTCGAGCACGCGGAGGCCGGCGGCCGACGCCAGCGGGTGATCCGTCGCCACAAGGCCCCGCTGGGCCAGGACCGCGCTCCGTCCCTGGGATGCGTCTGTCATGCCAGGTTCATTATACTGATCGGCGGGGGAATGGGAAGGAATGGGTCCCGGCTCGGGTTCGTCCTGGAGGGCAGGGATGTATTTCGACCGCCGCCAATCCTGATGCCGTGCGCTCGCCTGCCGGCTTTTCTCCGCTGGCACTGCTCTTCGTGCTGCTTCCCCTCGCTGCTCCCCCCTGGGCGCCCGGTGTGGTCCAGGCCGCGCCGGGGGCGGGCCCTGTTGTCGTCGTCGCCGGCGGGGTGACGGAGGATGCGACCTCATCCAACAACCAGGTGAAATTGGTCCGGGACGCCGCGGGGCATCTCGTGGTGGCCTACGCGCAGGAAGTGGGTGGGACCCCTCAGGTGATGCTGGCGGTCTCCCAAGACGACGGCGGCCATTGGGCGCGCCTGGTGCAGGTGAGCAGTGGTCCGATCCCGTCCCGGCTGCCCGCGCTGGGGTTGGATGCCGCGGGGCGGCTGCAGGTGATCTGGACCCGCTACGACGACGGGGTGGGCAAGATCTACTATCGCGTGTGGGCGGGGCGGTGGGCCGCGCCCCAGGACCGGATCTCGCCGCCGCACGGATACGCGGGGTTTCCCTCGCTGGCCGTGGACGCGAGCGGCCACGCGCACGTCGTCTGGTACGGGATCCGCGAAGGATCGCTGCCGGCCTCGACCCGGCACGGCTCCATCTATGAGATCTTTTACACGGGGTTCGACGGGCGGGCGTGGTCGCCGCCGCGTCTCATCTCGACGGGTCTGCCCGATTCGGTGAACCCGGCCCTCGCCGCCGATCCCGCCGGCCGGCTGCGCGCGGTCTGGTTCCAATACGACGGCCGCGTGTACCAGGTGCGCTACGCGGAGCGCGACGCCGGGTGGAGCGATCCGGAGACGGTGCTGGCCACGCGCGCGGATGCGTTCAACCCCGACGTCGCGGTTGATGCGCGCGGTGAGCCCCTGCTCGTGTGGGAGCGTCACGAGGGGTTGTCGTCGGTGATTCAATTGACGCGGCGGGCCGGCGGCCGGTGGCAGGAGCCGGTCGATCTCTCCGACGCCTCGGCGCCGGCGCACCATCCCTCGCTGAGCGTCGCGCCGTCGGGCGCCGTCTGCGCCGTCTGGGACCGCGACGATGGCCAGATCTATGCGCGCCGCCTGAGCGACCGATGGGAGCCGGCGGTGCGCCTGACGGCGGATGGCGGCAACACGTTCCCGAGCGTGCTGGCCTCGGATCAGGGGGCCGGCGTCGTGTGGACCCACACCGCGCAGGGGCAATCGGAGGTCCGCTATCTGCGGATGA
Source organism: Candidatus Segetimicrobium genomatis (assembly GCA_005882275.1). Classification (GTDB taxonomy): domain Bacteria; phylum Sysuimicrobiota; class Sysuimicrobiia; order Sysuimicrobiales; family Segetimicrobiaceae; genus Segetimicrobium; species Segetimicrobium genomatis. Next base: position 5,777 of record VBAK01000124.1, read on the forward strand.
GGGCCAGGTGAAACGCTCTGAAGCCCGGGTGCGGCCCGCTCAATTGCCGCCAGCCCGGATTTCGCCCGCCCGGCGGCGGACCTTTCAGCGCCGGCTGCTGGCGTGGTACCGCCGGCACCGGCGCGACCTCCCCTGGCGCCGCACCCGGAACCCCTACCACATTCTCGTGTCCGAGATCATGCTCCAGCAGACCCAGGTGGACCGCGTCGTCCCCAAATACCGGGAGTGGCTGGCGCGCTATCCGTCGCTGGAGGCCCTCGCGCGGGCCGGCGCCCGGGAGGTGCGGGAGGCCTGGTATCCGCTCGGGTACAATATCCGGCCGGTGCGGCTGCGGGACATCGCGCGGACGGCAATCCGCCACCACGGGGGGAAGATCCCGAGCACGCGCGACGGCCTGCTCGCCCTCCGTGGGATCGGACCCTATACTGCCGGCGCGGTGTTGAGCTTCGCCTATCGCCAGGACGCGCCGATCCTCGACACCAACGTCCGGCGCGTACTGCGGCGGGTCTTCCTGGGGGATCGCGCGGCGCCGTCCGACAAGTTCCTCTGGGGCCTCTCTGAGGCGCTGCTTCCCCGAGGGAACGCCTACGACTTCAATCAGGCGCTGATGGATTTCGGGGCGACCGTCTGCAGCGCGCGCCGCCCCCGCTGTCCCGGCTGCCCGCTGTCGCGGCTGTGTGTGTCGTACCCGCTCGCGGACGCGTCCGCGACTCGGTCAGGCGGCCCGAGCGCGTAGAAGGGGAACTCGGTGGATGGGCCCTTTGAGCGGGCCGCCTACAATCCCATCGCGTGAAAACCGTTGTCCACGAAGAGGACCTCGCCCGTGACGCCCCGGGACAGGGGGCTGCAGAGGAACACCGCCGCATCGGCGACCTCCGCCGGGTCGGTATTGCGGCGGAGGGGGGCGCGCTCCTCCATGACGTCGAGGATCCGGCTGAACCCCTGGATCGCCCGCGCCGACGCGGTCTTGATCGGGCCGGCCGAGATGGCATTGACCCGGATGCCGCGCGGGCCGAGGTCGCTCGCCAGATAGCGGACGGACGATTCGAGCGCCGCTTTTGCGACCCCCATGACATTGTAGTTGGGCATCACCCGGCTCGAGCCGATGTAGGTGAGGGTCACCACGGCCGCTCCGGGCTTGAGGACCGGGAGGAGGTGCCGGGCGGCGGCGACGAGCGAAAATGCGCTGACATCCAGGGCCAGCGCGAACCCGGCCCGCGACGTCTCCACGTAGGCGCCGCCCAGGTCGTCCCGGTTCGCGAAGGCGATGCTGTGCACAAGGGCGTCCAGGGTCAGGCCCTGCGTCTCAATCGACTTCGCCAGCCCGGCGAGCTCTTCGTCGCGGGCCACATCGCACGGGAGGATCACCGAGTGCGGGAGCGTTCCGGCGAGCTCGCGCACGTCCTTCTCCTGCCGCTCGCCCTGGAAGGTGAAGACGAGGCGGGCGCCCTCGCGCGAAAACGCCTGGGCGATGGCCCACGCGATGCTCCAGCGGTTCGCCACCCCCATCACGAGCGCCGTTTTCCCGTCGAGGAGCCCGCTCATCGTTCATGCCTCCCTGAAGCCCCGGACGGCACCGTCCGGGGTCTGGGCGACGCCGGCCCGCGTCCCGTCCCGTTGGTTGGGCGCCCCGCGATCCCGCCGGATGTACGCCCTGCGATCCTGCCGGATGCTGGGCCTGCGGCGCGAGCCAGCAACCTCTGTTTGCTGTTTGCCTCGCTCTGGTTTGGAGTCCCCGCAGGGGGTACTGCCCCTGCGCGACCGCCGCGCCCGTTCCGGCCGGCCCGGCGAACCGCCATCCACGGCGGAAATCCGCCGTAGCGTGAGGACGGGCAGAGGTCGCGAATCGGACACGACGGGCACTGCGGCCGCCGCGCGTCGCACACCTCCCGCCCAAAGTAGATGAGCCGGAGCGAGAACGCGCTCCAGTCCTCCCGCGGGATCACCGCCATGAGATCCTGCTCGATCTTGTCGGGATCATCGTGCGCGGTCAGCGCCATCCGCCGGGAAAGCCGCCGGACGTGCGTGTCCACCACGATGCCCGGGAGGCCGAAGATGCTGAGGACGACGTTGGCCGTCTTCCGGCCGACGCCATCCAGTTGCACGAGCTCGTCCAGGGTGCGGGGGACTTCTCCGCCGAACCGCTCCACGAGCATCCGGGAGGCGCTCTGAATCGCCCGAGTCTTGGCGCGGAAAAACCCCGTGCTGTGGATCGCCTGCTCCAGCTCCTCGCGGCGGGCGTTCGCGAAATCGGCCGGTGTGCGGTAACGCTGGAACAGGCCCGGTGTCACCAGGTTGACCTGCGCGTCGGTGCTCTGCGCCGAGAGGATCGTTGCGATCAGCAGCTGGAACGGCGACGAGTGGTGCAGGGGAATCTCCGGATGCGGATAACCCTGCGCCAGCCGCCGCGCAATGGCGCGGGCGCGCCGGGTGCGGGCCGCCGCGGTCTCGGGCGGCAGGCCGGGGCCCCTCCGTCCGGCCCTCCTCGCGTGACCTCTTCCAGCCGCCCCCACGTGCATCACTCTATCGTGGGCCCCCGCAGGTGTCAATTTGCCGTGGCAAGAAGAAGCAGACGAGAGGGACCGTCCGGTACATCAGTCGGGGCTCCCACGAACTCGCGTCGCTTCAGCGAATTCGGGGGAGGGAGAGGTGACGTGGATGGATTACGCAGCCCGCCAGCAGGCGGCCGTGAGGGTCATGGGCGATCAGCACATCGACCTCCTCGCGGTCGCGCCCAGCGACGACATGCAGTACCTGCTCGGATATGTCCCGCACCCCGACGAGCGGCCCTGCTACCTGCTCCTGGATTCCGGCGGCGCCGCGTTTGTGGTTCCCTCGCTCAACGCGACCGAGGCGGCGGCGCGCGTTTCCCTGCCGACGCTCGTGTATACGGACGCCGAAGGTCCGGCGAAAGCGCTGACCGCGGCGGCCCGCGCCCTCGGGGGGAAGGCGCCGCGCCGGATCGCGGTCTCGGACACGATGCGGGCGGATTTTGTCCTGACGCTCCAGGCCGCCTATCCCGACGCCCGGCTTGGCCTCGGCTCCCTCGTCCTCGGCCCTCTCCGGATGCGAAAATCGGCCGAGGAGATCGCGCTGCTCAAGCGGAGCGCCCGGCACGCCGACCAGGCGATGCGCGACGCCTGGGCCGCCTGCCGCGTGGGGGCCACCGAGCGGGAGATCGGCGAGGCCGCGGCCGCGTCGTTCCGCAGGTCCGGTTCGGAAGAGGTGTCCTTCACCCAGGTGGCGTCGGGGCCGAACGGCGCGTTTCCGCACCACCATTCCGGCGATCGGACGCTGCGTCCGGGAGACGCGGTCACCCTGGACCTCGGCGGCCGGCTCGAGCAGTACGCCTCCGATCTCACCCGGACGGCCTCCATGGGGAAGCCGTCCGCGCGTCACCAGGAGGTGCACCGGGTCGTCGAGGCGGCCGTGGGGGCCGGGATGGAGGCGGCGCGGCCGGGGGGCCTCCTCAAGGACGTCGACCTCGCGGCCAGGGCCGTGATCGAGCGGGCGGGCTACGGCCAGTACTTCGTTCACCGGGTCGGCCACGGGCTCGGCCTCAGCGTGCACGAACTACCGAGCGTCACCCACCTGAACACGCAGCCGATCGAGGAGGGGATGGTCTTCTCGGTCGAGCCGGGGATCTATCTCCCCGGCGAGTTCGGCGTCCGCGTGGAGGAGATCGTCCATATCGCCCGTGACGGGGCGCGGCGCGTCAGCGAGTTGCCCCGCGACATCCACCTGATCTCCGCTGGGTGAGGCCGCTGCTGGGCATTCTCAAAGGTGGCGCGCCTCAGCCTGGGTGTTCCTAGAAAGGGGCAATGAGCGTGGAGGCCCCCGCGGCGATCGTTCTCGAGAACCTGTCCAAAGTCTACGACCTTCCGCCCGGGTCCGCCGGCGCGGCCCAGGCCGTCGCCGCCGACAACCTGAACCTGCGCATCGCCGCCGGCGAGGTCTTCGGGTTGGTGGGGCCAAACGGCGCGGGCAAGACCACGACGCTGAAGATGATCTGCGGGCTGCTCGTCCCTACGGCCGGCCGGATCGTGGTGAACGGCATCGACGTCGAGCGCGACCCGGAGGCGGCGCAGGGCGGGATCGGGTACCTGGCGGACTTCTTCTCGCTGTACGATGATTTGAAGGTCTGGGAATACCTCGACTACTTCGCGCACGCCTACAAGATGGCGCCCGAGACCATCGCCGGCCGGGTGACCGAGGTGCTGGGGGTGTTGGGGCTCGAAGGCAAGCGGGGGGCCTTCATCGGCGGTCTCTCCCGGGGGATGAAGCAGCGCCTGGGCATCGGCCGCGCGATCATCCACGACCCTCAGGTGCTGGTCCTCGACGAGCCGGCGGTGGGACTCGATCCCAAGGGGCGCATCGAGTTCCGCCAACTCGTCCGTGAGCTCAACGGCCAGGGCAAGACGGTCCTCATCACCTCCCATCTCCTTCACGACCTCGAGGAGATGTGCACGTCCATCGCCATCATCGAAAGGGGCCGCCTGCTCCGGAGCGGCCGGCTCGGGCAGATCCTGGGGGAGGGCGTCCGTGAGCGCCGCGTGCGGATCATGATCGCCTCTCCGGGGTTTGCGCTTGTCGAGTGGCTGTCGCGCCGCGAGGGCGTGACAGGGGTGACGGGCGTGGCGCCCATCGGCGCGCAGTTCTCGTTTGCCGGCGGCGAAGCCGAACTGGCCTCGCTGGTGAAGGCGCTCGTGGTGGCCGGCGCTTCGGTCTACGCCGTCGAACCGGTGGGCGAGACGCTGGAGAAGGTCGTCATGGGGCTGTCGAGGGGTGAGGTCACGTGAGTGTCGTGCCGGCCAACCCGGAATTGATTCGCAACATCCGCGCCCAGCTGCGGGCGGACCGGGTCGTGACGGTCGCGGTGGTCTGCGCCGTGCTGTCGCTCGCGGTTGGATATTCGATGGCATACACCCATGGGGGCCCCGGGCGCGTGTGGGGGCTCGAATTTCTCCGCGTCGCCCTGGCGGCGCAGACGTTCGTGCTCGTGCTGGGGGGCGGCCTCGTGTCCCTGCTCGCGGTGCAGCGTGAGAAAGAGATGAACACCTTTGATTTTCAGCGGGTCACGCGCCTCCGGCCGCTGGAGCTGGCGCTCGGCAAGTTGTTCGGGGCCCCGGTCCTCATGTACTTCATCGTCCTGTGCCTCATGCCCGCGGCTCTGGTCGGCGCGGCCGTCGGGCACGCGCGCCCCACGTTCGTGGTGGCCGCGTACGTGGTGGCGGTCCTCGGGGCGATCAGCATCCATGCGCTGGCCCTGTTGCTGTCCCTGTTGCTCGAGCGCGGCGTGGCGGTCGCCGGCGGGGTCCTGTTCCTCATCGTCTTGTGGCTCAATCCGCTCGTGGCCGCCCGATTCTGGCTGGACCTGGGGTCGCTCAGCCCGTTCTACGCGAGTGACTTGAGCACCCAGATGACGTGGGCGGTCATGTCGCGCCCGCCGGGTACGATCATCTATGTGCCCGGAGGATACGGGATGACCGATGTGCTCTTCGGGTGGCCGGTGCACCACGCCGTCGTCGCCGTGGCGCTGTATGCGGGGTTCGCGGCCTGGTTCTTGCTGGCGGTCGTCCGCAACATCAAGCGAGACCCCGCCGGGTATGAGATCTTTACGCCGGCGCAGGCGCTCGGCTTCCTGTTCTTCATCAACCTCATCTTCATCGGGTTCTTCCGCTGGTCGCGGTGGAGCGCGGCCGAAGCGCAGGCGGACCTGTTGGGGCTCAACACCACGCTCTGCTTCGTCCTCGGGGTGGCGCTGCTCCGCACCCGCGACCGTGTTCGCCGCCTCGACGCGCGCCGCCGCCTCTCGTCCGGATGGCTTGCGGCGGCCTGGCCGGCTCCGTACCTGGCCGCCGGCACGCTGCTGGTCGGGCTGGTGCCGGTGGCAATTTTGCAGGTGATCGGGAAGCTGGACGGGGAGTGGGACCTTGGAGTGGCGCTCTTCCGGGTGGCGCTGTTCTCAGCGTGGCTGCTGCGGGATGTCCTCTACCTGCAGTGGATGAACCTCCGCCTCGGCGGCCGGCTCAGGCTCGGCCTGCTCTACCTCGCGGTGTTCTACATCTGTACCGGCATCGTCTTTGGGACGCTCAATCTGTTTGGGACGCCGAGCGGGCTGGCGTTCACGGCCGTGTTTATGCCCCCGGCGGTGTTCGCCCTGCGGCTCGGGGAGTGGGCATATACCTGGGAGGTGTGGCTCGCGGCCCTGGGCGCGCAGATCCTGATCGCGGGATTGTTCGTGAGCCTCCAGAGGCGGACGCTCGCGGACCTCTCCCTCCCCGGCCGGGCCTCCGCCGCCGCGGCCGGCGCGGCTTAGCCGAGCCCGCTGTGCCCCCTGGCGAGCGCCGCGACAAGCTGGTCGTGGATCAGCCCGTTGGTGGCCAGCATCTGCCGGCCGTGCAGGTCCAACCCGCGCCCGCGGAGGTCGGTCACCCGGCCCCCCGCCTCCTCGACGAGCAGCGTCCCGGCGGCAAAGTCCCATGCCTTCGGTCCGACTTCCCAGTAGCCCTCCATCTGGCCGAGCGCGACGGCCGCCAGGTTCAGCGCCGCCGAACCCATCAGGCGGATCCTCGCGACGCTTGTGAGGAGGTTTGTGAAGTGGTCGAAGTTGACTCGAGTATCTGCCACGTCGCTGGGGAATCCGGTGGAGAGCGTGGCCTGGTCGAGGCGGGCCGTCTGCGACACGCGCAGCCGGCGCCAGCCTGCGAGGTCCCCCCACGCCTCCGGCCGGGGGGGCAGGCCCGACACCGCCGCGGCAAACGCCCCCTGCCCCGCCTCCGCGGCATACACCTCGCCGAACATGGAGTTGAGGATGACGCCGGCGACCGGCCGGTCTCCGCGCTCCAGCGCGATGCTCACCGCGAACCAGGGGATGGCGTGCGCGAAGTTAAACGTGCCGTCCAGGGGGTCGATGAGCCAGGTGTGGGGGCCCGTCCCCCGGCGCCCGCCTTCCTCGCCGAGGAAGGCGTGGTCCGGAAAGGCCGAGCTGAGGATGGTGACCGCGGCGGCCTCCGCGGCGCGGTCCGCTTCGGTGACCGGGTCGTTCCGGCCCTTGTAGTCGACCCGGATCCCCTTGCCGAAGGCGGCGCGGTGGATCTCCCCGGCCGCGTGCGCGGCCCGCAGCGCGGCCACAGCGTAGGGTGAGAGGGCGGGCATGCTACATGCCACTATACGTACCCGCAGGAGCGATGTCGAGCGGGGTGGGCCCGCCGCGCCGGGGGGGGAATGCGACGTGGAATGGAGCGCGTTCCCTCCGTGGACGGACGTGCAGGAGAGCATGGGCATGAGCGGAATCGTACCGTGAGGCCTTAGACATGCCGTATCTCAGCCAGGTCATTGGGAAGCCCGTCAGCGATGCGGCCGGCGAGGCATTCGACACCGTCTCCGATCTCGTCATCTACCACGGGACCGAAAAATTTCCACGGCTCACCGGGATCCTGCTGAGAGGCGACCGCAGCCGCGTGGCGGTCATTCCGTGGGACGCGGTCGCGGAGTTTTCCGCCTCCGGCATCCGGCTGCGCGTGGAGCGCCGCCGCCTCGCGCCGCGGCCGCTGCAGCCTGATGAGATCCTCCTGCGGGACGACATCCTCGACTCGCAGGTCGTCGACACCGACGACATCAAGGTCGTCCGGGTCAACGATGTGGAGCTGCGCCAGGTCGGCACCGACGTCCGGGTGATCGGCGCGGACGTCGGCTCGCGTTCGCTCTTCCGGCGGCTCGGGCTCGAGCCGTTCGTCTGCCGCGCCCTCGAGCGCGTCGGGCACCCGCTGCCGGGCCGGGTAATCCCCTGGAACCTCGTGGCCGTCCTCGGAGGGACGCTGACCCCGCTCAGGCTGTCCGTCTCGCGGGAGAGGCTGAAGAACATCCACCCGGCGGACCTGGCGGATCTGCTCGAAGAGCTCCCCCGGGATGAGCGGGTCGAGATGATGACCGCGCTCCCCGAGGAGCACGCGGCGGATGTGCTGGAAGAAGCCGAGCCCGAGGTGCAGACGGCCGTCATCCAGGAGTTGCCCAGCGAGCGGGCGTCCGACATTCTGGAAGAGATGAAGCCGGACGAGGCGGCGGACGTCCTGGGCGAACTCCCCGAGGAGCGGGCCGAGGAGCTGATCGGCCTGATGGAGGAGGACAAGGCGGAAGAGGTGAGCCGGCTGCTCCAGTACGAGCCGGAGACCGCGGCCGGCAAGATGACGACCGAGTTCATCGCCCTGCCGGCGTCGATGACCGTGGAGCAGGTCCTGGCGCGCCTCCGGGAGACGAAGCCGGACGATCAGAGCATCTATTATCTGTACGTCGTCGACGATCAGGGACGCCTGGTGGGGGTGCTCTCCATCCGCGGCCTGATCTCGTCGGCGCCCGACTGCCCCATTTCCAAGCTCATGCGCACGGATGTGGTGTACGTGCGAGCGGACGCCCGCGTCGAGGACGTCGCCGGCGCGCTGGTGAGATATGACCTGCTGGCGGTTCCCGTGGTGGAAGCGGACGGCCGGCTCGTCGGGATCGTCACGATCGATCAGCTCCTCGACCTGCTGCTGGAGAAGTACGGGCCTCGGAAGCTGGGCGGCGGGTTCGATCTCCTCCGCCGCAAGGCCGCGCGCGAGGGTTCAGGCGCTGCATGAGCTTTACCCTTCCGCTGCTCCGCCGCGCGACCGGCAGTCGGGCGATGGCCAGGCTCACGATGTTCCTCGCCGTCATGGGGCCCGGGATCATCACCCAGAACGTCGACAACGACGCCGGGGGCATCACCACCTATTCGCTGGCCGGCGCGAATTTCGGCTACGCCCTGCTCTGGACCCTCGTGCCCATCACCGTCGCCCTCTACGTCGTGCAGGAGATGGCCGCGCGGCTTGGCGCCGTGACCGAGCACGGGCTGGCCGATCTGATCCGCGAGCGGTACGGGGTGCGCACCACGACGTTTGCGCTGCTGGCGCTGGTCGTCGCCGACTTCGGCAACACGATGGCGGAGTTCTCGGGCCTGGCGGCGGGCGGGGAGATCTTTGGGTGGTCCAAGTACATCGTCGTCCCGATCGGCGCGCTCGCGGTGTGGTGGCTGGTCTTCAAGGGCACCTTCCGGACGGTGGAGCGGGTGTTCCTGGTCGCCAGCCTGTTCTACGTGACCTACGTGGCCTCGGGCGTGTTCGCCCACCCCGACTGGGGGCAGGTGCTGCGGGCCACGGTCGTCCCATCTTTCAGCTTCCGCGCCGGCTACATCATCATGCTGGTGGGGATCGTCGGCACCACGATCGCTCCGTGGATGCAGTTCTACCTGCAGTCGGCCATTGTCGAGAAGCGCATCACCGTCAAGGAGTACGGGTACACCCAGGTGGACGTCCTGGTCGGCTCGATCATGACGGACGTTGTGGCCTGGTTCATCATCGTGGCGTGCGGCGCGACGATCTTCGCCCACCATATCCACGTAGAGACCGTCAAAGACGCCGCGCTGGCCCTCGGGCCGCTCGCGGGGAAGTACGCCGGGGCGCTCTTCGCCTTCGGCCTCATCAACGCGTCGCTGTTCTCGGCGTCGATTCTGCCGCTGGCGACCTCGTACTACGTCTGCGAGGCTCTCGGGTTCGAGTCGGGCATCAACCGCACGATCCGGCAGGCCCCGGTATTCTACGGCCTCTACGGCATCCTGATCGTGGGCGCGTGCGTCATCGTCCTGCTGCCCAACGCGCCGCTGCTCAAGATCCTCTTCCTCTCGCAGGTGGCGAACGGTGTCCTGCTGCCGTTCATCCTGATCTTCATGCTCCTCCTCGCGAACTCGAAGCGCCTGATGGGGAAGTACGCGAACTCGCGGGCCTTCAACGGGATCGCCTGGGTCACGGTCGTCGTGATGATCGTGCTCACCCTGGCGCTCGTGATCACCCAGATGTTCCCCGCGCGGAGCTGAGCGCGGGCCGACGCGTGCGGGAGATGCGGGAGATCCTGACGAAGCAGGGCTATGATGCCTGACGAGACCTGGACCGGTCCCCTCCCCACGCTCCACGACGTCTACCGGGCGCGCCGGGTGATCGCGCCCCACCTGCCCCGCACGCCCCTCATCCACGCGCCCGCGCTCGACCGGCTCCTCGGAGCCCAGGTCTTCGTGAAGTGCGAGAACCTGCTGCCGACGGGCGCGTTCAAGGTGCGGGGCGGGATCACCCTGATGAGCGCGCTCTCGCCCGAGGAACGGCGCCGCGGGGTGATCACCGCCAGCACGGGGAACCACGGCCAGTCGATCGCGTACGCCGGGCACATGCTCGGGGTCCGGGTCGTCATCGGCGCCCCCCGGGAGAGCAACCCTCTCAAGGTTTCCGCGATGCGCGCCCTCGGGGCGGAGGTCGTCCTGGAGGGGCGCGATTTCGACGAGGCGCGCGAGTGGGTGGAGCGGACCGCCCGGGCCGAGGGGTACCGGTACGTGCACTCCGCGAACGAGCCCCTGCTGATCGCCGGGGTGGGGACCATCGGCCTGGAGATCATGGAAGATCTCCCCGAGGTCGACGTCATCATCGCGCCGGTCGGGGCGGGCAGCGGCGCGTGCGGGCACTGCATTGCGGCGAAGGCGATCAGCCCGCGGGTCCAGGTGATCGGCGTTCAGGCCGAGGGCGCCGCCGCCGTCTACCGCTCCCTGCGCGAGGGCCGGATGGTCTCTGTGGAGCGGATTGAGACCTTCGCCGAGGGCCTCGCCGCGCGGGTCCCGTTCGCGCTGCCGGTGACAATTCTTCGGGGCGGCCTGGATGAGATCGTGCTCGTGAGCGACGAGGAGTTGAAGGACGCCATCCTCCTGCTGGCGGAGGCGGTGCGGCAAACCGCCGAGGGCGCGGGCGCGGCCAGCACTGCGGCGGCCCTCCGGCTGGGGGACCGGCTGCGGGGCAGGAAGGTCGCGCTCGTGCTCAGCGGCGGGAACATCACCCTCGAGACCCTGGCGGGGATCTATCGGGACGAAGCTCGGATCCGGCGCGTTGCCGAGAGACTGCGGGCGAGGCCGGAGGAGCGAACGGCCGGCGCTCCCCCGAGTGGAGAGCCGAAGGCGCCGGCCGCGAGGACGGGTCGATGAGCCACCGCGACATCATCGAGGCGGCCGCCCGGGGCGAGCGGCCGGAGCGGATCCCGGTGTCGCTGTGGCGTCACTTCCCCGGGGAGGACCAGCGCGCCGAGAAACTCGCCCAGGCCCACATCGCCTTCTACCGCGCCTTCGACGTCGACCTGCTGAAGGTGACCCCGGCCAGCGGCTACTACGGGGACGACTGGGGACTGCGGGCCGGCTACAAGTCGAACCGCGAGGGGGTCCGCACCTACACGGAGCGGCCGATCAAGAAGCCGACGGACTGGGAGCGTCTCCGGCGGCTGGACGTGAGCCAGGGCGCCTACGGCCGTGAGGCGCAGGCGATCCGGCTGGTCACCAAAGCCGTTGGGGCCGAGGTGCACGTGCTCGAGACGGTGTTCAGCCCACTGACGATCGCCCGGACGCTTGCGGGCGAGCAGGCGAGCGTACGCTACCTGCGGGAAGATCCCGAAGCGCTCCACAGCGGGCTGCAGGTGATCGCCGAGGTGACCCGCGATTTCGTCCGCAGCGTGATGGCGGCGGGGGTCGACGGCATCTTCTTCGCCACCCAGATGGCGACGACCGACCTGCTCACACGCGAGGAGTATGAAGAGTTCGGACGTCCCTACGACCTGCAGGTCCTGGAGGCGGCGACGACCGGGCTCATCTTCCTGCACATTCACGGCGTGCACATCATGTTCGACCTCTTCGCCGACTACCCCGTGCACGTGCTCAACTGGCACGCGCGCGAGACGCCGCCCAAGATCGCGGACGCCCGGGCCGAGATCAACACGTGCCTGGCCTGCGGCATCGATGCCTGGAACACCCTGGCCAAGGGCACCCCGGACGCGGTGGCGGCGGAGGTGCGGGACGCCGTCGCGCAGACCGAGGGGCGGGGCCACATCGTCACGACCGGCTGCGTCATGCCCATCGACACCCCCGAGGCGAACATCCGGGCGGCCATTGCCGCGGCGCGTGGCGGCTAACCGTGCGTCTAGAAGCGTGCGTCTATAATGGAAGGGAAGGCTGGGAAGGATCCCACGCCCGCGGGAGAGGTGGTCTATGGGTGAGAATCTGACCCGCAAGATCCTGAAGGCGCACCTCGCCGACGGCCGCATGGCGGCCGGCGAAGAGATCGGCATCAAGATCGACGAGATCCTCATCCAGGACATCACCGGGACCGCCGCGGTGCTGCACTTCGAGGCCATGCAGCTCGGGCGGGTGCGGTGCAAGGTGGCCTGCTCCTACGGCGACCACAACGTGCTGCAGGTCAGCGAGGAGAACACCGAGGACCACCTGTACCTCTCCACGGCCGCCCGCAAGTACGGCATCTGGTGGGCGAAGCCGGGAGCGGGGATCGGGCACCAGATCCACCAGGAGCACTTCGCCTGCCCCGGCGACACCGCGCTGGGGGCGGACAGCCACACGGTGCACATGGGCGGGATGGGGCTGTATGCCATGGGCGCCGGCGGGCTCGACGTCGCGGTGGCGATGGGCGGCGGGCCCTACTACTTCGACATGCCCGCGGTCGTGCGGGTCAGCCTGACCGGCGCGCTCCGGCCGTGGTCGACGGCCAAAGACGTCATCCTCGAGATGCTGCGCCGGAAGACCGCGAACGGCGGGTTCGGCAAGGTGTTCGAGTACGTCGGCCCGGGGATCCAGAACCTCAACCTGCAGCAGCGGATCACGATCTGCAACATGGGGGCGGAGCTCGGCGCGACGACCTCGATCTTCCCCTCGGATGCGGTGACCCGGGACTACATGCGCCGGATCGGACGCGAGAAGGACTGGCGGGAGGTGCTGGCGGACCCGGATGCCGCCTACGACGAGTCGATGGAGCTGGATCTCGGCGCCATCGAGCCGCTCGTCGCGCTCCCGAGCAACCCCGACAAAGTGGTGCCGGTCTCCCAGGCCGAAGGCGTGAAAGTAGACCAGGTGATGGTGGGGTCGTGCACCAATGGCTCGTACACGGACCTCAAGGCCGTGGCGCAGATCGTGAAGGGGCGCAAGGTCCATCCCGATGTGACCTTCTTCGTCCACCCGAGCAGCCGCATGGATCTCGAGGCGCTGGCCCGCGAGGGCCTGCTCACCGAGCTCATCGCCGCCGGGGTCAACGTTGAAGCCGCCACCTGCGGCGCGTGCATCGGCGTGGGACACGTGCCGGCCAAGGGCATGAAGAGCCTCCGCGCCATCAACCGAAACTTCAAAGGCCGGACCGGCCAGAAGGACGACGAGGTCTACCTGAGCTCGAGCGAGGTGGCGGCCGCGACCGCGATCGCCGGAGTGATCACCGACCCGAGAAAGCTCGGGCTGCGCGCGCCGGCCCAGGAGGTCCCGGCGACGCTCGACCTGGCCAACAACCCGAGCCTCGTGCCCCCCGCCTCGCCCCAGGACGCGGCGGCGGTGCGGGTGATCAAGGGCGACAACATCCAGGTCATCCCCCTCAAGGGCGCGCTGGAGCCCGCGCTGCGCGGCGAGGTCCTGATCGCCCTGGGGGACAACATCAGCACCGACCACATCATGCCCGCCGGCGCGCAGATGCTGCGGTTCCGCTCCAACATCCCCAAACTCGCCGACTACGTCTTCAACCGCGTCGACCCCGAGTTCGTGGCGCGGGCGAAAGCCAAAAAGGGCGGGTTTATCGTCGGCGGCAGCAACTACGGCCAGGGCAGCAGCCGCGAGCACGCCGCGATCGCGCCGATGTATCTCGGGGTCGTGGGCGTGATCGTCAAGGACTTCGCCCGCATCCACCTGGCGAACCTGATCAACTGGGGGATCCTGCCCATGACGTTCGCCGATCCCGCGGACCACGGCAGGGTGCGGCAGGGCGACGTGCTCGAGATCTCCGACGTTCGCCGGTTGGTCGAGGGTGGCGCCTCCTCCCTCGTGGTGAAGAATGTCACCCAGGGGACGACCTTCAAGGTCGCGTTGAGCCTGAACCGCCGGGAGCGCGCCTACGTGCTGGCCGGGGGGAAGCTCGCGCACACGAAGGCGCAGCCGCTCCACTAGCCCACCCCAAGAATTCGCTGGGCTGATGCGAATTCTTGGGGTCCCCGGGCCTTCAGACGATACGATGCCCGGACGCGTCACCGGGGGCGAGTGCGCGCGGCCCGAGGCTGCGGGGCGCCCTCTGGCCGACCGATGATCGCCTTCTCGACCGGATCCCTGTACACGTACGGGACCCTGCGGGTGGCGCGGCTCGCGGCGGCGGCCGGGTACGACGGCCTGGAGATCATGGTCGACGACCGCTGGGACACCAGGGACGCCGCGTATCTCTCGGAGGTCGCCCGCACCGCCGGCATCCCCATCCTCAGCCTCCACGCGCCCTTCCGGCCGCTGCAGGACGGCTGGCCCGGGGACGAGGTGGAGCGGGTGACCCGGACGGTGGAGCTCGCCCGGGCGCTGGACGCGCGCACCGTGGTCGTCCATCCGCCCCTTCGCTACCGCTGGGTGTCCCTGCGCCGCGCGCCGTTCATCAACATCTCGGCCCTGACCCCGTTCCGGCTGCATACGCGCTACCATCGCTGGCTGCGGACGGAGCTGGAGGGGGTCGGGCTCCGGGCGGGAGTCACCATCGCCATCGAGAACATGCCGCGGCACCGGCTGGCCTTCCGCACCGTCAACCTGTTCGACCTCAATGAGATCCGGGAGCTCCGCCGCCTTCCGGCGCTCACGCTCGACACCACGCACGTCGGCACCTGGGGAGTCGACCTGCTCGATACCTACGCGCTGCTCGCGGACCGAGTCGCGCACGTGCACCTGTCGAATTACAACGGCCGTCAGCACCGTCTCCCCCACGACGGGTCCCTGCCCCTGGGCGCCTTCCTCGAAGCCCTCAGGCGGCGTGGGTTCGCGGGAGTGATCGTGGTCGAGTTGGAGCCGGACTCGAGCGGAGCCGGGGACGATGGGCAGGTGCGGCAGCGCCTGGCGCAGACCCTGGCCTTCTGCCGGGAGCATTTCGGGTGAGGGAACGGAGCTGGTGAGAGCCTGTGAGGGGGTGGCATCATGTGGCTGAAGGTGAAGGGGAAGCACTTGATCAACTTAGACCACGTCATGGAGATCAAGGCCACGCTGACCCGTGGGAAGAGCGCGCTCCAGGCGATTCTGCCGAATGGGGAGACGTTGGTCATCCGCGAGTATGACGTCCCCCAGGAAGCGGCGTCGATGCTCGATCGGGTCGCTGAAGCGCTCGAACCAAGGGTGTATTCCATTTGATGGAGGGGGGCGCCATGCGCAGGGCGGGGGGACTGGTGCTTGCCGGGATCATGGTGGGCGGCCTCATGGCGGCGGCGGCCGCCCAGGGGAAGGGCGGGACCCTGCGGGCCGGCCTCGACGCGGACCCGCCCAGCATGGACCCGCACCGCTCGACCGCGGCCGTGGACCGGCAGGTCTACCAGAACCTCTTCGACAAGCTCATGGACACCGACGACACCCTCCAGATCATCCCGATGCTGGCTACGTCCTGGACGACCAGCCCCGACGGCAGGACCGTGACCTTGAAGCTCCGGAAGGGCGTCAAGTTCCACGACGGAACTCCGTTCGACGCCGAGGCGGTGAAGTACAATTTCGACCGGATGAAGGATCCGAACTTTCCCTCCGCCCGGCGCAGCGAAGTCCTGCCGGTGCAGAAGGTGACCGTGGTCGACCCGGCTACGGTGGCGCTCGGCCTCGAGCGGCCCTACAGCCCGCTGCTCTACGTGCTGACCGACCGGGCCGGCATGATCGTGTCGCCCGCGGAAGCGAAGAAGGCGGGGACGGACTTCGCCCTGCACCCCGTGGGGACCGGGCCGTTCAGGTTCGTCGAGAAGATTCCTCAGGACCACATCACGCTGGAGCGCAACCCCGACTACTGGGTCAAGGGGCAGCCGCTCCTCGAGCGCATCATCTACCGGCCGTTCCCGGACGACAACGCCCGCGTGGCCAACCTGAAATCCGGCGACGTGGACATCATCAACCGGACCCCGCTCCCCCAGATCAGGCAGCTCGCCCAGGAGGCGTCGCAGCCGGGCGCGCGCTTCAAGCTCCTCGAGCACGGGGCGTTCTCCTGGCAGGGGATCTGGCTGAACGTGACCAAGCCGCCGTTCGACAACAAGCTGCTGCGCCAGGCATTCAACGCCACGATCGACCGGAACGTGATCGCGAATGTGGTGCTGCAGGGAGCCGCGTACCCGTCATATTCATTCTTCCCGAACGGGACGCCGGCATACGACCCGACGTGGAAGATCCCGCCCCGGAATATTCCCCTGGCGAAAGAGAAGCTCCAGGCCGCGGGCAGCCCGTCCGGGTTCTCCTGCACCCTCCTGATCGTCCCGGGGCAGGTGAACCAGGCGATCGGCCAGGCCGTGCAGTCGATGGCCGCCGATGCCGGGATTCAGGTGAAGCTCCAGATCGTCGAGTTCGGCACGATGTTGCACGAGACCGACACGCTGCAGCACCAGGCGGCGTTCCTGGGGTGGAGCGGCCGTCCCGACCCGGACTTCGACATCTACCCCTTCGTCACCCAGTCCGGGATCGGCTCGTTCAACGACGCGGGATACACGAATCCGCAGGTCCAAACGCTGCTCGCCGCCGCCCGGCTGCTCAACGACATGGACCAGCGCCGGCGGGCGTACCGCCAGGTGACACAGATCCTGGCCGACGATCTCCCCTACCTCTGGCTGTACTTCGAGAAGGAGTACAAGCTCGTGAGCACGCGGGTCCACGGCTTCATCCACGTGCCCGACGGGATGATGCGGTTCCGGACGGTTTCGCTGTCGCCGCAGTAGCGCGCGAATCCCGGTCGGCATGACCCGGTTCGCCGTCCGCCGGCTCCTTCAGATGATCCCGGTCCTGTTCTTTGTCAGCGTCATCATCTTCGTGCTGATCAACCTGGTGCCGGGCGACGCGGCCCGGTTGTTCCTCGGCGAGGAGGCGCCTCCGGACGCCCTGGCGGCGCTGCGCCACGAGTTGGGACTCGATCGCCCGCTGTACGTCCAGTATCTCCGCTGGGTCGGCGGGATGCTCCGCGGCGACTTCGGCCATTCGTTCAAGGACAACCGCAAAGTCCTGACAACGGTGCTCCAGAAGGTGCCGGTGACCGGCGAGCTCACGATCGCGGCGCTCGCGATCGCGTGGACGATCGCCATCCCCGCGGGGGTCGTCGCGGCCTGGCGGCGGAGGACCGCTGTGGACTACTCGGCTTCGGCCGCGGCCCTCACGGGGCTCAGCATCCCCAACTTCTGGCTCGGGATCATGCTGATCTACCTGTTCGCGGTGCACCTCCGCTGGCTGCCCGCCTCCGGGTTCGTCCCGTTGGGCCAGGACCCCGTCCTGAACCTCAAGACCATCGTCATGCCGGCGTTCGTGCTGGGGATCGTGCTCGCCGCGGTGGTGATGCGCCAGCTCAGGAGCAGCATGCTCGAGGTGCTGAGCGCGGACTACGTGCGGACGGCGAACGCGAAGGGCCTCGGGGAGCGGGTGGTCCTCGTCCGCCACGCGCTCCGGAACGCGGTGATCCCCGTGATTACGGTGATGGGCATCCAGATGGGCACCCTGTTCGGGGGCGCGGTGATCACCGAGACGATCTTCGCGCTCCCGGGACTGGGCCGGCTGACGGTGGAGTCGATCTACGGGCGCGACTATCCGATGCTGGAAGGCGTGGTCATGTTCAGCGCGTTCGCGGTCCTGGCCGTCAACCTGGTCGTGGACATCGTCTACTCGCTGATCGATCCCCGGATCAAGCTGGCGGGAAGCGGCCCGTGAGCCTCGCCGTCGGCGCGCTTCCGGGGCTGACGCGCCGGGCCGCCGCGCGCCGCGGGATCGGGCATCTGGTGCGCCGGTTCGCCCGCAACCGGTTGGCGCTCGTGGGGTTCATCGTATTCGTGGTCATCGGGCTCGCGGCGCTGCTCGCCCCGTGGGCGGCGCCGTTCTCGCCGGTCCGGACCGATTTCACCGCGACCCTGCAGGCCCCCGGCCCGCGCCACCTGCTGGGGACCGACGAATTGGGCCGCGACGTCCTGAGCCGGATCATCTTCGGCTCGCGCGCGTCGCTCGAGGCGGGGGTGATCTCCGTCGGGCTGGCGATCGCGGCGGGGCTGCCCCTCGGGATCATCGCGGGCTTCTACCGCGGCCGGCCGGACGATCTTCTGATGCGCCTCACCGACGCGATGCTCTCGTTCCCGCAGCTCGTGCTGGCCCTGGCCGTGGCGGCGGTCCTCGGACCGGGGCTGGCCAAGGCGATGATCGCGATCGCGGTCGTCCTCACCCCGGTCTTCATGCGGATCATGCGCGCCCAGGTGCTCACCGAGCGCGAGCGGGAGTACGTAGACGCGGCGCGGGCGCTGGGGGCGGCCGACCGGCGGATCATCTGGCGGCACCTCCTCCCCAACAGCCTCGCGCCGATCGTGGTGCAGGGGTCGCTGAACGTCGCCGGGGCGATCATCACCGAAGCCACCCTCAGCTTCCTCGGGCTGGGCACGCAGCCCCCCACCCCGTCGTGGGGGTCGATGCTGAACGCGGGGCAGCAGTACCTGAGCCAGGCGTTCTGGCTGTCGTTCTGGCCGGGCGTGGCGATCGCCGTCACGGTGTTCGCCGTGAACGTTGCGGGGGACGGCCTCAGAGAGATCTGGGACCCCCGGACGCGGTAGGAGGCATCGACCCATTTCCGCTCCCCGCATCAACTCCGCCAGGCTGCGCGAGCGTCTCGCCGAATTGAGCGCGATCGGCCGCACTGGTGAGGGCGGCGTCACGCGCCTCTCCTACCGGGCCGAACACGCGGATGCCGCGCGGCTCTCCGCCCGGTGGATGCGCGAGGCCGGGGCCGACGTCGGCGTCGACCCCTGGGGGAATCTTTTTGGGATCGTCCCGGGATCCACAGCCGCGCTGGCCCCGCTCGCCGCCGGCTCGCACCTGGACACCGTCCCGAACGGGGGGATCTTCGACGGCGCGCTTGGGGTCGTCGCGGCGATCGAAGCGGCGGCGGCGCTCCGCGAGGTCCGGACGCCGCTCCGTCATCCCCTGCTCCTCCTGGCGTTCGCGGAAGAGGAAGGGACCTCGTTCGGCGTGGGCTGCCTCGGGTCCCTGGGCGCTGCGGGCCGCGCGCCTGCGCTCGAGGCGCTGACCGATCGCGCCGGCCGGTCGGCGGCGGACGCGATCCGGGCCTTCGATCCCGGCGTCCCGCGCAGGACGATGCCGCGGGCGTTCGCCGCGTACCTCGAGCTCCACATCGAGCAGGGGCCGGTGTTGGAGCGCCGGGGCGCGCCGCTCGCGGCGGTCGATGCGATCGTTGGGATCGCCCGCATGTCGTTCGTCTTTCGAGGCGAAGCGAACCACGCCGGAACCACGCCGATGGACGGGCGCCGCGATGCGCTGTGGGGGGCCGCGGATCTTGTGGCGGCGGTGAGAGAGATGGCACGGGGGACGGGGGGCCGGGCCGTGGGGACCGTCGGCCAGTGCACCGTGTCCCCGGGCGCCACCAACGTCATCCCCGGCCGCGCGGACGTGACCGTGGAGTTGAGGAGCGCCGACGGCGGCTTCCTGGACAGCCTCTGCGGTGAGGCGGTCGCGGCCGCCCGGGCCTGCGCGGGCCGGTTCGGGCTCGAGGTGGAGCACCGGAACCGCTGGACCGAGCCGCCGGTGCCGCTGGATGCGCGGGTTCACGAAGAGATCACGGGGGCCGCACGGGATCTCGGCTGGCCGATCGTGAGCATGGCCAGCTGGGCCGGACACGACGCCAAGATCCTCGCCGCCATCGCGCCGGCGGGGATGATCTTTGTGCCGAGCGCGGGAGGCATCAGCCACTCCCCGCTCGAACGGACGGCATGGGAAGACGCCGCCCGGGGCGCGGATGTGCTGTGCAGGGCGCTCCTGCGGCTCGATTCGTGGGACGGAGCGTAGATACGAGCCTCGTTTCGCGCCGAAGGGGGTGAGATCGGTGAACCCAGAGAGCCAGCCGCCGGCGGGAGATGCGGACGCCGCCCGGGAGCAGGGCGCACCGCGGCCCGAGAACGAGCCGGAAGCGTCCGCCCACGCGGCCTCCGAGGGTTCCCCGCCGTCCTCCGGGGGCGCCGGCCCTCAGGCCATCCCGCTCGGAGCGCTGCCGACGGCCGACGTGCTCGTCTGGAACCTGAGCCTCCTTGCCGGAAAGGCATGGGAGGGGATGGGGCTCGTGCCCAATCCCCTCACGAACAAGGTCGAGAAGAATCTCGACGAGGCGAGACTCGCCATCGATGCGTTTGCGGCGATCTTCGAGGTGCTCCGCCTGCGCATCGAGGAGCCGACGAGGCGCGAGATGGAGACCGTGCTGACCAATCTGCGCATCAATTTCGTCGAGAAGAGCTCGGGCTGAGGAAAAAACAAGCGATTCCTCGCGCCGCCCTCAAGTTATCCACAGTAATCCACATATCCCTCGAACTGAGATTCCGGATTGTGCGATTGGAGGATGTATGGTACAAATCATGACGGAGGCGCAAACCGACTGACGAGATAGCCGACTCAAAAGCTCGCGCACGTGGACGCCGAGAGCTGGTTAAGTGTACTTCGGGGGTAACCTCGGAGAACGGCTGGCGGGCGGTAGGCACCGGCGGCGGGGGCCCAAGACGGTGAGAAGTCAGACGGGGAGCGCCTCCCGTATTTTTTCAACCCCGGTTTCCCCAAGTTCGCCTGCTTCTTGCTCGTGCTCAAGAACCCCCAGCGATCTTCGACAACCGCTGCTTGCCGTTGGCTCCGCTCTGGGTTGGAGCCCCCCGGGGGAGTCAACGTGTGCTCAACCCGATCCGGTATAATGGAAGGGAGGCACGCATGCCCAATCGACTAGCCGGCGCTGCGAGTTCCTATCTCCGATCTGCCGCCCACCAACCGGTGGAGTGGTATCCCTGGAGCGACGAGGCGTTCGCGCGGGCGAAAGCGGAGGACAAGCCGATCCTGCTGGACATCGGCGCCGTGTGGTGTCACTGGTGCCACGTCATCGACCGCGAGTCGTACGAGAATCCCGAGATCGCCGGGATCATCAACGCGCACTTCGTCCCCGTGAAGGTGGACCGGGACGAGCGCCCCGATATCGACGTGCGGTACCAGCACGCCGTGAGCGCGATCACCGGGCAGGGGGGATGGCCGCTGACCGCGGTCCTGACCCCCGAGGGCAAGGTGTTTTTCGGCGGAACCTACTTCCCCCCCGACAACGCCATGGGGCGTCCGGGATTCAGGCAGGTGCTGCGCGCGGTGGCCGAGTTCTACCGCAGCAAGCGCGACCAGGCCCACGCGTACGCCGACGAGCTCTTTCAGGCCCTGCACCGGCTCGGAACCGCGCGCGCCTCCGACGATGCGCTGGATCCCCGGCTGATCGCCGAGGCCGCCGCCGGCATCGAGCGGCAGTTTGATCTGCAGAACGGCGGCTTTGGGGGCGCGCCGAAGTTCCCGCACGCGGGCGCGCTCGAACTGCTGCTGCGGCGCTACGACCGGACCCGCGATCCGCAGGCGCTGCTGATCGTCACCCGGACGCTCGAGAAGATGGGCCGGGGCGGCGTCTACGACCAGCTCGGCGGCGGATTCCACCGGTACTCGGTGGACGCTTCATGGATCGTGCCCCACTTCGAGAAGATGATCTACGACAACTCGGAACTTCTTCGAAACTACGTCCACGCCTACCAGGCGACGGGCAGCGGCTTCTTCCGGGAGGTTGCGGAGGGGATCCTGAGCTACGCGATGGGGACCCTCTCGGACGGCGCGGAGGGAGGATTCTTCGCGAGCCAGGATGCGGATCAGAGCCTCGAGGACGATGGAGATTACTATACCTGGACGCCCGAAGAGGCCGCCGGCGTCCTCGCGCCGGAGGAGCTGGCGGTCGTCAGCCGCACCTACCGTCTCGACGGCCCGGGGGAGATGCATCACGATCCCCGCCGCCACGTGCTGTTCGTGGACAAGGACGCCGACGTGGTCGGCGCGCTGCTCGAGCGTCCGGCCGCCGAGGTGCGGGATCTGCTCGCCCGCGGGAAGCAGCGGCTGCTGGCCGCCCGGGGGACGCGGCCGGCTCCCCAGGTCGACCGGACCGTGTATGCGGGATGGAACGGCATGATGATCTCCGCGTTTCTGGAGGCCGCGCGCGGCTTCGACCGGCCGGACGTCCGCGAGGTCGCCCTTCGCGCCCTCGACCGGGTCGTGCGGGACGCCTACCGGCCCGGCGGGGGGTTTCGCCATGCCGCAAGCGCGCCGGACGGAGTCTCCGGGCTGCTCGACGATCAGGTGCACATGGCCCGGGCGCTGCTGGACGCGTTCGAGCACACCGGAGCCCCGCGCTACCTGAGCCTCGCCGAGGAGGCGATGGCGTACGTCCTCCGGGAGTTTCCGGCGCCGTGGGGCGCGCTCTACGACACCGCGCAGCAGGCAGCCGCCGGTGCCTCCGGCGTCTCCGGTGTGAGCCGGGATGTCCCCGCCGGGCTGGGGCTGCCCTACGTCCCGGTGCAGGACTCTCCCACGCCCGCGGGCAATGCCGTTGCCGCGCTGGTGCTGGACCGCCTCGCCATCCTCACGGGCGAGGGCCGCTACCGCGATGCGGCGGGGCAGGTGCTGCGCGCGTGCGCGCCCGGCAGCGCCGCCCATGGATTGTTCGCCGCCAGCCTGCTCCTCGCGCTCGACCTGCACCTGGATCCTCCGCTGCACGTGGTCGTGGTCGGTCCGCGCCGCGATCCCGCCGTCGAGGCGCTCCACCGGGCCGCGATGACCACCTACCGCCCCGGCGCGGTCGTTCATCTGCACGACCCGTCCGCATCGGCGGGGCGGCTGCCCTCGGTGATCCCGCCGGCCGCGGCCGGCGGGCCGGTCCCGCGCGCCTACGTCTGCAGCGCCACCGAGTGCGCGCCGCCGGCCGCGTCGCCGGAGGAGCTGCGCGAGACGATGCTCACCTTTGGCCGGGTTCCGGTCGCGTAGCATCGACCGGACGCACGACGGGGCGGGCGACCGCTCTGCCGGTTCAGGTCCATGAGCTACGTCAGGCTCAAGCACACGCTGGCTGAGATCGCTCTTGACGCGGTCGCGCATCCCGGCCCAGCGCCCACCGCCGCTCTGCTCCTTGCGTATGCAAAGATGAGCCGCCGCCGCCCGAGCGTTCCGCTCGCCGCGCTCGCCCGCGCCGCGGGGGTGGCGCCCGCGGATGCCGCGCGGGCGCTCTCGGCGACGGGCCTCTTCGGCGGCCCGGATGGGGCGGGGCGGATCGCGCTGTCCGCGTCCTTCCGGCCGTTCGCCCCCTACCTCAGCCGGCAGGCGGCCCGAGTGCGGACCGCGCTCCGGCTGCTCGGATCGTCCCAGCGTCTCGCGGTGCCGGTGGAGATCCGCGCGGCCGCGCTGTTCAACGCCGGTCTCTACTTCGAGTGCCACGAATATCTCGAGGACATCTGGCGGGCCTCCGCCGGTCCCGAGCGGTCGTTCTATCACGGCCTGGTGCAGGCGGCGGCCGGATTGTATCACTTCGAGAAGGGCAACGCGCACGGAACGCGGAGCCTCCTCGGGAAGGCCATCGCCAAGCTTGAGCCATACGCGCCGGCGTACCGCGAGGTCGACGTCGCGGCCCTGCTCATCGGGCTGCGCGGGGTCTTGAACCGGTTGAACGGGGCGCCCGCGGCGTTGAGGCCGGATTCCGCAGGGAAGCCCTCCGTCTTCCTGGAATCTGTTGGTACACCCCCATCGACCAGGAGATAAGGAGCGCGCATGGATCGCGTGTTTCAATATATCGACGCACACCGGGCCGAGTATGTGGAGCTGCTGCGGGGGTTGTGCCGCCGGCCCAGCATCGCCGCCCAGGGGATCGGGCTGAACGAGACCGCCGGGCAGGTGGAAGCGCTGATGGCCGAGGCGGGGATCCACGCCCGGACCATCCCCGTCGAGGGCGGCGCGCCGGTCGTCTACGGAGAGGTGAAGGGGAAGTCGCCGCGGGCCCTCCTGTTTTACAATCACTACGACGTCCAGCCCCCTGAGCCGCTCGAGGAGTGGGAGAGCGACCCGTTCGGCGCGGTGATCCGCGACGACAGGATCTACGCGCGCGGCGTGGCGGACAACAAAGGGAATCTGGTGGCGCGCATCTGCGCGGTGGACGCCATGCTCCATACGCTGGGCGAGACCCCGGCCACCGCGCGGTTCATCGTGGAAGGCGAAGAGGAGATCGGCAGCGTCCACCTGCCCAGGTTCGTCCGCGAGCATCCCGACCTCGTCGCCGCGGACGCCTGCATCTGGGAAGCCGGCTACCGCGACATCCAGGAGAACATCGTGCTCGCGCTCGGGGTCAAGGGCATCTGCTACGTCGAGCTGGAGGCAACCGGCGCGAACCGGGATCTCCACTCGTCGCTCGGGACGATCGTTCCAAACCCTGCCTGGAGGCTGGTCTGGGCGCTCTCCACCTTCAAGGACCGCAATGAGCGGATCCTGATCGACGGGTTCTACGCCGACGTGCTCGAGCCGACCGACGATGAGATGGCCCAACTCCGCCGCATCGCCCCCCTCAGGGACGAGGCGGCCCAGCTCAGAAGCTACGATCTCGACCGCTATCTCCTCGGGGTCTCCGGCGTCGAGCTGCTCAAGCGGAATCTCTTTCAGCCCACCTGCACGATCTGCGGCATCACCTCGGGATACGGCGGTCCGGGGAGCAAGACCGTCCTCCCCCGCCGGGCGGTGGCGAAGGTCGACTTCCGGCTGGTCCCCAACCAGCGGTCGGAGGACATCCTCAAGAAGGTGAAGGCGCATCTCGCTCAGCACGGCTTCGCGGATATCGCCGTGCGGGCCCTCGGCAATGAGGAGCCGGCCAAAACGCCGCTGACCGCCGACATTGTCAAGGTCGTGTCGGATGCCGCGCGGCGGATCTACAATCGCGAGCCGCTGGTGTTCCCCACGATGGCCGGCACGGGCCCCATGCACGTGCTTACCGGCGCGCAGGGCATTCCGACGATCGGCACCGGGGTGGGCTACGCCAACAGCAACGGTCACGCGCCCAACGAAAACATCCGGATCGCCGATTACATCGAGGGGATCAAGCACATCGCCATGGTGCTCCATCTCTTCGCCGGCGGACGATAGCATGCCCGAAGCGTCCCAGACTTCGCTGCTGCCCGAGTCGACCGCCGCTCCGGTCCGGGAGCGCCTCTACGTCGGCACCTGCTCGTGGGCGGAGAAGTCGTTCATCAAGAGCGACTTCTATCCTCGCGCCATCCGCCGGGCGGAGGACCGGCTTCGATACTACACCACCCAGTTTCCCACCGTCGAAGTCGACGCGTCCTACTTCGCCCTGCTGCCGCCCGCCTACAGCCAGAAGTGGGCCGAGGCGACCCCCCCGGGGTTCATCATGCACGCCAAAGCGTTTGGCCTGTTCACCGGCCACGGGGCGCAGGTCCAGCGCCTCCCGCCCGGGTTTGCCGCGCTCCTGCCCGAGCGGCTTCGCGAGACCGCGGAGCTGCGCCTCGGGGACGTGCCCGAGGAGTTCCTGAACGCCTGCTGGGATCATTTCCGGGCGTTCCTCGACCCGCTCGCCCGCGCCGGCAAACTCGGCTACGTGCTCTTCCAGCTCCCGCCCGGCGCCGCGTATTCCCCCGACGTCCTGGAGGCGATGCTGGGGTGGAAGCGCGAGCTCACCGGCTGCCATCTCGCCGTCGAGTTCAGGAACCGCGACTGGGCGCGGCACCCGGACGCGATGGAGTTCCTCGCGCGGGAAGGGCTGGCGTACGTGATGGTGGACCTGCCGGACCTGCCGCGCCTGATGCCGGCGGTGGAGGCGGTGACCGCGGACTGGGCGGTGATCAGATTCCACGGCCGCAACCGGGCCGGGTGGGGGCGCGCGGGCGCCAGCACCGAGGAGCGGTACGACTACGAGTACTCGGTTGACGAACTGCGCCCGTGGGCGGAGGTCGTGGAACGCTCCGCCGCGCGGGTTCGCCGGCTCTTCGCGATGTTCAACAACCACGTCCGGGGGAACATGGCGAGGAACGCCCGCACCTTCATCAGCCTGCTGGAGGGCGCGGCCGGCCCTGCGGGCAGTCAGGGTCCGGAGTAGGAGCGGCGCGCCGGGCGGCGGGTCAGCGGCTGCGGGGGGGCTCAGTCCGGCGAGCCGCGTAAAAGACCCGACCGGTCTGCGGGGCGACCGGCGCGAACTCGGGGCTGGCCCACCGCCCGAGGACCTCGAACCCGGCGGCGCCGAGCTCCGCGTCGATCGCCGGCACCGGGTACCCGCGCTCCCGGTGGATCTCCCGCACCCGCTCGTAGAGATCCCGCTCCCGGCGCAGGAACGCGTTGACCGTGAGCGTCGCGATCCCGGCGTCGTAGTCGAAGTCGCTCTGATCGACCTCGAGCGCCTCTTCGTTGTCCTGGATCACCCAGACCCGGTTGCCCCACCGCGTCGCCAGCCCCTGGATCGTGTTCATGTCGAAAAGGAAGAGGCCGCCGGGCCGCAGCGCGCCGGCGACCGCCCTCAGGGCCCGCCTGAAGTCCGCGTCGGTGGTCAGGTAGTTGAGGCTGTCGTAGAAGCAGGTCGCGGCGTCGACGGGCGCGGGGAGCGCGAGGTCGCGCATGTCCTGCTCGAGAAAGGTCACCGCGATCTCCTTCTCCTTCGCGCTGCGCCGCGCGATCTCGAGCATCTCGGGAGACTGGTCCACCGCGGTGACCCGCAGCCCGCGCTGGGCCATGGCCAGGGCGAACTCCCCGGGGCCGCACGCCACGTCGACCAGGGAACCCGGGGCGGCCCCCTGGCGGTCGAACACGTTCATGACCCAGGGAATGAGCTGCAGGCTCCAGCGGCCCTGGCCGGCCTTGACGTAGGCCTCGGCGTAACGGCGGTAGATGCTCATCGTCCGATGGTAGAGGGGGTTCTCTCGCTCCGGGGCGTCCTCCTGTGCCAGGAGATCGCGCGCACCATGTCATATCGATTGAGGCAAGTCGACCGCGGGGGTGGCGTGGATGATTGTTCACTACATGTTTCAGATTCACCCTGATCAGAAGGAGCGGGCCAAAGACGAGCTGCGCAGGCTCAAGACGGTCGTTCAAAAGCACGGCGGCCGGAACTTCAAGTATTATGCGTCCACGACGTCCGGCACTCCCAACCGCCTCTTTATCTACGAGATCGACAAGCTCGCCCACTTCGACACGCTCAGCACCGATCCGGACTTTCGCGCGGTAAAACTCGACTCGCTGTACACGGATGCGACGGGAACGACCTGGGCCGAGGTCCCCCTGTAGCCTCCGAGCAGGGACGTGTACGGCGGGCACAGGAGGATGACGATGTGTCGCTCAGCGGCTTGCTTCTTCGCCGGGCTGGTCCTGGCGGCGGCCGGTTGGATCATGCCCGCGCCGGGAGAGACAGCGCACACGGGCTGCGGCGCCTGGCGCTGGGGCGTCAAGACACTGACGGATCCCGGGGCCGGGCAGGTCGATCTCACGCCGCGGCAGAGACAGGTTGACGCGCTCCGGGCTCTGCCGGCGCCGGCGATGCTCTCGGGCGCGCTCGGCAGGACGGCGGCTGAGCGCGTCACGTACGCCGTCCGGGCCAGGCTCCTGTACGTCAAGGAGGAGGCCGACAGCGACTTCCACGTGGTGATCGCGGATCCGCGAAATGGTGCCACCATGATCGCCGAGATCCCGGACTCCGCCTGCGCCCAAGGCTCGCGCGTGCGGGCGCGGATCGCCGGGGCCCGGGCGGCGTTCATCCGGCGGTTCGGGATGCCCTCGACCACCCACTTCGCCCGGATCCCAGGCAGCCCGCTCGCGACCGTGACCGGGGTGCTGTTCTTCGATGAAATCCACGGGCAAAAAGGCGTGGCGCCGAACGGCGTCGAGCTGCATCCGGTCATCGACCTGATGTGACGGCCTTGGACCCGGCGCGTCTCTCGGATCGCCGGGAGGGGGGATCATGACCGAAACCGTGGACGTTGCCGTCGTCGGCGCCGGCCAGGCGGGGCTCTCGATCAGCCACGAGCTCCGCCACGCGGGGATCGAGCATGTTGTCCTGGAGCGCGGGCGGGTCGGCGAGACGTGGCGCGGCCGCTGGGACAGTTTCTGCCTGGTCATCCCCAACTGGACGGTGCGGCTGCCGGGCGCGCCTTACCGCGGTGGGGATCCGGACGGCTTCATGCCCAGAGACGACATTGTGGCTCATCTCGTGGACTACGCGGGCAGCTTCGGGGCGCCGGTGCGCGGGGGAGTCAATGTCTCGGCGCTGGACGCAGACGATGACGGCGGGTTCGTCCTGCGGACATCGGCGGGCACGTTCCGCGCCCGGCAGGTCGTGCTCGCCTCGGGCGGGTACCAGAAGCCGCATCGCCCTCCCGCCGCCGCCCAGTTGCCGGCATCACTCCATGTGATCGACGCCGAGGACTACACGAACCCCCGGGGGCTTCCGCCGGGACCGGTGCTCGTGGTCGGCAGCGGGCAGACCGGCTGCCAGCTGGCCGAGGAGCTCGTCGAAGCCGGGCGGGACACGTCCATCGCCTGTGGGCGCGCGCCGTGGATCCCCCGGCGGCTCGAAGGCCGTGACACCATCGCATGGGCGGTGGAGACCCCGTTCTTTGAAACCACCCTGGCCGATCTTCCAAGCCCGCGGGCGCGACTCGGGGCCAACCCGCAGGCCAGCGGAGGTCGGGGAGGCCACGACCTCAATTACCGGACCCTGCAAACGTTGGGCGTCAACATGCTTGGGCACCTGATCGGGGTCGAAGACGGCGTGGCGCATTTTGCGCCCGACCTGGCTGAGTGCGTGGCCTTTGGCGACGCCCGGTATGCCGACCTGTGCGGGTTGATTCGGAAGAGCTGCGGCGCCCGGGGCGTCGCGCCGCCTGAGATGCCGCCGCCGCCGCCGTTCCGCGCACGCCCCGCGGAGCGCCTGGACCTCACAGGGTTCGGCGCCGTCATCTGTACATCCGGCTTCCGGCCCGACTACGCGAGTTGGGTCAGGTTGCCGTCGGCATTCGACGATCTGGGTTTCCCCATCCAGCAAGGCGGCACCAGCACGGCCGTGGAAGGGCTGCACTTCATGGGTGTGCATTTCCAGCGCAAGCGCAGGTCGGCGACCTTCCTCGGCGTCGCGGAGGACGCGGCCGTGCTCGGCGAGAGGATCGCGGCCCGAAAGAGGCGGGCGTAGGGGGTTCGGCGGGCGGTGAGAAACGGCGCCGCCGGGATCAGGCGCGGGTAGGACGATCGGTGGGGCCGGGGCTCACCCTCGGCCTGGGATCCGGAGCCTGGCTCAGGCAGAACACCCTGCCGCCGCTGTTGACGTCGTCGACCTTGCTGTAAATCCGCTGCACGGTCCAGGTGTTCGCCCCCACAATGAGAGGGTCCGACTCGCCATTGCAGATGTCCCCGTTCTCGCCGTTCGCGGGATCGACCCACGCGTTCAACTGCGGATCGGTGGTCATCTCCGCGAACTCGTGGCTGGCCACCTGCGTCAGGCGCTGTTCCTGCGTTTCGGAGAGATGGAGGGAGCAGCCGGCATCGTTCCCCGGGCACGACTCTTCGAGGCAGGCATCGCTCAGCGCCGGGACGATCGCATAGTAGAACGGGTTGCCCGCGGCGGTCGTGAAAAAGTTGTGGTAGCCGAACGCGGTGTCGTTGGCCGCCTCGCAGAGCACCAGCCCATTCGGCGCATCGTCCACGCCGATCGTCTCGTCGAGGTAGATGATGAGCGCGATGATCGATGGAGTGGTCGGCTCCGGGAGGACGCCGTCAATGATAGATGACTGGATGAGGGCCTGGATGCCGGCGTCGGTGAGCGTGCCGGGCACGCTGCCGATAAACGTCGCCCGGACGAAGGCGCCGGCCGCCCCCGCCCCGTGCCCCACGCCGTACTGGCTCAATACGTTCATGAAGCCGCTCTGGAGCAGGTCCGCGTGGAACCGGCTCAGCCGGTCGGCGCGGGATTTGTGCGCCTGATCCTGCGTCCACAACGGGCCCCAGAAGCTCGTGTAGACCTGTGGGGAGGCGATGACGGGGCCGCCGTTATACGCAAAGCCTGGAAACCTCGCCGCCGTGGGAGGCGCCGGCGCGCGCTTCCTGGTCAATTTCTGGACGCCGCGGATCGAGGGGGCATGCGGGATCGGGCTCACCCCGCCCCAGGTCTTGCGCCTGGTCCTCCGGGTCGCCGCGCGCACGGCGCCCTCCAACGCCCGCCTCCGCATTGCGGTCCACCTGTCCTCGATCCTTGACTTCGCCCTGCCATCCCGGCGCGGCACCGACCTCTGCGCCTTCCGCGCCTGGGGCGCCCGGGATATATATACCCGGATCAAAGTGATCAGGCGTTCGACAATGGACCGAGGGTGATTGCGAAGTCAAGAGCGGGCTCCCTGCATATAGGTCTCCCAGTCTCGCAGCGGCGCGGACCAGTTCGTGGGGCCGCCGGGCCGCGCGGAGACATGGCACATCGCGGAGGCCGGCGTGGCGCCGTGCCAGTGCCACCGGCCCCCGGGGATGACGACGATATCTCCCGGCCGGATGAGACGCCGCTCCTGCTCGGTCGCGACGATCCCCTCGCCTTCGACCACGGTGAGCACCTGATCCGTCGTGTGAATATGGGGGCGCGTCCGCGCTCCGGGCGCGAAGAAGACGGCGATGAGATCGACGCCCCCGGGTTCCTTCGTCTGGTTCAGGCGCTGCTGGCGGACCGCGCCGCTGAAATACTCCGGATTATCCGGAAGTTTGGCCTGCTCCGACTGGACTCTGAATATTCGCACGAATCTCCCCCCTTCCCGCGGCCGAGGCGCGCCCGACCCGGGGCTGTGGACTCAGTCCGATGGCGCACTGCTCGATTCGGGTTCCCCGCTAGCCCGGGCGTCCTCCGGCAACGAGTGCGCCGGCGGCGAGCCCGGCGATATAGCTCCAGCCGAACAGGCGGTTGTGGACAAGAGAGACCCGGTGGTACCAGAGGGGCCACCCGACATACCCCGGCGGTGGTGCGGCGGGTTTGGGTCGGGCCGTCACGGCGAGGGCGCGGCCGGCTCTCGGCAGAGCGAGGACGACGAGCGCGGCGAACGGGGTGAGCCTGCCCGCCGCGATGAGCGCCGCCACCACGACGTACATCGCCGCGATGATGGCCCGGTTGAGCGCGCGCGCGCGCTCCTCACCCAACGCCACCGGCAGCGTGCGCTGGCCGTGGCTTCGGTCGAACTCCGCCTGGTCGATGTGCTTGCCGATGAGGATGGACATCACCCCGAGCCCATACGGCACCGACACGAGGAACGGCGTCGGCGACAGCCGGCCGGTCATCACATAGTATCCGCCTCCCACCATCAGGGGCCCCCAGACGATGAAAGCGGCGATCTCCCCGAGGCCGAGGCTTTTCAGGGGTCGGGGCGCGGCGTCGTACAGATAGAGCAGCGCCAGCCCGGCCAGGGCGAACCCCAGGGCCAGGGGGCCGCGAACCGCCCAGAAGTACAGCACGACCCCCGCGCCGATGACCGCAAGGATCCCGAGGCCCACCAGCAGGCTCTTCCCGTCGAGGAGGCCGCTGGCGATGGGATGGATCGTGTATCGCATCCGGGGCGAGTCGGGCGTGTCGTGGCCCCGCCTGTGCCCGAAGTAATCATTGCTCAGGTTGCTGAGCGCATGGGCCGTCACGAGTCCGATCAGCACGAGGACGAAGGCCGCCCCATCGAACCGGCCCGCGCCCGCCGCCAGCAGCCCGGCGATGATGGCCGCCTGGGCGGAGATGACCAGGATGACGCTGCGGGCGGAGAACAGAAACTTCGCCACGGGATCGAGTTGCGACGCCGTGCTTTCCCGCGGCGGGTAGAAACCCACAAAAGCCCGAAGCCATACGCGCGGCCCGCGGATCGCGGCTCCTTCCGACGCTGCCCCCGTCATGCGGTCGACCTCCGGCCTAGCCTTCCTTGCTCAGCGTCACGGTGACCCGATCGGCGCCGCTGGCCCAAAATTTCGCGACGTAGAGCGTCCCGATGATCGGCGGCTGGCCTTCGGCCGGCTTCTCCTGGTACCGGATCGTATTCTTGGTCTCCCGCTCTTTCTCGAAGATCAGCTTCGTTTCCATTTATTCACCCCTGATGAATGTTTCCCTGACCTCAGTACGGGGGGGGGATACACGCCCCGCAGCTGGGATTCCACCAACCGGCCGGTTTCGCCTTTCCGTAATGATTGGTCAACCCGCGCAACTCTTGGAGGGGGACGGGTCGTGTGGTAGAGTGGGTTTTGCGCGCCCGTAGCTCAGGGGATAGAGCAGCTGCCTTCGAAGCAGCGGGTCGGGGGTTCGAATCCCTCCGGGCGCGCCAAGCCTTATGTCGCAAGGGTTTGCGAAGAATCGCGTCGGCTCCACGACCCGGTTTCAGTCCCCGTTACCGCCCCTGTCTTGGCCCCGGCCAAGGTGTACTAACTTTGCCACACTCGGGACCCCCTCATCACTTATCACGAAGAGCATGTAGTACCCTGGCACTGCGAGCCCCGGTCTTGCAGGCGCCTGGACAATCACTTCTCCGTTGTCTTTCTGCTTAAACCACAGCCTCACATACCTATTGCCCCAATCCCAGTTGTGGGTCACCGGTCCTATCCGTATGATGGCAACGGATCCAATCTGGTCCGATCCGCCAGTCACTCGGATGACGAACCGCGCCTTATATGAAATTTCATCAGGCGCCTCGTCGATGCTCGGCCGAGGTCCCTTGAACAAATAGGCAGGTTTGTAGATTTGCGCGACAGGGACGCCTTTATCCAGTCCCGTTTGGCAGGGGTCATTGGCCAAATCGGTCCTGTTTCCACCCATGGTGATTACCGTCCCATCGGGCAACAGCACTCCCGTTGAGTGATCATGCCGCGGGATCCTCGTTTGGACTAGCGGTGTGATCGTGCCGAGTTCAGGATCAAACATCTGGAAATAAAAACTGTTGCCCCACGGCCTCAGTGGAGGTCCACATCTCCCTCGACCGACGTTACCTCCGAACACGAGCACCTGTCCGGTTGGCAATACGACTGCGTTGTTTTGGGTTGCTGGTTGAATGAGATTAGCCTGCCGTATCCACTGGGGAGCCGCGCTTTGGAAATCGATCATCTCGACCGTTCGTTGGTCACAAGCAACTGCCCCAGCACCACACTCACCACCAAATAACACGACCTTTTGCGATGTGGCGTCTCCTTTGCTATCGGTCTCCCAGATTTGGGCGCCCGCGCCATTATCATGAACCATTGAGGCTGTGTTTACGAACTCCCAATGGTTCTCAGCCGGCTGATCGCGATTGGGATCGGCTAGCGCGCTCAAGACGTCCAGATAAGACGTGTTCCCATTGTAGTGAAACGGATCGAATTGTCGAAGGGCGTCCCCCGTAGGCAGTGGAGGTTCAACTTCTCCTATGACCGCTACCTTCCAGTTGTCTCGCCTCGGCCCAGTCTGCACTACATAGGCTCGAGGGTACATCTGATGCAGTTTTCTGGCATTCTCGAGGGGAATGCTCGCATCGGTCTCAGGGTCATAGACTTCCGGCACTGCCTGTCTCACTTTCGTCTCGGCTGCGTGAGCCGGTCCGAGACTGGCGTCCTCGTCTGTCCCAGAGAGAATGAGGACTCTGCCATCGGGCAGTGTAACGGCAGTGGGATACCAACGTCGATACCTCATATCGGAAGGGAGAGGGGGGTCCGTGTTCAGCTCAATAAGTGGGTCGGAATGAGGGCGTAAACCGTTGGGGTCAGCCAGATAGTCAGCTTTGACCGGGGGCATCGGCCTGGGAAGCCACGTTTCTGTTGCTGGATCAAAGAGATTGATCTTCCTTATCCCGATGTTGCCCGCTTTATCGGTTCCCCCAACCACGCACCACCGGCCATTGGGCAGCACCACCTGTCCAGAACAGAAGACATTATAATGCAACCCTTTGGAATGCCCGGCGTTCGAGAAGGCTGCGGCGTTCATCGCAAAGTCGTCAGCAGTTAACTCGTCCACATTATACTTGCCAGTACTCTTGAAGGCATCCGGGTGCGTCAACGCAAAACACAAGGCATTGTCGCGGGGGATGTCGTCCTTGATGCGCGTGGTAACACTTTCATCGAGTCCGTGTGGGCCTCGGCTTAAGGGAAACCCCCCATACACGAGTTGTTGAAATTGTAGCTTCAGTGTGCCGAGAGGGCCGGGGGTTGGATCGACGAGGTCGGTCCCCCTATATTCCGCCGGTCTCATCCAGAAACAAATTTTGGGAGGGCTCTCAGGAGACCATGCTAGCCCGGCAGCAATCGCGTCCTTGTGAAACGGGATCAGCGGACCGAGTTCTCCAACGTCGGGAGAGGCAACGCTGTTTTCACTTCCGATAAACAATAACCAGCACACGAGGATCGAGAATGCAAGTTTGATAAAGGTTCCGGGCTTCATGTTCATGCCTTTTCTAGTTTGTGGGGCTCCCCCCACCATCTTCGGTCGCATGGTCCACCTCACTTGTCTCACGTGATGCTGGTGAGCGCGGTTCAGACGCGACGTTCGTTTCTCAATTTTGTGGTTCCTTCCCTAGCGCCGCGAGAAGTTTTGAAGGCGAACAGGATTTCGCTATCATGTGGTCATCCTATTTCGCCAACCGCTCGAACCGGTACGCCAGTTCGGGGCCCCCTTTTCCCTCGTACGCCAGCTGGCCGACCAGCAGCGCAAACGGCTCGATGTAACGGGCGATCCGTAAGGGTCCGGCGTCTACAGGATCGAACCCCACGTCGCGGATCAGCTCAACGGCAATCCTTT